>DAOTZS010000249.1:0-7885 GCA_034434335.1 Anaerolineae bacterium
CGGCCTTCGTGGATGTAGATATTGATCTGGCAACCGGCAAAGTGAAGGGGCTGTTCTAGTTCGGCCCGGCCTCTCGCAGGCTACAACCTGTGGGAGGCCTCAATTTGTCAAACCATGCCGTGTGGAGTATAATCTGGCCGCCCCTGTAGAGAGGGGAATTTGCCAGGCCTGGCAGACCTCCGAGTTATTACCACCTCAGTGGCCCACCTCGACAGTGCTTGCCGTGTCAAAGTATGGTCGTGGGTGGGCCACGATCATCCTGAAGGATGAGAGGGGGAACCACTCGGAGGTTTGCCTGTTAGTGACCTGACGCAGAAGTGCTCTGCCAAGGGCCATCAGGACCAGGGTAGACTTTGAGAAGAAATGCTGGAGAGACTTGACGATGCCAACCTACGAATATGAATGCGAACAATGCGGTGTGCGCTTCGAGCGCCTGCAACGGATGACCGATGCTCCTCTGACCGTCTGCCCCGAATGCAATGGGCACGTGCATCGGGTGATGCAGCCAGTTGGGATCATCTTCAAGGGCTCCGGCTTCTACGTCACCGACAACAAAGGCAAATCGTCTACCGGGATGCCGGCCAGATCAAAAGACGAAGAGTCCAAGACATCCTCTGCCAACGGCGACGGCAGCAAAGCCGAAGCCCGGCCTAAGTCCGCGGTCAAAGCGGAACCCTGATCCTCCCTCACAGGGAGGGAGCGATCTCCTCAGAAGCCGGTGGGGCTGGCTCTTCCGGCACAACAAGCCCCAGATCCTTCACCTTCGCAAGGGCTGGTGGTTCGGGCGGCTCAGATGGCGCTGGTTCAGCCGGCGCCGGCCGCCCAGCCAGACGGCGATAGACCTCAGCATACATGGTCAGCACAAAAGTCTGAAACAGGCTGCCATACAACCAGCCGGAAAGCGCCGAACCCAGCGCGGCAAGGATCACCAGCAAAACGCTCACCCCAGGTAATGGCCGCACCGGCAATGGCCCGCCACCGCTGACCTGCCTCATCAGGGCGACCCAAGCCCCAAACCAGTTCGCCAGCCATGGCGCCATCAAGGGCAAGGTCAGCAGCGAGGCCACCAGGCTGAGCCCCAGCGAAACACCCACCGTCAGCAACCAGAAGACCACCATCTTGCCCAGGTTGGCGCGCGCCAACTGCCATCCTTCCCTGATCCCCACCCCCAGGTTGTGCCGCCCCTGTACCACCGCCTGGTACATCAATGGCGCAAACACGCCGTAGAGTATCATCGCAATCACTATTAGCGCCAGCACATACAGCATCAAGCCCAGCACGCCGGCAAAAGCCAGGCCAACTTTTCCACCAGGTCCCCAGCCGCCCGAGATTGCTCTCATGATTAAGAAGAGCACGACCCCCACCGCGTAACCAGTCACCATGAGGATCGCCAAAAGCCCCCACCACAGGATGTCAATGACGAAGAGATGGCCAGCGCGACGTAGTCCGGTTCGTAACCCCCGGCCCACCTGAGTCTGCTCCCCCTGCCAGGCAGCTGCCGCCTCGCTGATCGTAGCTCCACGCATGACCAGGTTCACCACATAGCCACACAGCATAGCCAGCAAGAGCACCCCCAGGCCAACCCACCAGAGCCAGGCCAGGCCGCGGACCATCTGGTTGGCCAGCGGGGCCGGCAGGGGACGACCCGGCATGCCAAAGAAGAAATCCCACCAACGCCGCTGCCAGCCAAAAGCCATCCCAAAGTAGATCCCATTCCCCAGGGCCAACAGCAGATAACCCAGAAGACCAAAAACCCACAGCTTCTTATGGCGCCAAATGGTCTTGAAGGTTTCGGCAAAGATCTGTCCATACAGCATAACGACCTCCACGATGCGGGGATGGTTCAGAATCGGTTAACACTCTCTGCCACCTCAAGCCTTCACTGCCCCCTACCCCCCTCCTTACAAGGGTAGGTTCTTGCAGCTGCCCGGTGATAAATCACCGGGCTAAGAGGGCAAAGCCCCCCTCGGGACCGAGGCCTTCGGGGCTGGATTTTTAGCCCGCAGGGCTTCGCTCTTTCAGCCCGGACGTAAACGTCCGGGCCTTCTGGCAAAAACCTCCCCTCTCCTGCCGCCAAGGGCGAGCAGGGGAGAGGGCAATGGATTAGGTTAGCAGCCACTCAAAGTATAACACAGCGTGGCCCATAGCGCATCTTTTCGGCACAGCCGTGTTGAACCCGCGCCTGGCCACCTGCCATCGGCTGGTACCGACAATCAGAGGGCCTGTCCAGCAGAAGCCAGGGGAATACAAGGGAAGTCCTCTTGTTCTCCTCCCTAACCCCAATATGGGATGGCATGCATCGAACCGCTACACAAGCCCAGGCGTGCCGTTTTTGACATTCCATCGCCGCCGTGCTAACCTTGCCCAACCGATGGCTGAGAGCTCTGGTAGTCGCGACTCCAACCGGCAGCCACGGGCGCTAAGCAGGGACGAGCAACAGAGTATATTTGCGGCCGAACATGTTCGACTTTCAGATTACCGCGCGTGACCGCCAAACCGCTGCCCGCACAGGGATTTTGCATACCCCCCATGGCGCTCTGGCCACGCCGGTTTTCGCGCCCGTCGGCACCCAGGCCACGGTCAAAACTCTTACCCCCCGCGACCTGCACGAAGTGGGAGCCACCCTGGTCCTGGCTAACACCTACCACCTTTACCTGCGTCCTGGCCCGGCCCTGATCGCAGACTTTGGTGGCCTGCACAGCTTCATGAGCTGGCCGGGCCCGCTCCTGACCGACTCCGGCGGCTTCCAGGTCTTTAGCCTGGCCCAGATGCGCAAGGTGGACGACGATGGGGTGACCTTCCGGTCCCACATTGATGGCAGCCTGCACCGCTTTACGCCTGAAAGCGTGATCGCCGCGCAGGAAGCGCTGGGAGCCGATATCATCATGTGCCTGGACGAATGCGCGGACCCCCTGGACCGGAACTACAATGAGAAGGCGCTGGCGCGCACCCACGCCTGGGCCGCGCGCTGTAAGGCGGCTCAACGCCGCACCGATCAGGCCCTGTTCGGCATCGTCCAGGGCGGCATATTCCCAGATCTGCGCATCGAGAGCGCGCACACGGTGGCCGCGCTGGATTTCGCCGGTTACGCTATCGGCGGCCTGAGTGTGGGCGAAACCAAAGAGCAAATGTACGCCACCCTGGACATCACCGTGCCCGAGCTGCCAGACGATAAACCGCGCTACCTGATGGGGGTCGGTACACCGGAGGACATCATCGAGGGAGTGGCCCGCGGCATTGATATCTTCGACTGCGTCCTGCCCACCCGCATGGCCCGCAACGGGGGCCTGCTCACCCGCCAGGGCCGGTTAAACCTCCGCAATGCTCGCTACGCGGCCGACCCACTCCCGGTGGAACCCGGCTGCGACTGCTATACCTGCCAATACTTCAGCCGTGCCTACCTGCGTCACCTTTTCAAGGCCGACGAGATCTTGGGCTTGCATTTGGCCACCTTGCACAACGTGCGTTTCATCTTGCGGCTGATGGAAGAGATACGGACGGAGATTGCAGCCGGCACCTTTGCCTCGTTCCGAGAGGAATTCCTGCGCGGCTATCAGCTACCCAATCAGGAGGCCCGTCACGCCCAGCAGGCTGCCCGGCGCCGACGCCGCATGGGCCAGGCCGACTGAGGAGCGGAAGACCTCCTTGCTCCGGGCTCACTCTCACCCACCTTTTAGGAGAAGCCTATGAACCTTTTCCAGGCATTGATCCTGGGCCTGATCCAGGGGCTCACCGAGTTCGCGCCGGTTAGCAGCTCGGCCCATCTGGTGCTGGTGCCCTGGGCCTTCGGATGGCCGGCTCCTGGCCTGCCCTTCGATACCATGGTCCACTGGGGCACCCTGGCCGCCTTGATTGCCTACTTCTGGCGTGACTGGCTGGGGATTCTGGCCGGCTTCCTGCGCAGCCTGATACATTCCCGCTCTGCCAGTGCAAGGCTTGCCACGCCCGAGAGCCGCCTGGCGTGGTGGCTGATCCTGGGCACCCTGCCCGCAGCCGTGATAGGCTATGCCTTCGAGAGCTTCTTCGAAAGCCTCTTCAGCAACCCCACTGCTGTGGGAGCCTTCCTCTTGCTCACGGCCCTGATCCTGGTCGTGAGCGAAAGGCTGGGCCGGCGCATCCGGGCAGTGGACGAACTGCGGTGGCCCGACGCGCTGCTGATCGGCCTGGCGCAGGCCGCTGCCATCTGTCCGGGCCTGAGCCGCTCCGGTGCGACGATCGCGGCCGGGTTGGGCCGTGGCCTCACTCGAGAGGCAGCCGCCCGCTTCAGCTTCCTGCTGGCCACACCGGCTATTCTGGGAGCCGGCCTGCTCCAATTGCTGGAGCTGACACGCTCAGCTCAGTTGGGGCAGATGTTGCCTGTTCTGGCTGTCGGGTTCCTTTCGGCTGCTGTGGCCGGCTACCTGTGTATCAAGTTCTTGCTCGCTTACCTGCGCAAGGGCCGGCTATATGGCTTCGCGGCCTATTGCGCGCTGGCGGGAGGAGCGACTTTGATAGCGATAGCCCTGTCCTGACCTGACCCTTTATGGTTCGTAGTGAGGTACAGAGCCGTAGGGTGTCTTGTAAATGATCCTCTCCCTGCCACCGATAACTCATCCACTCATCCGCTGGCTGCTGCTAATGTGGCTGGCCGTGCCCCTGGTCGCCTGTGCGCCTGCCGGCCCACAGTCCATGATCCCTACGAGCCTGCGGGTTGCCGGATCTACCAGCATGCTTCCCGCCCTGCGCGAGCTGGCCCAGGCTTATCAAAAAGAACATCCAGAGGTGATGATTGAACTGCGAGGAGGTGGATCAGCCACAGGCCTGGACGAACTGAGGGGCGGGCGGGCTGATATAGCCGCCATCTCGTGGCTGCCCGAGCAGGGGGAAGCGCTGGCCGGGTTGCGCGCTGAACCGGTGGCGCGCGACGCGCTGGCAATCGTGGTGAACCCACAGAATGACGTACCAGGCCTGAGCCTGGTGCAGATCCGGGCCATTTATCGCGGGGAGGTGTTGGACTGGGCTGCGCTGGGTGGCCCGGCGCTGGAGCCGATCGTGATCAGCCGCGAGGAGGGCTCGGGCACGCGCGCCGCCTTTGAGGCGCTGGTCATGGCCGGTGACCGGGTGACCCTGAACGCCATCGTCATGCCCACCACTCAGGCTGTGGTGGATTATGTGGCTACTCATGCGGGCGCCATAGGCTATGTCTCGTTCTCGGCGGTGGACACGAGGGTACGCGCCCTGGCGGTTGAGGAGTTGCTACCCAGCCCAGGCACAATACGCAGCGGCGCTTATCACCTGACCCGGCTGCTCTATCTGTGTATCCCGGCCACTGGCGCCTCGCCTGCCAGCCGGAGCTTTCTGGACTTCGTCCTCAGCCCGGCAGGCCAGGCCATAATTGGCCGCTACCACGTGCCGCTGCGCTGAATGCGCGCACCCTGCGGGCACCCAACTTGCAGATTCGTAGCCTCTGTGGTAGACTTTAAATAGCCTCGGTAAGGAAATGGGAAGGTCTGGGAAGTGGGGTTGCCCCCACTTTTCTTGTTGTATGGGCCCTGAGCGCGAGGCAAGCACTAATCTGGCATGTGAGTAGACCAGTGCGGACTACGGGAGACATGTGAGCGATGAAGAGCGAGCTCATCATGGCGGTAAATCAGATCTGTGCAGAAAAGGATCTGCCACCGGAGGTTATCCTGGGCGCCATCGAGGATGCCTTGGTGCACGCCTACCGGCGCAACTGTAGCAACAGCGCGGTAGGGGTCAAAGTGAAGATTGACCCAGCCAGCGGTGACTTGCGCATTTTCTGCGAGAAGCGGGTGGTGCAGAAGGTGCGCGATCCCGATGCAGAGATCGATCTGGAGTCGGCTCGCCGGCTCGACCCAAAGGCTGAACTGGGTGGCACTGTGCTCGTCGAGCGAGATCCGGTGGACTTCGGCCGTAGCGCCGCGCAGACAGCTAAACAGGTGATCCTCCAGCGCATTCATGAGGCCGAACGCGATGTACTTTACGAGTACTTCCGCCAACGGGAAGGTGAGCTCGTCACCGGCACCGTGCAGGCGATAGACTTCCGTACCGAACAAGTAACTGTCTCGTTGGGCAAAAAAGCCGAGGGCATCCTGGCCAAGGAAGATCAGTTGCCTAACGATCGCTATCGCATTGGCCTCACCGTACGTAGCTTGCTGGCCGAGGTGACCAAGGGCACGCGCGGCCCTCAGATCCGCCTGTCGCGGACCCATCGCAACATGCTGCGCCGCCTGCTCGAACGTGAAGTGCCGGAGATCTACAACGGCACCGTAGAGATCAAGGCCATCGCGCGCGAGCCAGGGCAGCGCTCCAAGGTGGCTGTGGCAGCAACCCAGCCCGGTGTGGACCCGGTGGGTTCCTGCGTGGGAATGCGCGGTACTCGGATCCAAAATATTGTGGACGAGTTGAACGGCGAGAAGATTGATGTGGTGGAGTGGAGCAGCGACCCGCGGCGTTTCATTAGCAACGCCCTCAGCCCAGCCAAGCCAACCGAGACGCTGCTGATCGAGGATGGCGACATCCGCACCGCGGTCGTGGTAGTGCCTGATCGTCAGCTCTCCCTGGCCATCGGCAAAGAGGGCCAAAATGCCCGCCTGGCCGCCAAACTCACCGGCTGGCGCATTGACATCAAGAGCGAAACCGAGGCTGCTACGGAAGGGCTGGCCGAACTTCGGCGCCAGCAGATGCAACTTATTAAGGCGCGCTCGCTGGAGGCCAAAGCGGCTGGTGCCGCGCCGGCCGATGACTTGCTCACCCGCGCCGAATGGCTGTTGCGCGAAAAGGACAGGTCGGCGGTCACCCTGGAACAGGCGGCCAAGATGCTGGCCAGCATGGAAGCCGCCAGCGAAGAACAGACTGGCGAACCTGCCACCCCGGCCCTCCCCGTGAGCGCGGAGCCCACTGAGCCAGCTGCTCCCGCGGCAGCCGACGCCACGGCCGAGCCGCCCGAAGCTATCTATGAAGAAGAGGAGTTCATCGAGTACTTCGGCGCAGAGGAAGAGGAAGAAGAGGACGAGACAACCAAGCGCGGTAAGCGCAAGAAGGCAGGCCAGAAACGGCAACTGGTCTACGATGACCGGTTGGGTGCTGTGGTCAGCCGCAAACGCCGCAAGCCCAGTCGCCGGACCTGGGACGAAGACCTGGAAGAGTACTGAGGTGTGCGTGGTGGACGAAACATGGCCAAAGGGAAGACACCGCGTCGCAAACACGTGCCGATACGCACCTGTATCGCCTGCCGACAGAGCAGCAGCAAACGGGAGCTGATACGGGTCGTACGCACTACAAGTGGAGAGGTGCGCGTGGATCCCACCGGCAAAGTAGCCGGCCGGGGCGCCTATCTGTGTAAAGCAAGAGCATGTTGGGAGCAGGCACTGAAAGGCTCGAAACTGAGCGCGGCGCTCAAAACGACATTGACAAATGAGGAATTGGTGGCTTTGCAGCAATACGCGGCCACATTGCCAGAGATATCAGCATCAGCGACGGGAGAGGGTGGTGCAGCCCAACCTGTTCAACCCTGACCCAAGGCAGGACCAGAGAGCGTACCAGCGCCAGGAGCGATCCTATGCTGGCGGCTGAGCTATGGTGGCTGATGAGGCACGCTTTGAACGGCAGAATATATCAGGCCGGAAGGCAAGCAGCTCTGCCCGCGCGCAGAGGCTGCATGGAGCAGTGCGAGGTAGGGTGATGTAAACCGACTAACAGGCTTCCCGCCCCGCATCTTCCCCATCCTTGCCTCCCCGCCTGTGGCCCGTATGGGCTACCCGTGGCCCGTATGGGCTACCCGTGGCCCGTATGGGCTACCCGTGGCCCGTATGGGCTACTCAAGGTCTTGGCCACAGCCGTGGCGGCCTCTGGTTAGCCCTGAGGAGAGTGGCCGAAGCCTGCG
>DAOTZS010000250.1:0-25297 GCA_034434335.1 Anaerolineae bacterium
CGCTCTCCCCTCCCAGGGGAGAGCGGGGGAAAGGGGGTGAGAGGGGTAACGCACTGACCGCAAAATGCCAGAATCTAGCTTAACACGGCACTAGGTTCGTTGAACGTAAGTTACGCACTTTGAGGCGTATCGCCCCATCCCCCTGGCTCCTTCCCCACAAGGCAGGGAAGGAGGATCGAGATTATGAGGGTATTCTGGGCGGCTTCGCTGCCCAGAATACCCCTTTCAAAGGATTCCCCCCGATTAGGGGCGGGGCTAGGGGACGTGGGCACAGTGTAGTGCAAGTGCGTAGCTCCTGTCATTGAAAAGATATGCCTGCTCTCCATGTCTTGTGCTAATGTCACCAGCCGCGCGCTAATTGATGAGCGCTTCGCGCACCGCTAAAGCGGGGATCTTCGACCAGCAGTCTCTCCAAACCTTGTCGCAACGAGACACGCGGCCGGTAGCCCAGCAATTCCCGGGCCCGCCCCAGGTCGGCCACCAGCCGCGGCACCCCACCGCTCTGCTGGAGATTATAAAGCACGTCTGGCCGCCGGCCAGTGATCTGACTAAGGGTTGCAATCAGCGCATTGATGCTTGTCTCTTCCCCTGAGCCCACATTGATGATGGCCTGGTTGACATTGGCCGCGGTGGCTGCCGCGATCAGGGCATCTACCACGTCGTCAATATACACAAAATCCCTGGTCTGATTCCCATCGCCGTGCACCACGATCGAGGCCCCGCTGAGCAGGCTCTTGACAAACAGGGGAACCACCGGGGCATGGGCTGGAGGGATACGCTGGCCCGGCCCATAGGCATTGAAAATGCGCAAAGCGACCGTCTCAATGCCATTCAACTGACCCAAAGCGAAGATGTAGTACTCGGCCGCCAGCTTGCTGACCGCGTATGGTACCAGAGGATGAGGCCAGTCCGTCTCCTTGACCGGCTGGCTGGCCTGCGGTCCATAGACAGTAGCCGATGATGCCAGGACCACGCGCCTCACTCCAACATCGCGGATCGCTTCAGCCAGGCTGACCGTCCCTCCCACGTTGACATCGTTGTATTCGCGCGGGTAAAGGACCGATTCAGGCACCGAGACGCGCGCGGCGAGATGAAAGACGCAGTCCACACCCTGCAACAAAGTCCATAGCTTGGGACGATCCCGCACGTCCCCACGCGTGAACACGGCCTCGGGGTGCAATCCAGATGGGTCTCCGGCGCTCAAGTCATCTAAGACCCGCACCTGATGTCCTTCGCTCACCAGCCGATTGGTTAAGGCAGTACCAATAAAGCCAGCCCCGCCGGTCACCAGGCAAAGCATGTGAGCGATTCCTCCTCTCTATGGTGGTACCGTCTCTTATTCTCGCAGTCGCTATTCGGGCGCTGACTGGAAGTCGCCCTTCTTGGGCTTGCAGCCAAGGGTCAGCCGTCGCCGACCCACCTGCTGCCGCCTTATGCAGGCGATACTTTTTGGCTTGATGCCAATAAGGCAACCACAAGGGTCGCCCCTGGCGGCTGAACGGTTACAGTGGCATTGCTATTATAACATGACGAAGGGCTGTCGCCCATTCTGACAGCAGGCCAGGGTTGATTACTGCCTTGCTGTTTCCGTAGGGGCGGTTGTATAATGGCGCTTACCTTCTTGCCCTGCATCTGGCTGCCCAAGCCAGATGTACACAGCCGTAGCTTGGGAGAGCACGCTATGTTGAAGACGCACAATTGTGGTGAACTACGCCTGGCCCACGCGGGTGAAACAGTGACCCTGGCCGGTTGGGTCCATCGTCGGCGCGATCATGGGGCGCTCATTTTCCTCGACTTGCGCGATCGTTCGGGCCTTGTCCAGATCACCTGTGACGCGCAGTCTGCCCCGGCCGCCCACGCGGTGCTGAACACAGTACGCAACGAATATGTGATCCAGGTCCGAGGGGTTGTGCGGCCACGGCCCGCAGGGCTGGCAAACCCCAATCTGGCCACAGGCGAGATCGAAGTGGCAGCCCTGGCAGCCGAGGTGTTGAATGAGGCACGCACGCCCCCCTTCTACATCAACGAAGATGTGGAAATTGACGAAGCGCTACGCCTGAAGTACCGCTATCTCGACCTCCGCCGGCCTGCCATGCAGCGCAACATCATCTTGCGCCACCGGGTGGTGAAACTAATCCGCGATTATCTGGACCGACACGGTTTTATTGAGATCGAAACCCCGATGCTGATCAAGACGACCCCGGAAGGGGCGCGCGACTACGTGGTGCCCAGCCGGGTTCACCCTGGCCTGTTCTACGCCCTCCCTCAATCACCACAACAGCTCAAGCAGTTGCTCATGGTGGCTGGCTACGAGCGCTATTTTCAGATCGCCCGTTGCTTCCGCGATGAGGACTTGCGCGCCGACAGGCAACCTGAGTTTACCCAGCTAGACCTCGAAATGTCGTTTGTAGACAGCCAGGATATCATGGCCATTATTGAGTCGCTCTATACTGAGCTGATCGAGACACTGGGCAGCAAACCGATCCTGGCCAAGCCATTCCCGGTGCTGACCTATCAGGAAGCCATGGACCGCTTCGGCACCGACAAGCCCGATCTACGCTTTGGCATGGAGCTGATTGACCTGAGCGACCTGCTGAGCGGCAGCACATTCCAGGTCTTTGCCAGCGCGGTAGCTCAGGGCGGGCGGGTCAAAGGGCTTGTCGCACCCGGATGTGCCGAGTTCAGCCGCAAGCAACTTGATGAGTTAGGTGAACAAGCTCAGCGCCTTGGCGCCAAAGGCGTGGTGTGGATTGCGCGGCGCCAGGATGGCAGCGTGCGATCGCCGGTGGCTCGCTATCTGAGTGAACAAGAACTGGCAGCCATCTTCGCGCGCACCAAAGCAGCGCCGGGCGACCTGCTCTTGATCGTGGCAGATGTCCGGCCGGCCGTGGTGGCACGTGCTCTGGGGGAATTGCGAGTGACCCTGGGACACCAGCTCGGATTGGTGCGCAAGGATGTGCACGCGCTGTGCTGGGTGGTCGAGTTCCCCTTGCTGGAGTGGAACGAACAGGAAGGGCGCTGGACGGCCATGCACCATCCCTTCACCTCTGCCATGGACGAGGACTGGCCGTTATTGGAGACAGACCCGGGGCGGGTGCGAGCGAAGGCCTATGACCTGGTGATGGATGGCTGGGAAGTGGGCGGTGGCAGTATCCGCATCCACCGGCGTGATCGCCAGCAGGCGATGTTTCGCGCCCTGGGCATTGGACCTGAAGAAGCGGAAGAGAAATTCGGCCATTTGCTGGAAGCCTTTGAATACGGTGCGCCCCCTCACGGTGGCATTGCCACCGGGATTGATCGCACAGTGGCCATCCTGGCCGGCGTACCCAGCATTCGGGAGGTGATCGCCTTCCCCAAGACAGCCTCGGCCACAGATCTGATGTTCCGCTCACCCTCGGCTATCACGCCGGCCCAACTGGCGGAGCTACACCTGGCCATTGTGTGAGCTGGCTGCTTGTTAGCGTTCGATAGCCACGTGCGGAGCCGGGTGTACGTAGCAAAGGCCAGGGGAGTATGAGGGGTGTGCCGTCGTTTCCTTCCTCACTTCCGAAGACGTGGTGGTTTGCGCCAAATCGCCGCGCAAGCCCACCCCAAACCGAGTCGAATTTGACAAGCTATCCCTTTCGTGGTAGGTTATGGATAACATCCCCTATCGAGGTCTGGGCATCGAACGCCGCGGCGCTTACCAAGCATCCAGCTTGCGGGGATTAGTAGGTGGGTTTTGCTTATGGCCACGATACGCGAAGTTGCTAAGCGTGCTGGCGTTTCGCCTATGACCGTTTCCCGAGTCCTCAATAATTCGGGTTACATCAGACAAGAGACGCGCGAGCGTGTCGAGGCAGTGATTGCCGAGCTAGGCTATGTGCCCAACGCGCTGGCACGCAGTTTGCGCTTCAAGCAGACTAAGACGATTGGCCTGGTGCTGAGCGACATCACCAACCCATTCTTTACCACCATCGCGCGAGGCGTGGAGGATGTGGCCAGCCAGGCTGGCTTCAACGTCATCTTCTGTAACACAGACGAGTCGGAAAGCAAGCAGGCCGAATACCTGGCGATCCTGGTACAAAAGCGGGTAGATGGTGTGCTCCTGGTACCGGCGCGCAGCAGTGAAGCTCCGGTCGCGTACCTGCGCGCTCGCAATGTACCCGTGGTGGTGCTCGACCGCCGCGTGCCGGACTCCCTCGTAGACGGCGTGCGCAGCGATTCTGAACAGGGTGCCTACGAACTGGTGCGCCTTATGGTCAGCCTGGGACACACGCACATCGCTATCCTGAATGGTCCGGCGGAGGTCTCTACGGCAGCCGACCGGGCCGCAGGCTATCGTCGGGCCCTGACCGAAGCCGGCCTGGCCATTAATCCAGCTTTGATTTTGCATGACCGCTTTACCCAACAGGCGGGCTATGCAATGACCCAACAGGTGCTGGCGGTTACCCCGCGGCCAACCGCGCTGTTCGCAGCAAATAACTTCATTGCCATTGGCGCGTATCGCGCTTTACAGGATGCCGGGCTGCGCGTGCCGGAAGATGTGGCATTGGTGGCCTTTGATGACCTGCCGCCTACCCTGGTCCTTGAGCCGTTCCTAACTGTAGCTGTCCAGCCTGCCTACGAAATGGGGCGGCGCGCGGCTGAGCTTCTCCTGGCGCGGCTGGCCGGCCAGGGGCCAGATGAGCCCCAGGAGATTGTGTTGCCGGTGCAAATCGTATTAAGGCGCTCCAGCGGGGAGCCCCGTGACGGAAGCCGCCTCCAGAGAGGCGGCAACGCTGGGGAAAGAGCTACCATTGCCCAGCCGTTGTGATGAGCAGCCTTGACGATCATATTGCCCCATCGGCTAACCTTTAGCTGCCGGGGCAGTGTGCACTCCATAGCCTTAGTGGTTGAGCTCCAGTCTGTAGCCTGGAAATTCATCTCCGGGCAATGGCTTTTGTGGGTGGTGCCAGCCACTACGAGCCTGGAGAACAGTTATGTCCACCTTATCACCACGGTTTGAACCTACTTGGGCATCTCTCGAACAATACCAGGTGCCTGACTGGT
This sequence comes from Anaerolineae bacterium, assembly GCA_034434335.1. Lineage (GTDB taxonomy): Bacteria > Chloroflexota > Anaerolineae > CG2-30-64-16 > CG2-30-64-16 > DAOTZS01. The sequence continues at coordinate 5,032 of DAOTZS010000250.1, forward strand.
ATCAGGATAGCAAGTTCGGCATCTTCATCCACTGGGGGCCGTACTGCGTGCCAGCCTTCGGTAATGAGTGGTACCCACGTCATATGTACCTGCGCGATAGCCGGGAATTTGTCTACCATCAGAAGGTGTTCGGCCATCAGGCGCAGTTCGGCTACAAGGACTTCATCCCCTTGTTCAAGGCCGAGAAGTTCGACGCTGAACAGTGGGTCGATCTCTTCCGCCGCGCAGGAGCCAAGTTTGTGGTCCCGGTAGCCGAACACCACGATGGCTTTGCAATGTACGATAGCGCGCTGACCCGCTGGACGGCCGCCAAGATGGGGCCCAGACGCGATGTCGTCGGCGAGCTGGCCCAGGCAACGCGCGCGGCAGGGATGGTGTTTGGCGTCTCCAGCCACCGCGCCGAGCATTGGTGGTTCTTCAACGGCGGCCGCGAGTTCGACTCGGACGTGCAGGACCCCGCTTACGCCGATCTATACGGCCCGGCCATGCCGCAGCCGCCCAACGCTCTCCATGAGCGCGATTCTGAGCCGCGGCCTGATGCCGCCTTCCTGGAAGACTGGCTGGCACGCTGCTGTGAGTTGGTGGATAAATATCAACCCCAGCTCTTCTGGTTCGACTGGTGGATCCGCCAGATCGTCTTCCAGCCTTATCTGCAACGGTTTGCCGCTTACTACTACAACCGCGGCCTGGAGTGGGGCAAGGGGGTGGTCATCAATTACAAGCTTGATGCTTTCCCAGAGAAAGCGGCGGTGCTTGATATCGAGCGTGGGCAACTGAAGGATATCCGGCCCAGGCCCTGGCAGAACGACACTTCGGTCTCAAAGAATTCCTGGGGCTACATCCAGCATCATGACTACAAGTCGGCCACTTCTCTCATCCATGATCTGGTGGATGTGGTTAGCAAGAACGGCGTGCTGCTGCTTAACGTGGGGCCAAAGCCCGATGGCACGATCCCGGAGCCAGAGGTAGAGATTCTCCTGGAGATCGGCCGCTGGCTGGAAATCAACGGTGAGGCGATCTACGGTACGCGGCCCTGGAAGGTATATGGGGAAGGGCCGACCGAGGTGTTCGAGGGTGGCTTTACCGATACCCTGCGCGCGGCGTTTACGCCGCGTGATGTGCGCTTCACCACCAGGGGTGAGATCCTCTATGCCATTGTACTGGGTTGGCCCGAAAACGGCGAGGCGACAGTGCAATGGTTACGTACCGACTCGCCACTCTATCCTCAGGCTATTCGCTCCGTTGAGCTGCTAGGGGCCGGCCATCCTGTGGAATGGTCGCGCGATGCAACCGGCCTGAAGGTCAGGCTCCCGGCGCACAAGCCACACCCCGCCGCGTTCGTGCTCAAGATCAGCTAGAGCCGCCCCTCACCGCGGCGAGTCACCCTGCCTCATGCCCTATGCGCTCGGGCCTTTCTTGCATGCCCTCTCGAGTTGTGTTAGTATAGAACCGTGAAACCCTGCGGTGCTCGTGATGCTCCATAACGTTTTGAGCCAACAGCTAAACTAAGGGGGCTGGACAAACCCATCCGGAAATGCAATAGCTGCGCCCGGGCTTCTGGCTCGAGCGTATTAGCAAAGCAGGACCGGGTGGCAACGCTCCCACCTGCGACTGCAGGTTCAAAACCTTGCGAGCACACGGCACAGCGGGGGCTTCTCAGCAGGATGGCTACCGGCTTTCGAGCTGGTAGCCTCGCTGTTCTTAATGCCCTTAGACTTTCTCCGCGCCGGCACAACCACCCTCAAAACGCCAAACTGCCCAAAATTGCCTCTTGACATTGGCTCTCCGCCTATGTTATCCTTGGCACGCCCTGCCTGGCTGAGGTGGCATAATTGTACCACTAGGCAGGCCCGATTATCCCCGATCATTCTGGGACCGGGCTACAAGGAGTTGAACGTGCCGGTGAAGAGAGAGCGCATCGCCGAAGGCATCTATGTCTTTACCAGCGGAATATACGCAGAAGTGACTGCGACGGTGATCTTCACCCAGGAGGGGGCCATCCTGGTGGACACACTGCCCTTCCCCCAGGAAACCCGCCAGATTCGCGAGTTTGTGGCCCAGAGACAAAGCAAGGTGCTCTACGTCATCAACACCCACTTCCACGCTGACCACACCTACGGCACCTATCTGTTCCCGGAAGCGGAAGTGGTTGCCCATTATCGCTGTCGGCGGCTGATGGAGCGCTATGCCGAGGCAGCCCTGGCTCAGGCCCAACAGCAAACGCCCCAGCTCGCGGAAGTGCGGATCCGCTACCCCCAGCTTCTCTTTAACGAGACGGTCACGCTCCGCATCGGGGGCAAAACCCTCGAACTCAACTACTCCCCGGGCCACAGCCGCGATGCCATCACCGTGCATGTCGTAGAAGATCGCCTGATGATCGCCGGCGACACGGTAATGCCTGTGCCCTATATCGTAGGGGGTGACCTGGACGACCTGATCCTCTCCCTGGGGGCTTTGAAGGGGAAGAACCTGGAGAACCTAGTCCAGGGGCACGGCGAGGTGCTGCTGCGTGGGGAGATCGAAGAGACCTTGGACGCCAATATCCACTACTTACAGAGGATTGATCGCCTGGTGCGCGAACGGATCGCCCGAGGTGCGCCGCGCAACGGCGTCCTTGATATCACGATTGAGGAATGCGGACTTTCACGTATACCGCTTGGTGGCCTGGTACAAAAGCTGCACCAGGCCAACCTGCTCACCCTCTATGATAGCTACCGCTCCGAGGTAAAGGCCAGGAAGCCAGCCTGAGAAGCTGGGCAGGGAAAAGCGTGCCTGGAAATGGCTCCCTTTCTACCGACCGCTTCAGCGCCAGGGGTTTGCGCCCGTGGAGGTAGATACCCGGCTGGCTCTCCCTGGAGGTGGGGGGTTTGGGACGGCTGCATCGTCCCAAAACCCCCATTTGTTGCTCTAAAACGGCGCTAGAGCTGGCCACCATTACGGCGAGCATCGTACAGGGATTTCTCCACCCGCAGCAACGCTTCCTCCACTGTGGCTCTGTCCAGATCCAGCATGGGCCGAAAACGGATCGAGCGCTGGCCGCACTTCAGCGCCAGCAAGCCATTGCCAAGCAGCACCCCCCGGAAAAGGTCCCGCGAGCGTGGGTCGGGCAGGTCGAAGGCCAGCAGCATTCCCAACCCGCGCACGTTATCAATCAGATCAGAGCCTTTGGCCAACTGTACCAGGCCATCAAGTAAAACCTTGCCCATCGCGCCCGCATTCTCCACCAATCCATCTTCCGCGATGATCTCCAGATAGCGCTGGCAGCGGACCATGTCCACCAGGTTGCCACCCCACGTGGAGTTGATGCGACTGGACACGCGGAAGACATTGTCGGGCACCTCATCTATCCGGGGGCCTACGATGATGCCACAGACCTGGGACTTCTTGCCGAAAACAATGATATCGGGCTTCACACCCATATGCTCGATGGCCCACATCTTGCCCGTGGCCCCCATACCGGTCTGCACCTCATCCACGATGAACATGAAGTCATGTTCATCGGCCAGCCGCCTGAGTTCGGCGAAGAACTCCGGCCTAAAGTGGTTATCCCCTCCTTCGCTCTGGATTGGCTCAATGATGAGAGCTGCGATGTCATCCGGGTTGGCACGTACCGCCTCCTCGATCTGAGCTACGGCCTGGGCCTCAGTAGCTATCGTCGCGGCTAACACCTCTTCGGTGATCGGGAAGCGCAATTTCGGGTTGATGATGCGTGGCCAGTCGAACTTCGGGAAATAGATGTACTTGCGCGGGTCGGCTGTGTTGGTCAGCGAGAGCGTATATCCGCTACGCCCGTGAAATGCCTCCCGGAAGTGGATCACCTTAGTGCCTTTCTCCCCCTTGCCGGCTGCCAGGTTCTTTCGCACCTTCCAGTCAAAAGCTGTCTTCAAGGCATTTTCCACCGCCAGCGCACCACCTTCTATGAAAAAGAGGTGGGGCATATCGGCTGGCTTCGCCACGCGCGCGAAGGTTTCCACGAACTCCGCCATGTATGTCGTGTATACGTCGGCATTGGCCGGCTTGTGCAAGGCCACCTCGCTAATGCGCTCCAGGAACCGCGGATCGCGCATCTTTGGGTGGTTATGCCCTATGGGCTGGCTGGCGAAGTAGGCATAGAAGTCAATGTACTCGCGGCCCGTGACCGCATCCCGCAAGTAAGGGCCGTGAGAATTCTGGAGGTCCACGATGATATGTTCACCGTCGGCCAACATGTATTTGCTGATGGTGGCATGCACCGCGCGCGGGTGCACCCGGATGGACTCGCCATTGAGTAAAGATGTTGAACACATTGGTATTTCCCTCTCTGCGTTGCAAAGTCTGTTTTCTGCATGGTGCAGCAGGCCAGCCTATGGGGCTGGCTCCCACATCTCCAAAGCAATGCCCGTCACCAGGGCCTGCTCGTTCTCTGTAGAGGTGCACAGGGTAAGCTCGTTGGGACCCGGTTGCAGCAATAGCCTGCCTGCATGACTCTCACTTGTATCGGCCAGGGATAGGGAAGCGCTGCCCGGCGTTGTGGTGATGCGCAGCCGGGCATAACCTCTGGCCGGTGCCTGTACAATCAGTGTAGCGCAGCCCGAGAGCCAACGGCCCCGCACGGTGTTATCAAACGGCCCCCATTCCGTGCCGAGGATCAGATAAGGCAAGGCCCGGGCTGGTGGCGCGACCTCGAAAACGGTCAGCCGCATATCTTCGTAGACCGGCGCCTGACCGGCAAAGATCAGCCCGGCAACCGCATCGGTATACTCCCGCTCGGGACCTCCGGGCATCTGATAGCGGTCCAACACCACCCATCTGATGCCCAGCTCGTACAGCACCTGCTGGCCCTGGGCTGCCAGGTCAAAGGCCAGGATGTCGGGTTGCAGGTGCCGCAGGTGCTGAAGCACCGGTGCGCGCTCGGTCAGGGTGCGCGGATCATTGCGGCTGATGTAGGCCACAGCCAGGGGTTTGCCATGCACTGTTTGATGGAGCAGATACCCTGGCCGGTCCCACGCCATGGGCAGGTTCAGAACCGCGCCTGGCCGGGGATCGGTGGCCAGGGTCCGATACCAGTCAGGGGTGTCAGGCTGGCTCAGTGGGTAAGGAACCGGCAAGAACTCGAACAAGATGAGGCCAAGGGCCACCAGCCCTGTGGGCCTGGATAGCCAGCTCAGACCTATAGCCGCCAGGAGCGAGAGGGAGAGCATCACCATCACATCCAGGCGGCTGACAGAACGGCTGATCTCCATGAAGGGCACGACCCGGACCAGCCAGCCATAAGGCAGTGGAATCTCTCGTCCGCCAGGCAGCAGAGCCGTCACACCGCCAATATGCAAGACCGGACCCAGAGCCAACACGAAGAAGACCACCAGGCTCAGGCTCCACAGCCCTACCCCGGCCTCCCTAGAGCCATGCCCCTGGCCTGGCTTCTGGCAGGTAGCTTCCCGGCCCTCAGCAACGGCGGCCTGGCCAGTCTGCTCACACCAGAAACGTCCATAGCGAGCCGCGCGCAGCCTGGACCATACTCCCCAGCCGACCAACAGCAGGGGCACGTACCCGGCGAACACCTGATGCTCGGCCAGGCTGGAAGTAAAGGCCCTGGCCCTCTCCCTGGCCCATGCTCCCCATAACGGATGGAACTCCTGAGGAGTCACAAAGGCCAACAGGTCGGCTGACAAGACGCGGCTGTGACTGGGGTCGGGCACCATGAAGCGGAAGTGGGACGCTTCGGCGATCATCGGCACGAGCAGGGGGCTGAGCACGGTCCCAAAAGCCAGCCAGGGGATGGCACCGGCTAGCAGTGCAGGCAGAAAAACCTTTCTTAGGCCAGCATGGCGTAGAGTTCGCCAGGCCGCCCATGCCACCACGATAACCGTGAACAGCAGGCTGTACAGCACGAAGTACCAGTCACAAAGGGCCATCAGGACCAGGCACAAAGCAGCCATGAGCCCATCGCGCAGCACGCCTCCCCTGAGCGCCCGAAGCCAATCTGCGAGATGCCACCCCTCGTCGGACGAGACAGGCGAGGCACGTAGCATTGTTGGCAGCCCGGGCCTGCCCAGCGCACCTTCCACCGCGCGCAACAGATAGAGAGCGTAAAACGGGATCCACTCCAGGCTGATGACCTGCATATGCCCCAGGAGATGGGCGAAGTGAAAAGGTGAAAAGGTAAAGACCACTCCGGCAGCAAAAGCCGGCAGAAAGGTGCCACGCGGCCCGAGCCACCGCCGCGCCAACAGATAAGCCCCGTACCCGCCGGCGACAAAACTAAACAGCACCACCACGTTATACGCCGGCAGCAAGCCCCAGGCCACCTGAACAGGCAAGGCCAGCAGGCCGTTAAAGGGATTCAGGGTGTGAAACAGGAGACTGACGCCTGTGGGATAGAAGAGCAGATCGGTAAAAAACGGATGAGTATGTTTTTCCAGCAGAGCCAGCCTGACCCACCACAGGTTCCAGCAATTCTGCCAACCGTCAAAACCGTCGCCAGGAATAGCCTGGGCGAAGTGTAGCACCAAAGGGCAGGTCAGGCCCAAAGTGAGCAATAAGAAGCCGGCCAGGGCTAAAGTATCAGCGCGCAGCAGACGATGATGCACGTTGGATGTGGCCAAATCTCACTCTCTCTGGTTGAGGGCTGTCAACGCGTCGGCCAGAGCTGCCTCCCCTAATTTCAGTAATTGGTTGAGCCGGGCTTCCGCCGCGGACCGATACTCTGGGTTCTGCAGATCGCGCAGGTTGACGCGCGCAGTACTGGCTGCCCCGCGCAGGCCAGCGTATGCCACCCAAGCCGCGACTGCCAGGTCACTGAGAGCGGCCGACCTGCTCAGGGTTGCCGCCTGGGCAACCACTCCCAAGAGGTCTGCGCAGGCCGCTACTATTGTCAGTGGCACCTCCGTAGCATCCCGCAGCGCCTTCTGGACAGCCTCTGAACGTTGAGCTGCCAAGTTCTCGTCAGTGAGCGGAAGCTGGCGGGCCCTGATCAACTCGCCAAAGGCCTGCACATCTGCTTCAGCCAGAGCAGCGAGCTGGTTTTGCAATGCCACAGCCTGGTCTCGCAGGCCGGCCGGCTCGGCCTGGCTCACAGCATGGCCTCCGAGCGAGACAGCCATCGTCACCAGAGCACCACCTAGCGCACCGGCCAACGCGGCCACAGCTCCCCCTGCCGGCACAGGGCTAGTATCACCAACCGCGGCCAGAAGCTGCTCCACCGTCAGGCCGCGTAGCCGTATCGGCACGTCGTGTTTCATAAGAAAGCTCCTCAAGAAGCTCTTCTCAGAATCGTCAGAGAGAAGAGCCGAATCCGCCAAGGCCAGCTTCGATAGAGATCAAGCCGATTATAGCTGTGGGGCAAGGAATGCGCAAACTGCCTCCGCGCCGCCGAGATGAGCTGCCTACTCTCATGTTCAATGCGGGGCGCGACCGCTACGTGGATAGGGATCATCCCACCGGGGTTGGCGACCACCCGATATCGGGGTAAAATACAGACGACCCAGATGAGAGCAAAGAGGGCAGAGGATCTGAAAACCGCCCCGTAACTATTCAGGCCGATTGGAATCGCCCCTCCTGGGCACTTCGTGCCTGGTGTCGGCCTCCGCCGACACCCTTATGTGTTATGCATCGTGAGAGAGGTCGGCCTTCGCCGACCTCTGGCCGCAGGCCCAAAAAGGGTGACTTCCAGTCACCGCTGAATAGTTACACCGCCCTCGATTTCAAGAGCAAGGAGGAAGACATCGCCATGAAAATCTTAGTCTTAGGCAGCGGGCTCATGGGACCGGCCGCGGCATATAATGCCATGCTGGACCCTCAGGTGTCACTGGTTACCCTTTGTGATGCCAGCCAGGCACAGCTAGAGGCAGCGCATAATAAGCTGCGCAGCATGCCAGGCGGGGAAAAGCTCACCACCGTCCTTCTTGATTTAGCCGACCAGGCGGCTGCCAGCCGTCTGGTGGCCGATTATGATGCCGTTGTGGCGGCTTTGCCAAAGACAGCTATCCCCCTGGGGATCCGGGCCGCGGTGGCCAGCCGTAAGCCATTGGTGGACTTGAGCTGGCCACCCGACCCAGAAGTGCCTGCCCTTCGTCAGCAGATCGAGGCTGCCGGCGCCCTGGTCATCCTGGGCTGCGGCGTCGAACCCGGCCTGACCGAGATCATGGCCCGCTACCTGGCGGAAAAACTAGACCGGGTTGACGAACTGCACATCAAGTGTGGCGGCATCCCAGAGCATCCCACCCCGCCCCTGGGCTACAAAATCGTTTTCGGCGGCCGGCACCTACCGTTGCGGGAGAGCGATGCCCGCATAGTCAAAGACGGGCGGATCCAGCCCGTCCCCCGTTACTCTGGCGTGGAGAAGGTGGTATTTCCCGGTGTGGGAGAGTGTGAAGCCTGGCATGAGGGGTTCATGCCCTGGCTGCTGGACCTCGAGCCCCTCAAAGGCCTGAAGCTGGGCACGCAGATGACTGTGCGCTGGCCTGGCTATGCCGCCAAAGTAACTGTGCTGAAGGAGCTGGGGCTGCTCAGTGAGGTGCCGATCGAGGTGAACGGCGTCCTGGTCGCGCCCAAACACGTGCTTGATGCTGTACTCTACCCCCATGTAAAGCTGCAGGAGGGAGAGCGTGATATCACCGTCTTCCGGGTGGAAGCTATCGGGGAGAAAGATGGCCGGCCGCGGCGGTACAAAATCGAGATGATTGACCGCTATGATGAGGTACGCGGCTTCACTTCTATGGCGCGCACCACCGCCTTCACAGGAGCCATCGTAGCCCGCATGGCCGCACGCGGGGAAATAGCGGCCCGGGGGATGCTGACCCCGGAGAAGGTTATCACCGGCCCTCTCTTCGACCGGCTGGTAGAGGAGCTGGCAGAGCTCAATATCCGCTTTGAGATCACCACAGAGAAGACCGAGACGCTGCGCTGAGCGGTACAAGGGTGAGAGCCAACGCGCAGCTCTGCAGAAGTGCCGCGAAGGCTCCCACCCGGGCTGCGGCCACCCTCCCCCGTCCTCCCAGCTTCCACTTGCGGGGCTGGGAGGACGGGAGAGGGGAGTTTTGACCATCAGCTTGATGTGAATGGCGAGCACCGGGGTCGCCCCGACCGCCTGGCCTGACTTGACGCCAATGGGGTCGGGACAAGCCCTGCCCCTACAGGACCTGGCAGCAATCCATCCCCGATAGCAACGGTATCGGGACACCTGTCCCCTTGCCAGCGCATTGACTGATAGAAGGTCAAGCCATATAATATGCCCCAGACAAGGGGCAAGCATTGGTAAACATCGTCGAATTACGCCCTCTGATTATCAGCGGTCGTCCAGACGGCAACCTCGCTGAGTAGAAAGGCTTGAGAATGCTCACGAACAAACTTGTGCTGACGGTGGATGATTCGCGCACGGTGCGCAGGTTTCTACGAACTCTTCTCACCACTCATGGCTGTAAAGTAGAGGAGGCAGAGAGTGGTCAGGAGGCGCTACGGATGTGCGCCGACAAAATGTACGACTTGATCCTCCTCGACCTTTTGTTGCCGGACCTGGACGGCATTGAGGTGTTGCGGCGCATCCGGCAAAAGGACCAAAGTTCAGCCATTGTTGTGCTGACCGGCATGGGGGGCATCAAATCCGCAACCGCGGCGGTACGCGAAGGAGCTGACGGCTATATCACCAAGCAGGACCTCTCGGTTGGAGGCGAGGCTCAGGAATTCTTCTATGCATTGGAACAGGCCCTGGAGCACCGGGCCGGCCTGGTAGCCCAGAAACAGCTCCAGGAGCTACGGGCCGACTTCTATTCCATGATTACCCATGACCTGCGTAATCCCACCAGCAGCATCCTCCTGACCCTTCAGCTCCTGCTCGAAGAAGGTGCCGACCCTCTCACTGATAACCAGCGTGAGCTGCTGATCATTGCCCAAAATGCAGCCGAAAAACTGCGCCGCCTGATTGACGAGTTCCTCGACTTCGCCAAGATTGACGCCGGCTACCTGCGCCTTAATCCCGATATGGCCGATCTGCGCAAGGTGGTGGAAGAAAGTGTGCGTCTGGCCGAGCTGCAAGCACAGGCCCGTCGCCAAACCCTCACCCTGAAGCTGCCGCCTGAACCGGTGACCGGGTGGGTGGATGCAGAAAGGCTGAAACGAGTGGTGGAGAACCTGGTGTCCAACGCGGTCAAGTACACTCCCGAAGGGGGCCGAATCACCGTCGAACTCAATGCCCTGGACGATGTAGCCGAGCTTCGCGTAAGCGATACAGGGATTGGCATCCCGCCAGAGCATCTGCCGGCCCTGTTTCAGAAATACTATCGGGTCACTGAGGCCGCCAAGCAAGGCATTCGAGGGACCGGGTTGGGCTTGTTGATCGTCAAAGAGATTGTCGAAGCCCATGGTGGCACCGTGCGCGCCGAATCGGAGGGGAGCGGCAAGGGAAGCACCTTTATTGTGCGCATCCCGCTGCGCAACCCTGAGTAGGGCATGTATTGGCCCCGCCAACCTCCCACTGAGGAGTTGTGCCCTTGTGGCCTGTGCGCAGAGTTCAACGTGAGCCCCTGAGCGTACCCCCTTCTGGCCTGTCAGAGGCCCAGCCAGAGGTGTTTGCGGACGCGCTCTAAGCCCCGCAGCTCTCCATCTCCCAGAGAGGACCATATTATATGCGCATTGATGCTCACGTCCACTACATCCCACCGGAACTGGCTGATGAGCTCGAGGCGTTCGTCGCTCAGGAACCATATTGGGCGCTGATGCTGACGTCCAGCTCGGCTGGTCGTCGCATCCAGGGTTGGGCCACGGCCGAGCGCATGATTGAAGACATGGACCGGGCTGGCCTGGATCGGGTTATGTTGTTGGGTGAATATCGCCAGCAGCACGCAGGGTGCGTGGCGCGCAATGATCAGGCCTTGGCGATTGTCCGCCGCTGGCCCGAGCGGGTCATCGGGTTTGCGGTGTTACAGCCCAAAGCCGGCCAGGCGGCGCTGGATGAGCTCGCTCGCTGCGTAGATGGAGGACTGCGCGGGGTGGGTGAGCTGGGACCTTACGGACAGGGCTATCGTCTGGATGATCCCGACTTCTTGCGCGTCGTTGAAGCGTGTATCCGCTACGATATCCCCCTTTGCCTGCACACCAACGAAGAGGTGGGCCACTTCTATGCGGGCAAAGCCGTCACTCCACTGCGCGAGTTCTATCGTCTGGCATGTCGCTATCCAGAGCTGAAGCTGGTTCTGGCGCACTGGGGCGGTGGCCTCTTGTTCTACGAATTGATGCCGGGGGTGCGCCGCGCCCTGCGCAACGTCTGGTACGACACTGCTGCCTCACCGCTGATCTACCCCACCGAGCGCATCTTCCGGGCCGCCCTGGCCTGTGTGGATCACCGGAAGCTGCTCTATGGCTCCGATTATCCTTTACGCCTCTACCCCCGGCGTCAGTCAGGGCCCGATTTCCGCCCCTTCATGAGCGAGATCGAGAGCCTGGGACTGGACAAGGAAGTATACGACGACATCATGGGACACAACGCCGAGCGGCTACTGAGTCAACCAGCCCTCCGGCCAGCGGTAACCCAGGTGCACGATACTATGCCTTCGCCACGTATTCCCATTGAGCCGTTCATGGCAGTTAGTGCTGTGGCTCAGGCCTGGCCACAGACCCAGGCGATCTTCGCCAGGCATGGCATCCCGTGGGAGGATACCCCCGTGCCACACTGGGAACCCATCGCTCAGGCAGCGGCTGCGCGCGGCCTGGGGCCTGAGGCCCTGAACCAACTGATGGTAGCACTGAACGAGGCTATCGGACAGACCCCCCAGGATTCAATGAAGCAGGCCTTGACTGACCAACGCCCACATCACCTACGACCATGAAGCCGAGCTCATATCACCGCCTTCTTCTCCTCGTTATTCTGCTGGCCGGCCTGAGCCTGCGCCTGGTTCGGCTGGGAGGTGATAGCCTCTGGTACGATGAAACTGTCAGCACTTACCTGGCTGGTCAGTCTCTGCCGGAACTGATCCGCCACACCGCTGGCGATATCCACCCGCCGGGCTACTATATCCTGCTGCGTGGTTGGCTGCTGCTAATGGGCTATGGCGATGGCCGGGCAGATCCCCACGGCAATGGACTCGAGTTCACGGCAGGCTTCTTCTCCCTCTTCTTTGGCGTCCTGCTGTGCGCGCTGATTTATCACCTGGCGTACCAGATGACAGAGTGGCCGAGCGCGGCCCTGGCAGCCGGCCTGGTGGCTCTGAGCCCCTACCACGTCTGGTACAGCCAAGAGGTGCGCATGTACACCCTGGGGGCAGCGCTGGGGGTTATAGCACTGCATGCGCTGCTCAAGGCTAGCGGCTTCGGAAAAGCCCCTCTGGCCCAGGGCCTTCGGCTCCGTTGGTGGGTGCTCTATGGTCTCGTGGCCGCGGCCGGGATGTACACCCTGTACTACTTCGCCTTTCTCTTGTTACCCCTTAACCTGTGGACCCTGGCTCTCCTGGCCGGCCGTGGTCGAGCAAAGGCCACGCAGCTGGGATGCTGGCTCCTGGCCAACGCGGCCAGCCTGTTGCTCTACCTGCCCTGGCTGCCGATCGCCTGGCGCCAGGCAACCGATCCGCCAGTACCGCCCTGGCGCACCGCGGTGGGCCTGGCAGAGGCTCTGCGCGAAGCATGGACAGCGTTAACCCTGGGCCAATCGGCTCCCTCTTGGACCTGGCCGGTGATGTTGGTAATGGTGGGGCTCTACCTCTTCGGGCTCTTCGTGCTGGCAAGCCTGTCGAGCAGTCCACCAAGCAGCGCTTACTCTGGTCATCGCCAGGACACTGCTCCTGCGGTGGTGGGGACGCGTGGGCAGAGGCTGGTGGTCGGGTGGCTGATAGTACCAGTGTTTGGTCCCCTGGCGCTAATCCTGCTGGCGTCAGCCGTCACCCCTCTCTATCATGTACGGTACCTGTTTACCTATAGCCCTGCCTTTTACATTCCCCTGGCCGCTGGGATATGGGGGCTTTGGTCGGCCAGGGTAGCCAGTTATCCCCGCTGGGTCACACGAGCAGCCAGTATGTTAGCGGCCAGCCTGTGGCTGATTGGCGTTGTCGCGACATTACAGGCTGCGTGGACCAGTCCACTTTACCGCGCGGACGATCACCGGGCTGCAGTGTGCTTTCTGGAGGAACATTGGCGGCCGGGAGATGTGGTATTGGTCAACGCAGGGTATACCTACACGGCGCTGTTGACTTACTGGCAAGGCCCTGTGGCCTATCGCGGGCGGATCACCGAAACATTACCGTCACCAAGGGATGATGCTGCCCTGATCGCGGTCACCACGGGCCACTTAGATGGCCCGCCCACCCTCGGCTGGGGTGACCCACGTTCGGATTTCTTTGCCCTGCCCTCAGCCGTCGCAGCACATAGGATTGAATCTCTCTTCCAACGCTTCCCGCGCGTCTGGCACTACCGTATCTATGACACGGTAAACGATCCTGATGGCCGTCTCCGGGCCTGGCTGACAGAGCAGGGACAGCTTGTGGAAGAGCGTCTCTTTGCCGGTGAGGCAAATATGCGTGTGCAGGGTTATGTGTCCCGCCTGGGGGCAGAGTGGCGACCCGATCGGATGTCGGTGGAATATGACGATGGCCTGAAGATGCAATGGGAGCCACTGGTGGAACAGGCTGTGGCCGGAGAGACGATATACCCGGTCGTGACCTGGCTCAAAACCCAGGCCGGGATTGGCGAATTCAGCACCTCACTGCGCCTGATCGGCCCGGACGGGGCGGTCTGGTCACAGCCGATGGATGAACGTCCTCTGGGCTCCCTATTTCGCGCGCGGCAATGGCCCACAGGCGTCCCTCAGCGGCAGCCCCTGGCCCTGCCGATTCCGCCTGGCACACCCCCTGGCCAATATACCGTAACCCTGCTGGCATATGCGTCGGCGACAGGCCAGCCGTTGGAGATCGCAGCATCCCATGGCCTGCCATTGACCCCGCACGGCCTAGTGTTGGGGCAACTATCCGTGCTCAGGCTCTGGCCTGCCCCGGCTCCACGCAAAGTCCTGGCTGTTTTCGGGCCTCTGGCCCTGATTGAAGCTTCATCTCCCGCCACCGTGATCGCCCCAGGGGGACAGGTCCCCGTGGAGCTGCTGTGGCAAGCCTTACGGTCCCCTGGAGAGCCTTTCGTCGTAGTAGTGCAACTGCTGAATAGCCGTGAGCAGGTTATTGCCGGCCTGGAAGCGCAGCCGCTTGCGGGCCGCTATCCGACTTCTGAGTGGCTCAGCGGAGAATTGGTGCGCGATCGTCATACCCTGGACGTGCCGGTGGAAAGCCCTCCTGGGCACTACCGATTGATTGTAGGGATCTACCGGGCCGCAGATCGTGTCCGACTGACAACCCGCTTTGGGCTTTGGGGCCAACGCACTTACCACGTCATCAAGACTATTGAGGTCAAATAGCTCCAAACAAAAAAGGAGCAGGCCATTCGTGGCCTGCTCCTATGATAACTGGTCGTGCACCCTTCTTCGAGCCTTGTCACTCAGCTTGCCAGCTCAGGCTCGCTCAGACCAGGCTGCCCCGTGGCACCCGAGGGATACTGCTTATGGCTGCTACCTTCCGGTCCTGACCAGGTTCACAGGCCCCCGCCGCACAGGACCCAGTCCTCAACGCGTGCCTGTCCAGCAGTCCTGCTGACCACCGACCCTCGGAAGGGAATTCGACCCCGCTATAGCGGTTTGCGGGTACAGGGCACCGCTAGCTCCCCGTCTAGCACGACCAGAGCTTATAGTAACTCAGGGTGCCGGTTTTGTCAAAGCAACCAACCTGGCTGGGCCCTTTGGGAGCAATCCCGATTTTGCGTGTTCAGCGTACTCGTGCTATACTGAAAACTAGTTTCAGGGCGAGTAGCTCAGCTGGTTAGAGCGCACGGTTCACATCCGTGAGGTCACGGGTTCGAGTCCCCTCTCGCCCATTGGAGACCCCACAGGTAGTCATCCTGACTACCTGTGGGGTCTTTAGTTAGTTGTCCTCACTACAGCAGACCTCACGGCTCCCCGCCTTCTCTGGTCGCTCTCTGGATCAACAAACGCAGCCGTCAGTTACAGGGGTTAAGCACTTTAGGGCGTATCGCCCCATCCCCATACCACCTTTCCCGCAAGGCGGGGAAGGGGGATCGAGATTAAGGGTATTCTGGGCGGCTTCGCCGCCCAGAATACCCTAAAGGACTCCCCTGCCCCCAATTGGGGGTGGGGGCTGAGGGAGTTGCTGAATTGGTGTGGACAGGATATACTTAGCCATGTCAGAAAGAGGCTGGAGGTAGAGAGTCCATGGCCTTCACAGTGATGGATTTTCACGATTTGGTGCGCCTGCTCTATGAGCACGACGACTGGCGAGCTGAGATTAGGCGGGTGGTACTCACAGACGATATCCTTCAACTGCCTACCTTGGTTCGCCAGCTAGCCGAGGAACAACGTGCCCTTGCGGACGCGCAGCGCCGCAGCGAGGAACGCCTGGAACGCGTCGAGGCCGCCATCGAGCGCCTGGCAGAGGCGCAGCGCCGCAGTGAGGAACGCCTGGATCGCGTCGAGGCCGCCATCGAGCGCCTGGCAGAGGCGCAGAGGAGGACCGAAGAAAGAGTGCAGGAGCTAAGCGAGGCACAGAAGAGCCTGCAGAAGCAGTTTGGACAGTTTCAGGCTATCTTTGGTGCCACCGTGGAGGATGAAGCCGGGGGTGTATTACGTTCTGTCTTGAAGGAGAAGGGATATCGTCCGTTAGCGGAGCCCTTCACGCTGGCCCTCGACGGAGAGGTGGATGTAGTGTTGCCCCTGGTAGCTCCTGATGGAAGCACCGTCTGGGCGGTGGCTGAAGCTAAGGCCCGACTGAGCTACAGAGAGGTGCAAGCCTGGGCACAGCGCATGAAGTCTTCTGGGTGGCGACGACGCCTGGCGGCCCGGCAAGTACCTGGGCCATTCCTGGTCTATGCTTTTGGGATACGAGTCGACCGGAGTGCGCTGGAAGAGGCAGAGCAACAGGGGATTGGTGTGCTGGTGGGGCAAGGTGAGCGGCTGGCACCGAAAGGGCTGATAGGTGCAGAGCTGATAAAGTGAGGACCCCTGCCACCCTGCAGCCCGTCTCACTGTTGACCCGCGCGCTTACCATGCGCCGGGCATGGGTTGCTGTGCGCGGGCGTCTGGTGCTGGCCTTCCTGTGCATCTCGCTGCTCCTGGCACTGCCCAGCGATGGCTACCTGGGCACAGCTCGTGTCACGTTCACCCTCAACCAGGCAATCGGCAGGCTGGGCTTCCAGTTGGCCAGTTGGGAAGTACAGGCCCTCAGCCAGAAGGCCCATGACCTGATCGCCCGCCCAGGCGCCAACCTGAGGCCAGCCCAGCGCCATGACCTGGTCGCGGCTTACTTTGATGCTATCGGCCGCGTTGAGGAGCTGAACCGGCAGATCGAGCGGATCTATGCCAACCCCCATCAATCTGATCCCCAGGCCGCGGCAGCCCCCTTGCAGGCCGAACTCGACCTCCTGCGCGCGGAGCAGGCCCGCCGCCGGCCGGCCGTCGAAAGCATCCTGGCAGAACAGGTCACGGATATCCTGCGCGAAGTTGGCCTCACCACGGCTGGCCGCGTCTGGCCACCGGTTAGCTTCCAGTTCTCTGCCAGCCCTTACTACCTGATCGTTTCACCCAGGAACCGCATCGTGCTCCAATACGGTATCTATCTGGAGCCAGAACTGGCCGTGGAACAGATGGAGCACATCGAGGAAGACGTACAAAGGCGACTGGATGTCAGCGCCCTGGTAGAAGGGACGGGGGGCTTTTCCTCTTACCCCACCATGATCGTCGAGAATCCTGATCTGGAATGGGTCCTGAGCACCATCGCGCACGAATGGGGCCATACCTACCTGGCCTTCAGGCCCCTGGGCTGGCACTATGCCGACAGCGGCGATACCCGCACCCTCAACGAAACGGTGGTCTCGATACTGGGCGACGAAATCGCCCGCCGTGTACTCCTGCGCTACTACCCCGAGTTGGTGCCCCCGGCCGATTGGCCGCGGCCTTTCTCCATGCGCACCGACTGGTGGCAACGCGAGCGCCCGCCGCGGCCTTTCGAGTTCGGTCCATTCATGCGCCAGACCCGCTTGCACGTGGACAAACTACTGGCTGAAGGCAAGGTCACAGAAGCAGAAGCATACATGGAGGCACAGCGCCAGATCCTGCTAGAACAAGGCTATGTCATCCGTAAGCTGAACCAGGCCTACTTCGCCTTTCACGGCTCCTACGCCGTGGGACCTGCCGCCACCGACCCTATCGGTGGCAAGCTGCGCGCTCTGCGCCGGCGCACTGAGAGCCTGGCCGAATTCATGCAAATCGTCTCCGGCTTTACCTCGGCGGCCGACCTGGATGCCGCCTTGGCTCGGATGCGATGATCCCGTTTCCCCAGCCGCTCCTGCGCGCGAGCTTCCTGCGCCGCGAGAACCGTTTTCGAGCTACCTTGCTCCTGGACGGGCAACAGGTCTCCGCGCACGTGCCTAACTCGGGCCGCCTGGGCGAACTCCTGGTCCCCGGTGCGCCCTGCTACCTTTCCTCCAGCACTGACCCGCAGCGCAGAACCCCCTATGACCTGCGGCTGGTGGCCCAAGGCGAAACACTGGTTAGCATAGACGCGCGGCTGCCCAACCACCTCTTCGCAGAAGCTCTGGAGGAAGGCCGGCTGCCAGACTTTTCGTCCTACCAGGAACGGCAGGCAGAAGCCCGCCATGGGGATAGCCGCCTGGACTTCCTGTTGGTAGACCAGGCCGGCCGGCGCCTGTGGGTGGAGACCAAGTCAGTGACGCTGATCGAGGATGCCACCGCCCTCTTCCCCGATGCCCCCACCGCGCGCGGGTTGAAACATCTGCGCGCCCTGCGCGACATTGCCCTGGCAGGGGATCAGGCGGCGGTGGTATTCATCATCCAACGAGACGACGCCGCACGTTTCGCGCCTCATCCGAAAGCCGACCCCACCTTCACCCATGCCCTGGCCGAGGCCATCGGCTATGGGGTCCAGGCGCGCGCCTACCGATGCCGGGTCACGTTTGAGGGCATCACTATCGCCGAGGAAGTCCCTGTGCACCTGGAGCCGCCGTGGGATCACGCGCTGGGTCAGGCTGCGATGAAGGGTCACTCTGGCCTGGCCGAGGCGTAGATCACTCCTCCCAGCGCACCCAATCCTGCAGCCAGCACCAACCCAAGCCCACAGCACACGCTGCCATAGATCGCGCCGGCAGCCGGCCCGACGAAGATGTCCGGGTCGATCCCTGCATCCCGCAATTGCTGAAGTGATTCAGGGGGTATCTGGGAAAGCAGCACAGCAGACCCCACCATAGCCATCTGGATCACCATCAGGGCTGTACGCACCACGCCGCTGATCAGAGAGGCCAGCAAGGCAGCCAGCGCCCCCTGGCCTGCCGCCGCCCCAGGCAGGCGGCCCGATGGCATCCAGTACGCGGCCAGCGCGCCCACGCCAACATAGAGGACCAGCTCTACGATCAGGACAACGCATCCCATAAAGGGAATCAGGCTTACCAGGTTGAGGATCACCATGGCAGCCCCGCCGATCAAACCAGCTTTAAGTACACTCCCCATGAATAACACCCTCCCTGGTTAGATTACCCGGCACAGCAGCCCCTTCAGATACTCCCCCTCGGGAAAGCTGAGCAGGATGGGGTGGTCTGGGCCCTGGCCCAACTTGGCCAGGACCTGCACATCGCGGCCCGCGTCTACACTGGCCGCGAAAACGATTTTCTGAAACAGATCCGGCGTAACCAGGCCTGAGCAGGAGAAGGTGGCCAAGATGCCGCCGGGAGTCAGCAGTTGCATGCCCAACAGGTTAATGTCCTTGTAGCCCCTGGTGGCCCCGGCCAGCTCCGCCTTACGCGCTGCGAACTTGGGCGGGTCAAGGATCACCATGTCAAAGAGCCGGCCCTCGGCCCGAAAGGCCCGCAACACCTCAAACACGTCGCCGGCGATGGCCTCTGCCTGGCGGTCTGGGTCGAAACCATTCAAACGCAATGCTGCTTCGGCACCCACCAGCGCCTCGTAGGAGCTGTCCAGGTTGGTGACATGGGTGGCGCCTCGGGCCAGGGCATACACACCGAAAGCCCCCGTAAAGCTGAAGGCGTTCAGCACTCGCCGGCCGGCCGCATAACCGGCCACTATCCATCGGTTGACGCGCTGATCCAGATAGAAACCTGTCTTCTGGCCCCGCAGCAGGTCCACGGGAAAGCGCAGGCCGTTCTCGCGGATCACCAGCTCGCTTCTTGGCGCTTCACCCCACGCCAGCTCGCTGCGCAGCGGTAAACCTTCCTGTTTGCGCACCGCCACATCTGAGCGGTCCACAATGCCGCGCGGCTTAAACAGCTCGACCAGGAGGGCCAGGAGCAGCCCTCGCCGCACCTCTACTCCCGCCGTCAGGAATTGCACAACCAGCCAGTCACCATAGCGGTCCACAATAAGGCCGGGCACTCCGTCGCTCTCGGCATAGACCAGCCGATAGGCGTCAGTGTGAGGGTCCTCTGCCAATGCTTTCCGGGCCGCTGCAGCCTGGATCAGACGTCGTCTCCAGAACCCTTCATCCACGGCTTCTGCCTGGTCCCAGGTCAGCAGACGGACGGCGATCTGTGAGCGGGGGTTGTAGTAGCCGCGCGCCAGCCAGGTGCCATGGGCATCACACACCTCCACAAGGTCTCCTGGGCCTGGCTGCCCTTCCAGCCGGGCAATCGCACCCGAAAAGACCCAGGGATGGCGCTGGCGCACCGGCTTTTCCTTGCCAGGGTGAAGATAGAGCGCGCAGGAGGAGGTCATGGCAGAAATCCTCGGGCAAAGCGGACGCGCCATACAGAGGTCGTCTCAGGGCAAACCCTGGCCCGCTCATCCACCCGCAGGCCACACACCCAGGCGATGCCGAAACGGCCAATCAACAGTGGCCAGCCGGCCCGGGCCGGCCGCGGCACCTTGAGGTTGATCATGAACTCATGGAGCCGAACGCTATGCCCGCCCAACCCCTGGGGCTGGAAACGGTCCCCAGGTTGCCTGGGTCGCAACGCCAGATCGTCCCCTACTGCCTCAGCGTCCAAGTAGGCCGTCCAGGGATCGTCGCCGGGCACATCAGGGGGCAGGCTGGCAGGAGCCAGGCGTACCACTTCCACCTGCCATCCACCCCCCACTGAGGTGATGCCAGGCACGGCAAGAGGGATGGTGTCGGTCACCTGTGGGATGGGGCTGGTTGTCGGCGGGAAACTGCCCCGGGTGACTCCCGCGCTCCAGAGGAGATGCCGGCCGGCCGAACCGGCCGGTCCCACCCGCAGAGCCTGA
>DAOTZS010000251.1:0-3812 GCA_034434335.1 Anaerolineae bacterium
TGTGGATCAGTTCCTCGGTGGGAAACGCTTCAACCGGCGGCATTCCTCTGGTCAGGTTGATCACTGTCTGGGTCATGATGTGGCTCCTTGTAATGCGCTGGTAACTATAGGCCGATTGAAATCGCCCTCCCTGGGCACTTCGTGCCAGGTGGGGCGATCCGGAGGATCGCCCCTACGCCAACACCCTTCATGTTTGCATCACCAGAGAGGGCGGCGAAGGCCGACTACTGGCCGCAGGCCCCAAAAGGGTGACGCCTCGGGCGAGCCCTCGGCGTGGCCTTTCCAGTCACCGCCTGAATAGTTACATGTGCTGTACTGGATAGAAGCAGCTGAGGCTCTAAAAAGCGGGTGCGACGCACTGTTAGATGCGTCGCACCTCAAATCGCAACAGACCAGCTCGCCTTTACCATTCGAAGCTCTGTACCACGATAATGCCTTCCTCTTCCGCCCGCTGCAGGGCTGCTGGACGAGCCACATGGGCCACGAAGATAGGCACAATACGATAGGAGGGCAACAAGCCCATCGCCTGCGCGTCGCGCACGACCTCCAGGCTCTGCTCTAGCTGCTTGAAGTCCTCCACGCCCAGATGGGATTTGACTTCCCCCACCAGCAGCACCATCTCACCGTTCTGTTGCCCTTCGGCCAGCAAGTTGATCTCCCGGTCCCCTATGTACTTACGGATAAAGCGGCGGCTGATCTCGATGTGATACCGCTCCCGCAACAGAGATGGCAAGGCGCGGTAGGCCTCGTTCTCCAAAGCGTAACCGAACTGTCGGCTCAGGCCGGCCAGTTCAGAGCGTGTCTCGCCGAGCCCGCGCGTCAGCAACCGTAGCTCCTCCTCCGTGCGGCGCTGGGCTTCAGCCAGGCTATCCACCCGCTGGCTCAACTGGTTTAACGAGTCCTCTGTGCGGCGTTGGGCTTCAGCCAGGCTATCCACCCGCTGGCTCAACTGGTTCAAAGACTCCTCTGTGCGGCGCTGAGCCTCCGCCAGGTCACGCACAATCCCTTTTAACTCATTGAAGTCGCTGGTCTTGACCAGATCAGCGTATGCTTCAATGATCACTTCCGAGAGCAAGGCAGCCTGCGAGGAAGTAAATTCCCGGGCCAGCCGCGTAGCCAGTACATTCTTGGTCAACATTGCCTTGCCACCTCTTGAGCAGAGACTAAAAGATCAACCTCATACCCTATCGATTCTCATTTTAGCATCAAAGCACTCAGGCCGCAAACCATCCTGGCCGGCCACTGCCCCCTCTCATCCCCCGCAGCCAGCCAGGGAAGGACAGCTCTATTCCTCCTCCGGTGGCTCCTCGGCAACCAACTCCCGTGCCATCTCTGCCCAGGCTTCTGGCACCTGCACCTCGACCAGGCCCAGGCCATCTACGGTGAGCCCCAACACCTGTCCTACGGCCTCATACTTGAGAAGGACCGGCACCCCCGCGCTCTCCAGCTTAGCCTTCACCACCTGCGCGGGCAGCATGCCCTGTGACCTGTAAACAGTAACCAGTCGTGGCTCATTCATTGTCGTCTCTCCGCGTTGGTTCATAACCTGGCCTGGGCGCTTCATTTGTCAACAGGCGCGTTCCGTGAGACAATCTGCCGTGAACAAGGAGTCGAGCAAGATGAGCAGCGTATCGGCGGAGCCGCCCCGGTCGGACCAGTGGCTGGTGATCTCGGACGAGCTGGCCATCCCCATGGCCGAGCTGCGCTTTCGCTTTAGCCGCAGCAGTGGGCCAGGCGGACAGCACGTCAACCGGTCCGAGACGCGGGTGGAATTGCTTTTCGATGTGGCGCGCTCGCCCAGCCTCAACGAGGCTCAGCGAGCGCGCCTCATGCACACCCTGGCAGGTTATATTGATGGCGCCGGTGTGCTCCATGTGGTTTCGTCAGCTACCCGCAGCCAGGCCGAGAACCGCGCCGACGCCGTGGCGCGCTTTCAGGCCCTGCTGCGCGCGGGGCTCAGACGCCGCAAGAGGCGCATCCCCACACGGCCCAGCGCTGCCGCGCGCGAGGCACGGCTTGCCGCCAAGCATCACCGCAGCCAACGCAAGCAATGGCGCGGCAAGGTGAGCCTGGAAGAGTAACCACCTGCCCGGCTACCTGCGCCGATCCACCCCATGATCTCCGGTCTCTGCCCGCTGGCAGGGAGCAGAGACATGAGGCGTGGGATGTCTCAGCACGGGCTTCTGTTACCCCCACAGCTCTGCCAGAAAACGCACCTTCTCCAGGTTCTGGTAGCTCTCGCCCCCCTCATGCTGGTTGTATGGCCAGACCCTGATCCGCTTGGGGCCAGGCAGGTGATTGTAGGCCGCGAACACCGTGCGCGGCGGACAAACCATGTCCATCAGCGCCACAGAAAAGAGGGCAGGGCAATGGATACGGGCCGCGAAGTTGACGCCATCGAAGTAGGCCAGGGTGTTGAAGACCTGTTCGATCTTGTCCCGGTGAACCTTGCAGAAGTTGACGATCTCGCTGTAAGGTGCGGCGTCGGTGATTTCGGTAGCGGCGCGATAGTGGCACAGGAAAGGCACGTCGGGCATTACTGCCGCGACAGTCAGTTCCAGCCCTGCCGCTGCCAGCGCGATCCCACCACCCTGGCTGACCCCGGTCACCGCAATCCGGTCGGGGTCCACGGCCGGGTGGGTGCGCGCGGCCTCGATGGCACGCACTGCATCGGTGAAGACGCGGCGGTAGTAGTAGGTGCGCGGGTCCAGGATGCCGCGCGTCATGAAGCCAGGATACTGCGAATTGGAGCCATCTGGCTCGATATCAGGGGTATCACCCCGTCGCCAGGCACTGCCCTGGCCGCGAGTGTCCATCACCAGGTGGGCATACCCCGCATTGCTCCACAGCAGCCAGTCAAAGGGAAAACCACGGCCACCACCGTAGCCTATGTACTCGACCACGCACGGCAAAGGCCCAGAGCGCTGGCGAGGCAGCAACAGCCACCCTTTGATGGGCTGACCCCCATAGCCGTTGAAGGTCACGTCGAAGGTCTCTATCAGGCGTAGCCCGTAGTCTACCAGTGTGAAGGTCGCATCAAGGGGAAAACGCCGGGCCTGGGCCAGGGTGTCGGCCCAGAAGGCGTCAAAATCGGCCGGCTCATAGCGGGGTGGGCAATAAGTCTGCAGTTGCTCCAGGGGCAGGTCGAAAAGCATCTGTTCACTCCTCTAAACGCGCTGGCAGGGGCAGGTTCAGCGAACCTGCCCCTGCCCCCAACGTCAGCTCAAGGCATCAGTAAACCTTGGCCCACTCGTCAATGTTCTCGGCGTTGAACTTGAACGGCGGCCCCAGCAGCACCATGGTGCCACCATTGCCCTCATCCACCGTGGTGTACTCACCCAGCTTGCCCCCGCTGAACTTCTCGCCCGGCTTGCCCGAGATCTTGCCGGTGAGCAAGGCATGGGTGGCATACACGGTCAGGTAGCCCAGGTCTGAGGGGTTCCAGAGGGCCATCTCCTTGCAGCAGCCGTTCTTGATGTACTCCTGCATCTCGCTGGGGAGCCCCAGGCCGGTGAGCGCGATCTTGCCGCACAGGCCGGCATCCTGCAGCGCCCGCGCGGTGGCGGCAATGCCCACCGTGGTCGGCGAGATGATCCCCTTCAGATTGGGGTAGGATTTGAAGAGGCCCTGCGCTTCGTTATAGCTCTTCTCGCGCAGGTCGTCGCCGTAGACGATGGCCACCAGCTTCATCTTGGAGTACTTGGGGTCCTCCAGCTCCTTCTTCATCCACTCGATCCAGGTGTTCTGGTTGGTCATGGTGGAGGCGGCGCTGAGGATGGCGATCTCCCCCTCGTAGTTGATCATCTCGGCCA
>DAOTZS010000252.1:0-19071 GCA_034434335.1 Anaerolineae bacterium
CCGCCAGGGACTCATCGCTCCATTTGAGGTGAGGCAAAGGTTTGGCGTTGGCCAGCAATACCACACCATGACCTACCAGGCGGATCTCGATATGCTGAACGTTGCCCGCGGTCAACAGGTCAACGTACTGCTTGGGGAACTGGATGCTCATCCCGATGTCACTGGGTTTGATACCGAGGATACTGGGCACTCCCTCGCTGTCCACGTCAACCACGATGCGCGGGAGTGCGATCATGAAGACTTCCCCGCTGGGGGTCTCGGGGCCAGTGGTAGGCTGGGCAGCCTGGCCACAAGCGGTCAACAACAAGACGCAGATAATAACTAGCGGTACCCAGGGCGACTTTTTCACGATGCACCTCCGAAAGATCTGCAACAGAGTCACTAACGGATCCCAGGCGGTAAAGAGCCTGATCTAAAAGGCCTGATGGCCTAGAGTGCACGAAAAGCCCGGTCGGGTGCTACTGAATGGGGGCAACACACCCTAATTGTACGCTAACCACCGCCAGATTTCAAGTCCTTTGCGCCGCGATTGGTCCGTCCTGATTTATTGTAGACGCCAAAAGCGCCCCCAGGTGACGGGGGAAAGTGTAAACTTACGAAAGACTCTCTACGCCGTAAAGCAGTTTGCCCCCGCCCCATGAAGAATGCACTTACCAGCACCTGGCACCCCCTAACCGCCAGCGCAGTGCTCGTCATGGCTGGTAGTGTCATGAGCGGCATAGCTGGAGAAAAACGCCGGCCTCGCGGTCGCTCGATAAGGGGCACCACCTCCTATCCCAACAAATCGAAATAGCATTTATTGGAGGCAAGTGGCATTAAATATTGTACCACAACTTGTCCCATCTTACTCTACGGAAAACCGACGAATGATTAACGACGGCAAGCGTCAGCGTCGAACGGGTGTGGTACACCCGCGGCGATCGTGGATGCCGTAGGGCATGGCCTGTGGGCGTTGCAGAACGTGGTCCCCTGTGGTAGGATGCACTGGCAGAGATCGGTGAGAAGTCGGCTGATGTGGGACCTGCATCATCGTGCACGGCGCTGGGCAACGCTTGTTCTGCTCATTGGCCTTGCGGCGGCCTTGTTATGGTTTGCCAGCTGGCGCGAGTGGCGGGCTTCACGCCCTGGTGAGCTGAACAGATGGCCGCCGGCGCGGCCTGACTTCGCCGGCGCCGTAGGGGTCAACCTGGCCCCCAGCGAGCTGGAGCCGGAGAACCTGCCCCACACCCTGGATTGGCTGGCGCGCGCGGGCATCCGCTGGGTGCGGCTGCGTCTGCCGTGGGATCAGGTTGAGCCGGCGCGCGGTGAGTTTGCCTGGTCGCGCTGGGATGCCGTCTTCTCCACCCTGGCAAGTCAGCCGGGCCTCCAGGTGGTGGTGGTGTTGGACGGCTCTCCTGCCTGGGCACGCAGCCCGGTTGATGCAAACAATCCCCTGGCGCCGCCCCATGAGCGAGCTGACTTCGGTGCCTTTGCAGCCGCGGTGGCCCGGCGCTACGGCGGCTACCTGCGCTATTACCAGATCTGGGATGAGCCGAACATCGCGCCCCACTGGGGCGCCCGGCCTGCCGACCCCCTCGACTATCTGGGGCTGTTGCGCGAAGCGGCCGTGCAGATCCGTGCGGCCGACCCAGACGCCTGGATCGTGCTGGCGGCCCTGGCTCCTACCACTGAACCGGGCGGAGCCAACCTGAGCGATCTTGCTTTTCTGGACGCCCTTTATCGTTTGGCCGCGCGGGCCTGGTTTGATGTGGTCGCGGTGCAGCCTTATGGCTTTTCCGAGGGGCCAGAGGCCCCTGCCGACCCCGGCCGCTTGAACTTTGGCCGGGCTGCCTTGCTTTATGAGGTGGCCCTCTGCCATGGAGATGCCGCCGTACCCCTGTGGGCTACTTCGTTTGGTTGGAATGCCCTGCCGGCCGACTGGTCCGGCCAGCCGTCGCCATGGGGGCAGGTAGATGAGGATGACCAGGCGCGCTACGCAGCGGGAGCCTTCGACCTGGCTGCCACCCGGTGGCCCTGGCTGGGGCCTCTGTTTTGGGCTGCCGGCTGCCCTTCTGACCTGGCTCCAGACGACCCATGGCGTGGCTTTGCCCTGTGTGCGCCTGATGGCACCCCTCGCGGCGTCTGGCAGGCCCTGGCTACGGCAGCCCAGCGCCCGGCCTTACTCCCCCCTGGCGATCACCGGCCCAACCATCCCGCGCTGCACTATAGCCCTGGCTGGCGCGTGACGGCCCACGCCGCAGACCCCACCGCTGACGGGGATATCCTGACGTGGGAATTCTACGGCAGTGGGTTGGCTTTGCGCGTCCAGGGTGGGCCGTACTGGGCTTATTACCGCATTGCAGTGGATGGTGCGCCGGCCAACGCATTGCCGCGTGATGAAAAAGGCAATGCCTATCTGGTGTTATACGACCCAGTGGCAGAGGTACGGGTGGTGCCGGTGGCTCGCGGGCTGCCGCTGGGCCGGCACCAGGTGCGGCTGGAGGCGGTCGGGGGATGGGGGCAGTGGGCGCTGCAAGGGGTGTTAGTGTCGGCGACAACGCAGCAGTGGCCCGGTTGGCAGCTCTGGGCCGGCCTGGCCGGCCTGATGACAGCCCTGTGGGGCGCAGTGGTCTGGCTATGGAGGCCATGGGCTGGGGAGAACCGGCCGGCCAGGGCGGGACGGACCTCGTTACATCGCTGGCTTGAGCGTGTCACATTGTCTGACCTGAGAGGCATTCTCCTGGGGTGTTCACTGGTGCTGGCCCTGCTCTTCTCTCACTGGCTGCCCCTCGACCTGGCCCTGCTCGCTGGCCTGGGGCTCCTGTTCCTGATCCGGCCCGACCTGGCTCTGCCTTTCATCGCGGCCAGCCTCCCTTTGTGGCCGCGGCCGAAGGCACTCGGCCAGTGGGCGTTCAGCCTGTTTGAACTGCTGGTGCTTCTGGCCTGGGCTGGCCTGCTGGTGCGCTGGCTGGTCGCAGGGGGTTGGGGCCAGGAGGGCCAGAAGGGCAGGCGGCGGACAGGGGGGCTGGATGGGCCCGTTCTGGCCCTCCTGCTGGTGGGGTTGGTGGCTGCCTTGGCTGCTGAGCATCGCCACGTGGCCCTGCGCGAGTGGCGCCAGGTCTTCCTCGAGGGGGTGCTTTGGTATTGGCTCATCACGCGCGCTCCCTGGCCAGCCGGCCGGCGCTTTTCGCCCTGGCCCGCGGTGGATGGCCTCCTGGTGGGGATGGTCCTGGTCAGCGGGCTGGGGCTGTGGCAACTGGTCACTGGCCAGGGGCGGGTGGATGTGGAGGGGGTGTGGCGCGTGCGCGCGCTGTACGGTTCACCTAACAACCTGGCGCTGGTGTTGGACCGGGCAGTGCCGCTCGCACTGGCGCTGGCCGCATTTGGCTGCTTCCCGGCCAAACGAGGGAAGGTACGCCGTGGGCTCTATCTGCTGGCAACGGTGGTCACCGGCGGTGCGTGTCTGGCGACCTTCAGCAAGGGCGCGTTGTTGTTGGGGTTGCCGGCCGGCGTGGGGGTGGTGCTGGTAGCAGGGGCATGGCGTGCGCGCGCGCGGTGGCCACTGGGATTGCTGGCAGGCTGCCTGGCTCTGGGTGGAGTGGGTCTGGCTCTGCTGTTCCGCACTCCTCGTTTCGCCGGCCTGCTCAACTTCGAGGGCGGTACTGCTTTCTTCAGGCTGAAGCTATGGCAGGGTGCCTGGCAAATGGCCCTTGATCATCCGTGGCTGGGGGTGGGGCCAGATAACTTCCTCTATGCTTACCGCACTCGCTACGTGCTGCCGTCTGCCTGGCAGGAGCTGAACTTGAGCCATCCGCACAACATTATCCTTGATCTCTGGACCCGCCTTGGCCTGGCAGGGGTTGCAGTGGGGGCGTGGGCATTGGTGGCTGCAGCGCGGCGGGGTTGGTATCTCTTGCGGAGTGCTGATCGGCCGCTGTGGCCTCTGGCCCTGGGCCTCCTGGCTGGGCTGGCGGCTACTCTTGCCCATGGCCTGGGTGACAATTCCCTTTTCCTGGTGGACCTGATGGGGTTGTTCATGCTGACCCTGGGGCTGCTGCAACGCCTGGGGTGGCAGGCGCAGGAGGACGAGCTCTCGGCCTAATTAGGAGGAGGTGGCATGCGTATCCTGGTCACCGGAGGGGCTGGTTTCATCGGCTCGCATCTATGCGATCGGCTGCTGGCCGATGGCCATGATGTGATTGCCATGGACAATCTGATCACCGGTTCCACCGATAATATCGCCCATCTGGCCGGTAATCGCCATTTCAAGTTCATTTACCACGATGTTACGGAGTATATCTATGTGCCGGGGCCGCTGGATGCAGTGATGCATCTGGCGTCGCCGGCCAGCCCGGCTGATTTCGCCCGCATCCCTATCCAGATCTTGAAGGCCGGCTCGCTGGGCACCCATAACGCCCTGGGCCTGGCACTGGCCAAGGGCGCGCGCTTCCTGCTGGCCTCCACCTCAGAGGTGTATGGCGATCCCCTGGTGCATCCCCAGTCGGAGAGCTACTGGGGCAACGTTAACCCGATCGGGGTGCGTGGGGTTTACGACGAGGCCAAGCGCTTCGCTGAAGCGATCACCATGGCCTACCACCGGGTTCATGGCCTGGACACGCGCATCATTCGCATCTTCAACACCTATGGGGAGCGCATGCGCCTGGATGACGGCCGGGTAGTGCCCAACTTCATCGGGCAGGCGCTGCGGGGGGAGCCGTTGACGGTCTACGGCGACGGCCGCCAGACCCGCTCCTTCTGCTATGTCTCAGACCTGGTCGAGGGGATGATCCGGCTGCTCTTCTCGTCAGAGGTCTACCCGGTCAATGTGGGGAACCCCGCCGAGGTCACCATCTTGCAGTTTGCTGAGATCATCAACCGTCTCACCGGCAATCGGGCCGGTATCGTGTTCAAACCGCTGCCGGCCGACGATCCCCATGCACGGCGTCCCGACATCACGCGGGCGAAGACGATCCTGGGGTGGGAGCCGCAGGTTTCGCTGGAGGAAGGGCTGGCACGCACCATTGCCTACTATCGCCAGCAGGTGGGCTTGCGCGGCAATTAGCTCGAGGCCGTTCGTAGCTCGATTGCTTCAGCGCCGGGTGGGCTCTTTTGGCTGTGCCCGTCAGCAGATGAGTCTGGATTGACGTCTCCAGCCGGGTGTGATATGCTGAGAAATAGTGATGCCCTGAGCACGAAGGGCGTGTCTAATTCTCTATGCACTACCAGGGAGGATGAATGCAACCTTCAGATCTGAGCGCGCTTGGCTCACAGAATCCTTTCTTACAGCAGTGTAGCGAGGAAACTCGGGCGACTTTAGGCAGCTATGGGCAGCTTCGTTCCTTCACAGGCAATGAGCTGCTCTTCCGGGATGGGGACCCGGCCGGGGTGGTTCTTTTCCCCCTTTCGGGTTCCCTCCAGATGAGCAAGACCGATGCCCACGAGCGCCGTCAGGTCATATGTAATGTAGAGCCCCGGAAATGCAACGGCATCTGTATCTTGCTCCTGGCCGATCACGGTCTGGCAGACGTGCATGGAGTGGAGCCGGGGCAGGTCTTGATCCTCGGCCGGCAAGAGTTCCAGCGACTGGCCAGGCAGGATCAGCTTGCGTGTCAGATGGGATGGCAGGCAGTAATCGAGTGCATGAAACATCTGGCTGACCTGGTGGAGAGCCTTTCGTTTCACACGGTGGCCCGCCGCGTTGCCCTGACCCTGTTGCGCAGCACGGAGATAGACGGTGACCTGGTGCGCATTACGCAATCTGAGCTGGCCGCCGAGGTAGGCACCACGCGCGAGGTGGTGGCGCGTTGCCTGGCCGGTTTGCGCCGCGCCGGCGCAGTCAAACTGGGCCGCGCCCGTATTACCGTGCTGAGCCGGGAGAAACTGCAGCAGGAGAGTTAGCGCTCGGGATAAAGGGTCGGGTATGGATCAACAGTGGATCCGCAACTTCTGTATTATTGCCCATATTGACCACGGCAAATCCACCCTGGCCGACCGCATGCTGCAAATCACCGGCACCATCCCCGAGCGCGAGATGGTGGAGCAGGTCCTCGACAGCATGGAGCTGGAGCGCGAGAAGGGAGTGACCATCAAGGCCTCAGCCGTGCGCATGAACTACACCGCGGCTGACGGCCAGACTTACGAGCTCAACCTGATTGACACCCCGGGCCATGTGGACTTCGCCTACGAGGTCAGCCGGGCGCTCCAGGCTTGCGAGGGTGCCGTCCTGGTAGTGGATGCTTCACAAGGAGTCGAGGCGCAGACCCTGGCCAACCTCTATCTGGCCCTCGACCACGATCTGGAGATCATCCCGGTGGTCAACAAGATCGACCTGGCCTCTGCCCAGCCGGATGCCGTGGCGGCGGAGATTGAGGAGATCCTGGGCACCCCGGCCGCAGAGGTGATCCGTATCTCTGCCAAGGAGGGCACCAATGTGCGGGCAGTGCTCGAGGCTGTGGTGGCGCGCGTGCCGCCCCCGCACGGCCAGCGCGGGCAGCCTTTGCGGGCACTGATCTTCGATAGCCATTATGATGCCTACAAGGGGGTAGTTGCATACGTGCGGGTTGTGGACGGCGCGGTGGAACTGGGCCGGACCCTGCGGCTGATGTCCAGCGGGATACCGGTTGAGCCCATGGAGATCGGCATCTTCAGCCCCGACATGCGGCCGACGGGCCTGCTTGAAGCGGGTGAGGTGGGTTACATAGCCACCGGCCTCAAGACGGTGGGCGATTGTCGTGTGGGTGATACTTTCACCTGGCATGACAACCCTGCCGAACGCCCCCTTCCTGGCTACAAGCCCATGAAGCCAATGGTGTTCGCCAGCGCCTATCCCACCGAAGCCACCGATTACCTGGCCCTGCGTGAGGCCTTGGCCAAACTCCAACTGAACGACGCCTCGCTGGTGTTTGAGCCCGAGACCAGCCAGGCGCTTGGCTATGGGTTCCGCTGTGGCTTCCTGGGCCTGTTCCATATGGAGATCGTGCAGGAACGGCTGGAGCGGGAGTATGGCCTGGACCTGGTATTCACCGCGCCCAGTGTGCAGTACGAGATCACCAAAACCGACGGCAGCGAGATCGTGATAGACAGCCCCGCTGAACTGCCCGATGAGACCGAGATCGCCGAGATCCGCGAGCCGTGGGTCCAGATTGACGTCTACACCCCCGCGGAGTACATCGGCCAGGTGATGGACCTGGTCACCAGCCGGCGGGGCGAGTTCAAGGGACAGGAGTACCTGGATCAGCGGCGGGTATTGCTCAGTTACAGCATCCCGCTGGTAGAGATCCTGACCGACTTTTACAACGAGCTAAAAGCCAGGACGCGTGGCTATGCCAGCCTGGACTACCACCTCGAAGGGTACCGGCCGGCTGATATGGTGCGCCTGGACGTATTGGTGAACAAGGACCCGGTGGATGCCCTCAGCATGATCGTGCACCGGGACCAGATCTACGCCAAAGGCCAGCGGCTGGTGAGCAAGCTCAAAGAGGTGATCCCCCGGCAGCAGTTCGATGTGCCGATCCAGGCCGCAGTGGGGAACAAGATCGTAAGCCGGGCCAATGTCAAGGCCTTGCGCAAGGATGTGCTGGCGAAATGCTACGGCGGCGATGTCACCCGCAAGCGCAAGCTGCTGGAGAAACAAAAGGCCGGCAAGAAGCGCATGAAGATGATCGGCTCGGTGCAGATCCCGCAGGAGGCGTTCATGACCATCCTGCGGCTGGACAAGGAATGAGGATCGGTTCAACAGGTAAAGGCAGCCTCCTCTCACAACTCTCCTCCCTGGGCATCCGGCCCAAAAAGGGGCTGGGTCAGAACTTCCTCCTGGATGCTGCCCATCGGGTGCGCATCGTGGCTGCTGCCAACCTGACCCCGGCCGACGTGGTGCTGGAAGTGGGGCCTGGGCCCGGCGTGCTGACCGAGCTCCTGGCCGAGCAGGCTGGCCGGGTGATCGCCGTGGAGCTGGATGAGCGCCTGATCCCCTTTCTGCGCCAGCGTTTTGCCGCCCAGCCCCATGTCACCATCCTTCACGGTGACATTCTCAAGTTGCCCGTTGGCGACCTGATACGCGAGGCGGCTGGATCGGCCACGCCGCCGGCTTACAAAGTGGTCGCCAACCTCCCCTACTACATCACCTCTGCTGTCGTGCGCCATCTTCTGGAATCTACACCGCCGCCCGCCCTGCTGGTCTTGACCGTACAAAGGGAAGTTGCCGAGCGCATGGTCGCCGCTCCTCCGCAGATGAGCCTGTTGGCATTGGGGGTGCAGTTCTACTGCGTGGCTGAGATCGTAGACCGCATTCCGGCGGGGGCTTTTTACCCGGTGCCCAAGGTGGATTCGGCCGTGGTGCGCCTGGTGCGCCGAGAGGTGCCAGCGGTGCCGGGGATTGCGCCAGCCGATTACTTCCGTGTGGCACGGGCTGGTTTCAGCCAGCCGCGCAAGCAGTTGCGCAACGCGCTGGCTGCCGGGTTGGGCGTGTCGCCAGCCCAGGCGATGGCGTGGCTGACCACAGCCGGTATCGCGCCTGAGCGGCGGGCAGAAACCCTCTCCCTGGCGGAGTGGGGAGCCCTGGCGAGGGCCATCTCAAGCAGCTAAACCGTTGAACCGCGAGCGGGTCCCTCTTCCTCTGCGGCCACCTGCTCTGCGTACACCCCCCGGTATTGGGGTGGTAGCATGCGCGCGATGGCCAGCATGATCTGATCGGTGTAGACACGGAGTTCTTCCCCGCGCGCGTCTCTGCTCTGCGGGGGCAGATGGATGGGCTGGCCCACCCGCACGTGGATAGGGGGGCGCCGCAGGCGAACCCAACTGCCAAGCGCCTTCTCCTGACCCCATACAGCCACAGGCACGATGGCCGCGCTGGTACGGCTGGCCAGGTAGGCCGTGCCGTTTTTGCCTCGCAGCAGGCCTCCGGTCCGGCTACGCGTGCCTTCCGGGGCTATCGCCAGTGCCCCTCCAGCCTGCAACACCCTCATGGCCTTGTTCAGTGCCCGGCGGTCGGGTTCTCCCCGGGCCACGAAGATAGCATTGGCGATGATTTGCATCAGACAGCCGCCCATGGTACCCCGCCACTTATCCGCCGCGAACACGATCTGCCGGCGGGGGATGACGATGCCCACCACCACTACGTCCAGCATGTGCAGGTGGTTGGGCGCGATGATCACCGGTCCCCGGGCTGGGACGTTCTCCAGTCCAGAGATGTCAAGATGGGACAGATTGCGCAGCAACCACCAACCGATTCGTTGCAGAAGGCGATAAAAGACGGAGGCCTCAGGTGCGATCCACATAGTCTCACTGGCTGGCAGGGGTGGGAGTGGGCACGCGTCGGCCCAAGGCCGTCACGCGAAACGAGCTCACCGGCCCTCCGGCTGGGGTCAACTGCACGGCAAAGGTCGTCTCTCCCCCGCGCGGGATGACATTGTGCTCCGGCGCGGCCTGCCGGGAGCCGATCACGCGGCCCAACGCATCGTAGATGGTGACTGTGACGATGACCTCTACTGCATCCTCGGGGCCGATATTGGCCACCTTTCCCGTGACATAATAAGTGGCATAGCGTTCCCCCTCCCCGCGCAGTTCGCGCACCTCCAGGTCCCGGTAATAACTCCCGACATAGCCCCTCACCCCCACCCAGGGCACCGCCAGATAGCTATCGAAGCCGGCTGGAGGTTGCGCAAAGTGGACTGCAAACGGCGCGCGCTCACCCGGCCCAATCAGGCTGACCTGGACGTATTCCTGCTCCTGAGCCAATGTCTGCCCCTTGGCGTCTAGCAAGGTGACCATAACCCCGGCCTGCTCCAGGTCCACATCGGTGGTATTATGGACCTCCCCGAAGCACCACAGCCCTCCCAGGGGTGTGTAGCTGAAGGTGATATTCTCCACCGCGAAGGGAAGAGGGGTGGGGGTAGGGGTGGGCGTGCCTTCCCCCTCCATCTCTTCCCTGGGGATGACCAGTTCCTGGTTGATCTGGAGGAGGCGCGGGTCTGTGATGCCGTTGGCTTCCCGGAGCGCCTCCACCGAGACCCCGAACTGGCGGGCGATCTTTAACAGGTTGTCCCCGGGTTGGATGATGTAGATGATAGGGGTGGGTGTCACCGTTGGGGTGGGGGTAGGCGCGGGAGTATAGGGGGCCGGCGTCGCGGTAGGCCGCGGGGTGGCCACCGGGGACAGCCCCACAGTGGGTGTGGCGGTTGGGATGGGTGTGATGCGGGTGATGACCTGTCCGCATCCTGCCAGCAGCCATAAGGCTGCCAGTAGCCAGCCGAATTCCAGTAGACGTCTCAAAGCGTAGCCCTGGTAGGGTTATGGCGTAATCCAGGGCTGATTATACATGATGCGCGGGTAGGAGGCAACCCTGCCCGCGGCCTATCCAGAGGTTTCCGCACGCGTGATCACCGGCAGGTAAGCTCGCCAGTAGGGGCGGTTGCCGAAGTTGACGATCACGTCTGTGCTCATCCCGGCGTTTTTCACTGTAACCTGCGTATCGGTGGTGGCGAAATGGCCGGGAAGGGGCAGTTGGATCAGGAGATAGGTGCCCGGTGAGAGGTTCCGGATCTCAAAAGTGCCCTCGTTGTCGGTGAGGACGTGGGCCAGCACAGTGTCATCGTTGCTGATCCTGCCATCGCGATTACCGTCCGTCAGCAGCACAATCTCCGCGCCGGAGATGCCCGGCTCCTCCGGCTCGATCTGTCCATTGCAGTTGAGGTCTGTCCACACCCGGCCATGGATATGGAAGACAAGGGGTGTGGCCGTCGCCGTTGGAGTGGGGGTGGGCGTAGAGGTGGGCTCAGGCGTGAAGGTGGGTGTCGGCGTCTGGGTGGGCGTGTTCGTCGGCGTGTGGGTGGCTGTGGGTGTCGGTGTTGGAGTGGGCACCAACTGAGCCGGGAAAGCAGGAGAGACGGTGGTGTTCGCCGCGACAGAAACAGCCAGCTCGGTGGGGCCAATGATCATGAAGCCCGGTGGAGGTGTGACGGCCAGGCGATAGGTGGCAGGGCTGAGAGTCAGGAAGCGGAAGATGCCGTCGTTCTGAGTGGTCTGCTCGGCAACAGGCAGGCCGGCAGCCGTCTTGAGGGCAACGATCGCACCGAAAAGCGGTATGTCAGTGCCGGGTTGGAAGTCGCCGCCGTCCCCGCGCACATCCCAGTATACCAGGCCCACGATGTCCCCCGTGGATGGCGTTGGTGTGGCTGTGGCCGTAGGGGTATAGGTGGCGGTGTAGGTTGGAGTTGAGGTAGCGGTCGGGGTGTGGGTGGGCGTATGGGTTGCCGTTGGGGTGGCAGTAGGCGTGTAGGTCGCCGTGTATGTCGCGGTGTGGGTTGGGGTGGGTGTGGCGGTCGGGGTATAGGTGGGTGTATGGGTCGCCGTTGGGGTGGCGGTAGGTGTGTAGGTCGCCGTATGGGTTGCTGTGGGCGTCGCGGTAGCGGTATAAGTAGGCGTAGTTGTCGCTGTGGGCGTGCGGGTAGCCGTCGGCGTGGCCGTGGCAGTCCTGGTCGCTGATGCTGTCGGGCTTGGCGTATGAGTAGGAGTTCTGGTCGCGGTGGCGGTCGGGGTCAGGCTGGGTGTGGGCGTTTTGGTCGGTGTGATGGTGGAAGCCGGCGTAGGGGTGGGTGCTGAAGCATCCGAACCATAGTGCCACACCTGGCCCCCCCAGTCCACCACGAACAGGTCGTCCATGTTGAAGATGTAGATGTCTTGCAAGTGGTTGGTGGTGAAAGCGGGCAAGGCGCGCCAGGAGCGGCCGTCGTCGGTGCGATAGATGGCGCCGTTATCGCCCACGGCATATCCCTGGGTGGGGCTGTACATCCGGATGCGGTTGAACGTGACGCTGCTGGGGATATCAGGTTGTTGACGCTGCCAGGAAGCGCCAGCGTTGTTGGTGAAGAAGATCTGGCCATCGGTGCCGGCGACCCAACAGGTGTTCTGATCAGTGCAGGAGATACCGAAGAACTTGCCCACGCCGGCCTGGAAGCGGGTCCAGGTGAGGCCATTGTCGGTGGAGCGGAACACGCTTTGGCCATTGGCTGCGCTGTAGCAGATGCCAGCCGCGGGGCAAGAAAAGTCCCACTGGACCACGCAGGCGCCGGGGTCCACCAGGTAGAAGTTGTAACCATCGGCCGCGCGCAGGATGGCGTTACATGTGGCGCCCACGAGGACTGTGTTGCCAACTCCTGTCAGCTTGACCGAGTAGAGGTAGCCGGTATAGCCCGGATGGTTGGCCATCCCTTGCCAGGTGCGGCCGCCATCGGTGGTGCGCTGGATGGTGCCGTACTTGCCAGCGATCCAGCAGGTGTTGACGTCCAGGCAGTCGAGGCCGCGCATCCACCCTGCGGTGTTGAGGGTCTGTTCCTGCCAGGTACGGCCACCGTCGGTGGTCTTGATCAACTTGCCGGGGCCGGCGGTGTCCCAATCTGGTCCGCCCACGGCATAGCCGACCTCGCGGGTGACGAAATGGATATCGCGCCAGGAGACGCCCGGGCTGTAGTGGACGAGTTGCCAGCCGGCCGCGCTACCAGAGGTGGTGGGCGAGGGGCTGGGTGTATGGGTAGGGGTGGAGGTCGCCGTGGCCGGCACAGGTGTAGCCGTGGGAGTACGGGTAGGCGTGGCTGTGGGAAGCTGAGAGGTTGCCGTTGGTGTTGGAGTGGGTGTACTTCCAGGCGCGGTGGGCGTGACGGTCGGCCCATTTCCGGTCAGCAGGAGTGCGCCATAGTTCTGGGGGCCACCGTAAGTTGTGTCCCCCTTCCAGACCAGGTAGGTGTCGCGCCGGCCGCCGTTGTCGTCGTCGACCAAAGCAACGGTGAAGCCGATGCGCTGGCCAGAGCCAAGTGGCCCAATGCCCAGGAGGGAGATGGGCAGGTGGATCTCGAACTCCCAGCCATCGCTGACCGTGTGCACCGCGCGGCCGGCTTCGTCCACGGCGTAAGTGCCAAAATCGGTTGCTGTGCCATCTGTCAGCAGGGTGATCTGGTGGTCATCCTCGCGGTAGTGGAAGAGGCGATCAGCCTTGCCGTCTATGCCGAATTCGACGGCGTCGTCCTCCCACACCTGAGTGCCGCTATCCCGCATCAGCATCTCATCGCGCACGCTGCCGGCCAGCACCAGGCCATCTGCGCTCCAGGCGCAAAATAAGGAAGCCGAGACGTCAGCAGGAGCCGGGATGGGTTCTGGCGGGTAGAGGTATTGAGCATTGCTGGCATCCAGGGCCAGAGTGGGAAAGCCGGCCCATTCGTTCAGGTGGCCATCCAGCGCGAAATTAGGGCCCAGGGCGGGGCACTCCAGTGTGCCATCAAGGGCGGGTGTTTTCGTGGGCGTGGGTGTTGCGGTGGCCGCCGGCACGGTAGGGGTGGCTGTGGCGCTGGGTGTGGCCGTAGGTGTAGCGGTTGGCTGGGTGCCAGGGGTAGCTGTGGCCCCGGTGGGGGTAGCGGTCGGTGTGTTGGCCAGCCCCACCAGCCGCAGGATGCCGAAGCCGCGTGCATCACCGATGGTGGTGTTGCCCTGATAAATGATGTGATCATCCCGGCTGCCCCCGTCGTCATCGTCGTTCAGGCCCACAGTGAACCCCAGGAGCTGGCCTGGGCTCAGGGTACCGCTGCCGTGGACACTTTGTGGCAGGTATAGTTCGACGTTCCAGCCTCCGCTGCGTGCCCGCACGGCAACAGTAGCTCCCTTCACCAGTTGAGTTCCCATATCGGTGAGCATGCCGTCGGTGGCGACGGTGAACTGGTGATCGTCGCTGGAGCCCCACACCCAGCCATCGCGCTGGCCGTCAAGCGCGAACTCAATGCCGTCGTCGAGCCAGATAGAGCTGCTGTCGCGCACCAGGGTATCGTCCGTGATGGCCGCGGCCAGCACCAGATCGTTGCCCTGCCAGCCACACCACACGGTGGCCGAGAGGTCGGCTGGTTCTGGCCCGGGTGGATGGTCCACGTATTCGGCGGTGGTGCGGTCGAGGAGCAGGCTGGGGAAGCCGCTCCACTCATCCAGGATGCCGTCGGCCGTGAAGTTCGCCGGCAGCCTGGGGCAGTCGAGGGTGCGCGCCGAGGGGATGGGCGTTGGGCTCGGCCCCGCTGTGGGGGTACGAGTGGGGGTTGGTGTAGGCCCAGAAGTCCGCGTCGGCGTCGGGGTGCGGCTGGGGTTGGGCCACGGCGTCCAGGTGGGGGTGGGGGTTGGCCGCGGCCGATCGCGCGCGATCACCTGGACGAAGTGAATGACCTCATCGCCGTCGCCCCGGCTCCACAGGCGGAAGTCGCTGCCGGGATATTTGCCGCCGCCAGGTTGGCGATTGGCAAAACGGGCATCGTCAATATCGAAGGTGATCTTTAGCCAGTTGCCAGTATTGGACTTGCGGACAACCCCCGCGCTGCGGTAGACATCGCTGGTGCTGTCGTACTGCAGTTCCCAGCTATCGTACCCCTGGTCCAGATAGGTGATGTTAATGCTCACCCGGTTGGTGCCGTCGTAGATATAGCCGTCGTCTACGTTGAAGTACATGTAAGGGTTGCCGCTGGCCTGGTCGGTGCGCCGCGTATAACGGCCTTCAGGTGCGGTGCCAACCCGCCACAGGGGCACGGTTTTGCCGCCAGGCACCGCGTCGTTTTGATAGAGCCAGAATTCGTAGTTGCCCCATTGAGGGAACCAGGTGTACTCCGTCTCGCGCAAAGCTGTCCAGACGCTGGGTGTGTTGTCCAGCGTGCGGTTGAGGTGCTCAGCCGCGAAGCGCAGGAGTTCCCAGCGGGCCGGGTCGCTCACCAGGCCGGTGTCCAGCACCAGGTAGTCAGGATGTTTATCCAGGCCGTTGTAGAGGCCCCACATGGTGTTGGTGAGGCCGGTCATGTTGTGGGTCTCATAGCCTTCCCACCCCAACGGCACCTGGCCTCCCCAGGTGAGCATGGGATCGTATTGGCCTGACTTGTAGACGGGGCTGTTGGGGTCGGTGACGATGAGATCGCCACCGCCGTCAGGTTTGAGGCCGCTGTGCTTCAGGCCGACCCCGCGTTGGGCTGCGTAGTCGGTGATGGCGCGGCGCTCGGTCATGTTGCGGAAGACAGGCGCGTACTCCACGAGGAGCTGGGTGTCGGGGAAAGCTCTCAGGTAGGCGTCAATCACCCATTGGGCATACTCGATCCATTTCTGGCTGGTCAGTCCCGCTGCCAGCAGACAGTCGCTGAAGGCCGGCTCGGCGGGTGCGGTCTCGCCATAGATGCCCACCCCGATCTCGATGAACGCGATGCGCGGGTCGCCGTTGTAGCGCTGGCCGAAGGCCTGGATGAAGCGCTCATACTCCTGCTGAAAGCCGGGATCCCAGTATTTGGGGATAACCTCGCCATCGCAGACAACTTTGGCCGAGGGATAGCGCTCGAAGACATAGGGTGGCACGCCAGAACCACCGCAGCAAGGGCCGTCGTAAAGGTCGAGGCCGATGCCCACTGCCTTACCCAACCCCGCCTGGTCCATGATCCAGTTGTCGAGCCAGCTCCAGGTGTAAGTCTCGGGGCCGGACTGGAGCAGTTTCCACTGGGGCGTGATGTGGCCGCCCACGATGGGATAGATCTTGGGGTCCAGGTTGCTATAGTCGTAGAAGACGTAGATGCCTGCAGGGCCGGCCTTGGGGCTGTGGATAAGGGTATCGGGGTGTCCACCCCCGCCCGCCTGCCCCCCTTCGACAGAGGTTTGGGGAAGCCGGGCACCAGGCTCCCCGTTACCATAGGGGGAGGGTTCCTCATGGCTATAGAGAGCTGGCTGAGCTGTGGCAGGCACGTTCAGCGCTGCAACACCCTGACTCCCCGCAGGCCCGGTGATGCCGACAATGACGCCAACAATGATCGCCAGGAAGATGACGAAGGATGTCCATGTTATTGCGCGCATTGTCCCGTGCTCTCCAGCAGCAGTTTGGTCTCTATGATGCCTGGGGGCCGACACACTTTAGCCCTTATCGGAGAGTTTAGCAGGGGCCGCGCGCTTTGGGAATAGCCCAACTTTCCCAATAGGGGGAGGAGACCAGGTCGGGTGACAGTCACCTGCAAGGTGACTGTCACCTGACCTCAGGGATCAGGCCGGCACGATCCTGATGAACTTGCGCCGGCCAATCTGGATGATCGGCCGCTGAGCGGGGTCTACGGGCAGGTTGAAGTCGCTGACCCTTTCACCGTCCACCCTGACCCCGCCCTGCTGGACCAGGCGACGCACCTCGCTCTTGCTGCTGGCCAGCCCAGCATCGGTCAGGACATCGGCCAGGGGGGTCGGCACTGCCAGGGGAAAATCTGGTATGGCAGGTGGGAGCTCGCGCTGCTGGAAGACGGTGCGGAAGTGCTCCTCAGCCGCGGCTGCAGCCTGGGGGCCGTGAAAAGCTTCTACGATCTCCGCGGCGAGCTGCATCTTCAGATCGCGCGGGTGGAGCTGGCCCGCTTCTAGCAGCGCAAAGCGGCGGGCAATGTCGTCCGGTGTCCAGCGGGTGACCAGGTCGGCGTAGTTGCGCATGGCACTGTCGGGGATGCTCATGATTTTGCCGAACATTACCTCAGGTGGCTCGTTGATGCCGATGTGGTTGCCGGTGGTCTTGCTCATGCGCAGCACACCATCTGTCCCGACCAGGATGGGGAGGGTCAGGATGGTTTGAGGGCGCAGGCCGAAGGCCTCCATCAACTTGCGGCCAGCCAGCAGGTTGAAGAGCTGGTCGGTGCCACCGATCTGCACATCAGTCCTGGTGGCCACTGCGTCGTAACCCTGCATCAGCGCGTAGAAGAACTCATGGAGCCAGATGGGATCGCCCCGTTCCAGGCGCTGGGCAAAGTTCTCGCGCACCAGGAACTGTTGCACGGTGAAGTTGGAGGCCAGCTCGATGATGTCCTTGAAGGTGAGCTTTGCCAGCCAGTCGCCGTTGTACATGACCAGGGTGCGTTGGGGATCGAGCACCTTCCATGCCTGGTCGGTGAAGGTGCGGGCATATTCGCGCACTTCTGCCTCGGTCAACTTGCGCCGGGCGGACGTTTTATCGCTGGGGTCGCCGATCAAGGCGGTAAACGATCCGATGAGGAAGATGACTTCATGGCCCAGTTCCTGGAATTGGGCCAGTTTGCGCATCGGCACGGTATGGCCCAGGTGCAGGTCACTGGCGGTGGGATCGAAACCGCAGTAGACACGCAGGGGGCGGTTGGTGCGGGCCGATTCGGCCAGGCGCTCCCGCAGTTCGGCTTCCATGGTGGCGCGGGTCTGTTCATCGCCGAAATCGGCCCCGCGCATCAGGATGGCGAGTTGTTCGTCAACGGGTCGAAAGGAGCTCATGCGTGTACTCCGTGTTTTGGGTATGGCAAGGATGGGTTGCTCAGATCACTGGCTGCTGTCCACAGACGGAACGGTGTGGCTGTCATGGTACAAAAACAAAACAGCGCGGCCGATGCCGCGCTGTTTCAGGCGCTGCAACCGCCGGACATGCTCAGTCACCAGGAGGGGCGTTACCGCCCCCCGAATACGAGTACAGAGGCTGCTGAGGTAGGAATAGCTTGATCATGGCCTCATCATAGCATAGCACCAGCAGCCTGTCAAAGGCAGCAGTTATGTAGTTGCACCATGCTGTACTCCCGCCCCCAATCGGGGGCGGGGGAATCCTTTGAAAGTGGAATGTCTGGGCTACGAGGTGCGACCCCTTCAGGCCTCTGAAGCTCTTTGCGGGGGCTCTTCACCTCCGTACCCCGTATGGGCGGGGCACGAGTGGCCAGGCGCCAAATCGCCTGGCTGGGTGATGAGTCCTCTGAAGGTTTGATTTGCCACGGAACTATTTGGCCCTTTTTGCGTCTATATTTGTGGAGAAAGCAGGATCATGCCCCATGACCCGCTTTCGTTTGAACGTCCGTCGCTTTGCAAGTGGCACACAGCCTGCCGCCATGGCCTCAGGCCGCAGGCGGAGTGGTCTGCCACGTTCGGCTGCCATTTTCGGGCTAGAGTCCCCTGCGTCTCGTAAGAAGGAGGTAGCTATGCAAGCTCTTATTCGGAAGCGCCTTGGTGTAGTTCTGATCATTGCTATCCTGTTGAGTGCCATCCTGGTGCCAACAGCGGCGGCAGCCAGCCGCATTCACATCGTGCGGCCTGGGGAGACTCTATACGGAATTGCCCGGATGTACGGGGTGGATGTATACGAGTTGGCCCGGGCCAACGGCATCTACAACCTGAATCGTATCTATGTCGGGCAGCGGCTGGTGATCCCTGACGGCGCACCACCAGGGCCAGTCTACTATACGGTCCGCCGTGGGGACACGCTCTCGCGCATCGCCGCCCGCTTTGGCACCACTGTCTGGGCCTTGATGCAATTGAACGGCATCCGCAACCCGAACCTGATCTATGTGGGCCAGGTGCTGTTGATACGACGTGGTGCCCCACCGCCGCCTCCACCGCCCCCGCCTCCACCTCCAGGTGGCTGGCAGGCCCAGTACTTCAACAACCGTGACCTGGCCGGCGCGCCGGTGCTCACCAGGACCGATGCCAACATTGACTTCAACTGGGGTTATGGTTCCCCCGCTCCCCAGGTTTACGCTGACAACTTCTCGGCCCGCTGGACGCGTACTTTCAATATGACCGGCGGCACCTATCGCATCAGCGCCACGGTGGACGACGGCATCCGAGTGTATATTGACAGCGTGCTGGTCATAGATGCCTGGCAGGTACAGGCCGTGACGACCTATACCCGCGATGTGGTGATTGCCGCCGGCAGTCACACCTTTGTGGTGGAGTATTTCGAGGCCGAAGGGCTGGCCGAGGTCCATCTGACCTCGACCAAGTTGTATTGAGCCCATCAAGGCCGTTTCCCCGTTATTTCCTCACCTGCTTTGACAAAGGCCCTATCTTGCCGTAGAATAAATTAGTTGGAAGTGGCAAGCTCAACAGGTGCCAGGCACGGGAGACTCCGTTCAGGGGCGCAGAAGTGCCTGGCACCTTATTCCCTGGTGTCATATTGTGGTGGAAGCGCGCTGGGCACTCCGGCGCGCCCCGATTTATGGGGGTTGCACCAAACTAGTGCTTTGTAAAACTGGATTCTACACTTTCCGGATTGACCCCCACCCCCGGCCCCGCCCCCTATCAGGGGGCGGGGAGATCGGCATTAAGGGGGTTTCTGGGGCG
>DAOTZS010000253.1:0-20121 GCA_034434335.1 Anaerolineae bacterium
CCGATCCAGATGATCCGCCTCTTCAACGAACCCGAAGGCCAGAAGTATCTGGCGCAAATGGGGGTCCCTCAATCCCTAATCCCCAATCTCCCCTTGATCGGCATCTCCGGCGCGGCCAACATCGCCTCGGCCATCAAGATGGCGAAATGGTATGAGTGGGGCGAAGGGGACGTGATCGTCACCGTCCTGACCGACTCGATGGAGCTGTACGGCTCGCGCCTGGCCGAGCTGACCGCCGAGCACGGCCCCTACACCGCCCGCGACGCGGCCATCAGCTATCACCAGTACCTGATGGGCCTCAGCACCGACTACATGGAGGAGCTGACCTACCCGGCCCGCAAACGCATCCACAACCTGAAGTACTATACCTGGGTCGAACAGCAGGGCAAGACTTACGAGGAGATCCAGGCCCAGTGGTATCAGAAGGACTACTGGACGAGGATTCAAAGCCAGGTGGACGAGATTGATGCCTTGATCGAGGAGTTCAATGCCAGAGTAGGGCTGCTGTAGCAGCGCAGCAACGGAAGGGGCGAAGCCTGTATCCTGCGCGGCTGGTCTAAATATGGAGGGAAGCCCATGACCGGAGAAGACCCCATTGCCCAAATGAAAGCCCTTACCCGCGAGCACATGCGCGTGGTCTGGCAACTGGCGCAGATAAGCAGCGAACCGCTCAGTGAGGATGAGCGGTTCACAGTCGCAGCGATGTCCGAACACCCCCAGTATGCTCATCTCTGGGACCGGCTGGACCAGCTCTCCGACGACGAGATCACAGCAGATGGCACTAAC
Source organism: Anaerolineae bacterium (assembly GCA_034434335.1). GTDB lineage: Bacteria > Chloroflexota > Anaerolineae > CG2-30-64-16 > CG2-30-64-16 > DAOTZS01. The sequence goes on from DAOTZS010000253.1 coordinate 787, forward strand.
CCGATCCTGCACATCACCATGCATGCGGTCATCGAGAAGCAGATCGCGGGCGGAGATCCACCGGAGACAGGCCAGGCTGTGGCCGCATTGGAGCGCCGAGGCCTTACGCATCACGAGGCAGTCCATCGCGTGGCCTCGGTACTGGTGGATGAAATCTGGCATATGCTGAATGATAGTCGCCCCTTCGACCACGCGCGTTACGCGGCCAACCTGGCCGAGTTGCTGCGCTTTCGGCCATCGCGGCCCGCGACCCCGGCCCGTCGTTCAAAACTTAGGCGTAGGTGACAGAGGGTGGGGAGCGACGGGACTGCCGGCTTCTGCCTGCTCCCGCGCCGGACCCCATTTTGACATCCTTGTCGAACGTCCCTATACTTGTCGCATGAGGCGAACCAAACTCTCTATCCGCCCTGGCACCATTGCCTTTGTCGTCATCGGCATTTTGACCCTGGCCCTTTTCTATCCCACCCTGCGCTGGCTGATCAGCGAATGGCTGGGGAATGACTTCTATTCTCACGGCTTTCTCGTCCCTCCGCTCTCAGCCCTGATCGCCTGGCGCCTTTGGAGCAGGTGGCCCGCTGAGAAGCGTCGGCCGCAGCCCGCCTTGGGTGGACTGGTGCTCCTTTTCCTGAGCCAGGCCATCTATCTCTATGCCCTTTTCCAGCGTGCCTATTTCGTGGCAGCCCTGGCCATGATCCTGGTGATCGCCGGGCTGGTGTGGTATCTGTTGGGGACAGCCGCGCTGCGCCGCCTGGCCTTCCCCATCCTGTTCCTCCTGTTCATGGTGCCGTTGCCTTTTGTGGAGCGCTTGAGTGTGCCCCTGGCCCAATTCACAGGCGCCATCGCAGCAGGGGTGGTGCGCATCTTTGGCGTCCCTATCATCGTAAACGGGCCCCAGGTGACATTGCCGAACGCGAATCTGATAGTGGGAGCTCAATGTAGCGGTCTGCGCTCCATTGTCTCCCTGCTGACTCTGGTAGGGTTGGCCGTGTTCCTGTTAGAAGGGCCCTGGCTGGGCAAGGTGGCGCTGGCACTGAGCAGCATCCCCATTGCCATCATCGGCAATGTGCTGCGGGTGGCCTCGCTGTTGGGGGTGGCCAACCTGTGGGGGGCCGAGGCCGGCTTTACCTACTATCATGACTATTCCGGCATAGTCTTCTTTCTCAGCGCCCTGGTCATGCTGTTGATATTCAGCCGGGGGTTCGGATGCCGCGAGATCAGAAGCGATATCTTCTAGCAATCCTGCTGCTATTGGCCGCGGTAGCGGTTATGGTGCTTGTCAGCCAGAGGGCCTCTCTGAGTGCCGGCCAGGCCGATGGTTACGAGTTCGTGACCGATATTGACAACTGGCAGCGCACGGAGCGCGAGCGGGTTGTGCTCTCCCGCTTCAATTTCAGCCTGGCGGCCAACCTGGCCGATCTGCCGTTGACCTTGGGCAAGTGGCGCGGTGTGGATGTGCCGCAAACCAATCTGGAAGTCTTCATCTTGCTGGAACCAGAGCAGTATGTGCAGCGGGAGTATCAGTTACCAGATGGCCGTTTTGTCTGGCTGAGCCTGATCGGCAGCCGCAAGTCCAAGAGCTTCCATTCGCCCCAAATCTGCTACGATACTGACGGCTGGCAGACCGATGTTGGCTCCGAAGCGGTGTCGCTGGCCGAGGGAGAGATATATGCCCTTCGCATGGTGGCCCGCAAGACCTTTCCCACCGGCATGAAAGCCGAGCATATCGCCCTGTACTTCTACCTCTGGCCGAGCCTGGCCCGTAACCCCCAAGATGGTGCGGTGCTGCTAAAAGTCACCGCCCCCCGCTATAACACGGTTGAGGATACGCTGGCTTTGGAAAAGGAGTTCCTGCGTCTGCTGTTCAAAGCCGCGCGCAAAGCTGGCGCTTGAGCTCTCCCCTGAGGGCTTTCAACCGGTATGCGCTATCTCAGGGTAACGGAGCAAAATAGAGGGGCAACAGGTTATCCAGCTCCGGGCCCATCACCGCGCGCAAGGCAGCCAGGAACTCGGCCTGTGAGACCAGCTGCCCCTGATGTTGCGCGTAAAATGCCTGCAGGAAAGCAGTGAACCGCTCTGGCCCCAGGCGGCCCTGCGCCGCTAACAGGAAGCGGGTACCGCTCACATACACCGCCTGCACATAGCTGGCGGTATCCTGGAAGTTGTAGATGGGCTGGTTGATGGGTACGGTGTCCATCTGTGCCGAAGGCGCCTCCCACCAGGATAGATGCCCGGGGTGTAACGTCGAGTAATACAGCCACTCTCCCAGACGGGCCAGTGCTTCGTCCAGCCACGGCTCGTGGGCCTGGTCGGTCCCTACCCCGCCATACCACCACTGGTGGGCTATCTCGTGCACGGCAAAGCGGACCAGGGGGTGGCGGCCGAATAAGTCATCGGCTGCCGGCTCCTGGTAATCGGCGAACCACTGGCTGCTGAGGGTGATCAGCGCGCTGTACTCACCGCCCCCGAATTGCGTGGCCTCTACGATGGCCAGTTCGTCGTAGGGGTACGGGCCGAAGGCTTGGGTGAAGAGGGTGAGGGCCTCGTCGGCGGCCCGCAGCACAGCCAGGCCGGCTTCCTCATGGCCCGGCTGATGAAAAACGCGCACCGGGATGCCTCCTGTCACTCCCTCGGCTGATACCAGTTGGTTGCTGACCACGAAGGCAACTCCCCGGGCGGCGTGCAAGGCAAATGTCCAGGTTCCTGCCACCCCGGTCCGTGCGGCAGGGGCGATAACCCTGTACCCTTCCGGCACCCCAACCACCACCTCATAGTCGGCGGCCTCAAACAGGATGGGGTCGCCGATGAAGTGGTAAGGGATCAGGCGCCAGCCAAGGGCCAGGTCATAGGGGGCCAGCACGGGATACCAGTAGCCGGCCACGTCCCCCAGCTCTGACCAGGCCAGGGCATGCACTGCCGAGAGCCCTGCTGAGCGGGCAGGTGGCAGGTTCAGCACGTACTCCAGGCAAACGGTGGCCGCGGTGGCCTGACGGGCGGTCGCCGGTAAAGAGACCACCAGCGCCGTGCCGTCCATCCTGACGGTGAGCGGTTCGTGCCAGCCGGCCAGCCATGCCCCCTGCAAGGCAAAGACCCCTGGTTCATGGCTGGCCGGCACATTGAAGGCCAGTTCACCCCGTGCCAGGCGCAGCGGGTCAGCCAGGGTAAGCTGCTGGCGCACATGTAACCGGTGAGCCGACGGCTCGGCCACCACCTCAAAGCGATAGCTGGGCCGGCCAGCGCGCAGAGGAACCGGCCGGCAAAAGCTCTCCGGCGAGGGTGTTGGAGCAGGGTGGGGAGGCGGTGAGGCAGGGGCAGTAGAGGCCGGGGCTGGCTCACGACGAGCATTCGTAGGAGTTACGCCACGGCCCGGGCCGGCCGTGGGGGTTGGGGAGCGCCAGGGAGTGGTCTCGGCCGGCGCTGGGGCAACAGTGGTGGGCTGGCCCTCAACCCTGGCCTGGCGAGAGGGGGCTGTGCACCCGCAGAGCAGGCAGGCCAACAAGCTCAGCACAATGGCCAGGGTAACAGCGCCTGATCTTGACTGATTAGGCTTGCCAGCCTCTTGATTTTGGGCCGGAAGTGATGTAAAATCCATATGGAAAGTGTAAGCCGCCATCCAGGCAACCCTGCCTCTTCGTCCTGGTTCTACGCGGGCACTTTGCTGCCAGGAGGCATCCATGGACGTCATCAAGGTCTCGGCCCACTCTCGCTCGACAGCAGTTGCCGGCGCAATTGCTGGAGTGATGCGCGAACGTCGTTACGCAGAGGTTCAGGCCATCGGTGCTAGCGCCGTGAACCAGGCTATCAAAGCCGTCGCAATCGCGCGCAACTATTTAGCGCTGGATGGCATTGATATCGTCTGTGTGCCCGAGTTCGTGGAGATTGAGATTGAAGGTAAGGAGCGCACTGCGGTTAAGCTCATCATTGAGCCGCGACCGCCTGCCCCGACAGGGGCTACTCAGAGCCCCCATCCTGTCTCCTGAACCGGCCGATAGCCCTGGCCAAAGCGTTGCGGGCTGGACAGGAAATCAGTTGCCTTAGCTCATTTCCTGCGCCGACGTGCGCGCGGGCGCCGACGGCGACCCGTGCGTGCGGGCTGCTGAGATGGCTGGCCGGCTTCTTCTGCTCCCTTGAGCGGTTCTTGCGCTGGAGTTTCTGCCTGCGCTGTGGCCGCTACGGGAGTCGGCTGAACTGAAACCTCTGCCTCCTTCGCTTTCTCCCCGCCCACTTCACCGCTTTCTGAAACTGGCAAGGGCACTTCTACAAGCCTGGCATCTTCGCCGGGCTTGCCAACTTTGACGGTGATCGAATTACGCAGGACATGGACTTGCTTGACCTTGCCAGGCCCTTCGGGAGTCATCACCACGCTGTTGAGGCGCGGCATCCGAGCTCTGGCCTCGACATATAGATCGTTCTCATAGCTCAGGCAGCACAATAAGCGGCCGCAGAGCCCCGAGACCTCTGAGGCGTTAAGGGGCAGTTCCTGGTTCTTGGCCATCTTGATGGAGACGGAAGCGAACTCGCGCAACCAGGTAGCGCAACAGAGCTCGCGGCCGCAACGGCCATAGCCGGCCAGCAACTTGGCTTCATCGCGCACGCCGATCTGCCTCATCTCTACCTTGGTGTGCAACGCCTGCCCGAGCTCCTGCACCAGATCGCGGAAGTCTATCCGGTGTTCAGCCCTAAAGTAGACCAGCGCGCTGCTGCCGTCGAAGCTGAACTCCACCTTGATGATCTTTATATCCAGGCCCAGCGCCACGGCCTTCTGCCGGCACAGGGCCAATGCCTCGGCCTCCTTATGGGCCATCTGGTCGCTCTGGACCATGTCCCAGGCGGTCGCCCGGCGCACCACCGGCTTCAAGGTGCCAGCGATTTCCGACTCGGGCACCTCGCGGGGGGCCAGGACCACGCGGCCCAACGTGCGACCACGAGCTGTCTCCACTACAACCCGTTCGCCGGGTTGAAGGTCGTCCAGCCCGGCAGGATCAAAGTAGTACACCTTCGTTGCCGGCCTGAACGCAACACCCACCACACGTGGCATAACGATCCTCCCTCGGGATAGCACAGCTCCCGATGTCTTCTCCTAAAGTGGTATTCTGGGCGGCTTCGCCGCCCAGAATACCACTTCCAAAGGATTCCCCCGCCCCCGATTGGGGGTGGGAGCACAGCGTAGTGCAACTGCCTAACCCCTGTCATTCAAGGGACAGCCGGCCGCGGCAGGCGCAGTAGCAGCACATCCAGCGCCAGCCGGACATTGGCATTGGCCTTTAGCCGACGCACTGTCTGCACAAGGTCCTCCAGGGCAGCTACCACCTGGTGCGGCTGGTAGAGTTCGGCCTGCTGGGCCAATTGAACTCGCCGGTCAAGGTTGACCAGGGCATCGGGCAGGCCGCGCTGGATCAACAGCACATCATGCCACCAGCTTGCCCACAGCCCCAGGATGACATCCAGGGCCTCTGCCCGTCGGCTGAGCGCCTCAGCGTAAGCCAGGCGGCCGTAGGGGCCATCGCCTGTCAGCGCCAGCAGGTCATCCAATGCCCGGCTGCGCGCTTCCCACAGCTCCGGATTGCTTTGAGCTTCGACTGCCCACCCCAGGCGACCTGCGCTCAGCCGTGCCAACAGCGCGGCCCGTTCCGGGTCAACTCCCCAACGCGTTTCCAGAGCCGTGCGGATGATCTCCAGCGGCAGAGGCCGCAGCCCGATGACCTGGCACCGGGAGACCACCGTGGGCAGCAGTTGGTCGGGCCGGGCGCTGGTAAGCAGCAGGATGACCCGCGGGGGTGGCTCTTCCAGGGTTTTGAGCAAGGCGTTGGCCGCCGGAGGGGTGGCCTTCTCAATCTCCCTGATAATGAAAACCCGATAGCGGCCCTCCAGGGGCGAGAGCGCCGCATCAGACTGCAGCATGCGCACTTGCTCGATCTGGATGGTGTCCCGCTGAGCGCGGATGAGCTGGACATCTGGGTGACGTCCCGCCGCGACCCGCTGACAGGTGCGACACTCGCCGCAGGGGGTGCCGGCTTCGCGCTCGCACAGCAGGGCCTGGGCAAAGGCTCGCGCCACCGTTGTCTTGCCCACCTGGGCGGGCCCGGTGAACAGGTAGGCATGGCTCAGCCGGCCTTGCTTTAACGCATCTGCCAGCAATTCCAGCGCCCACTCATGCCCTACGACCGGCCAATTGCCCATACGCCCTTCCTGTTCCTGGCAGCCAACTACTGAGGCCGCGCTTTTATCAGCATGCTCCAGGTGCCCCGCTGCGTCACCTCGTCCCGCTGGTTGAGCACCTGGACGTTGAAAGTGACCATCCCACCCCCCAGGCGGGGCATCGGTTTCAGCTCAGCCACTTCGGCCCGGACGTGGATGGTGTCGCCGATTTTGATGGGCGCGCGGAACTTCCAGTCCAGCCCCATGAAAGCGATCACAGTGCCTTCGATAAAGCGCAACTGTGAGGCCAGGCCAGAGGCAATGGCCAGGCCCAACAGGCCATGCGCAATGCGCTCCCCAAACATGGTTTTGGCCGCATACTCGGCATCCACATGGATGGCGTTCCAATCCCCGCTCAAGGCCGCGAAGGCCACGATGTCGGCCTCGGTGATGGTGCGGCCCGAGGTGGTAACGCTATCCCCTACCTGAAATTCCTCGAAATACAGCCCACGCTGAACTGTAAGATCAGCCACGATGATACTCCTTGCTTACCCGATGATGTTATCTGTCCAACAGGCCAGCCTCTGCAGTCCGGACCAGCAAAGCGCGCTTGATATCCGACTGCACTAGCCGTCAGGCCATCGCTGGGGCGCCTCGGGGGGCTGGCCCTACCAGGCTGGGGCCGGCGGGGTCCTGCGCGCTCCCCGGCGCAGGAAGAATTTGGTGATCTCCGCCACCACAGCAGGTGTCAATAACAACGGGAAAATGAGCGCCCAGTCTCGCAGCGTCAGGAAGGTGGTGTCGAAAACCGGGTCCAGCGCCGGTACGTAGATGATTGCCAGCAGGATGGCCAGCGACGATAACACGGCATACTGCATGTAGCGGTTGGAGAAGACTCCAATGCTCCACAGGCTGAAACGCTCCGAGCGGGCAGTATAAGCCCGGAACAGCTCCGAGATCGAGAGGGCTGTAAACGCCATGGTTTGGGCGTGATGCAGGTTGTCAGGAAACTGCGCCAGCCCCACGCGGAAAGCCGTCAGCACGGCGGCCGTAATGGCTATGGCCTGGATGACGATCCCGATCAGCATCTCCCGATTGATCACCGGCTCGTCAGGTCGCCGCGGGGGGCGATCCATGATGTCGGGGTCCCCTTTCTCCAGGCCCAATGCCAACGCCGGTGCGCCATCGGTGATCAGGTTCAGCACCAGCAGTTGGATGGCCGTCAACGGCAATGGCCAGCCTAGCAGGGTTGCCAGGAAGATCACCAGTATTTCGCCTACGTTACAGGAGAGAAGATAGAAGACAAACTTGCGGATGTTGGAGTAGATAATCCGCCCCTCCTCCACCGCGGCAACGATGGAAGCGTAGTTGTCGTCGGTCAGCACCATATCGGCAGTTTCTTTGCTTACATCGGTGCCTGTGATGCCCATGGCCACCCCGATATCCGAGCGTTTCAAAGCCGGCGCGTCGTTGACGCCATCCCCCGTCATGGCCGCGATGTGGCCGCGAGCCTGCAGCGCCTCGACGATGCGCACCTTATGCTGCGGTGATACCCGGGCGTAAACATCCACATCCTCCACAATCTCTCTAAAGGCTTCCTCGTCCAGGGCATCCAGCTCGCGGCCGGTGAGGACCCTGCCGTTAGCTCGCAAGAGGCCAATCTCCCGCGCAATCGCTACAGCCGTATTGGGATAGTCACCGGTGATCATCACGGTCTTGATCCCGGCTTTGCGGGCCCGCGCGATGGCCGGCTTCACCTCGGGCCGGGCCGGATCTATCATCCCCACCAGGCCGACAAATACCAGGTCGCGCTCTACTTGTTCGGAGGTCAGCGCGTCCCCTTCCGGCAACTCAGGCAGCACACGTACCGCCATGGCCAGCACCCGCAAGGCGTTCGAGGCCAGAGAGGCATTCATTTCGAGGATGCGCTGGCGATCGGCTTCGGTCATGGGCCGGGCATGTCCATAGCGATAGATGCGCGTGCACAGGTTCAGAATCACATCCGGCGCACCTTTGACAAAAGCCAGGTAGCGTTCTTCCTCCAGCTTCTCATCCAGGTCGAAATTCTCCAGGGCGAATTGAGAGTTGTGCACATCGTGGATGGTGGTCATCCGCTTGCGCTCCGAGTCGAAGGGGATCTCGGCCACGCGCGGCAGGTCCCGTTCCACCTCCTCTCGCCAGTAGCCGGCTTTGGCAGCCGCCACCACCAGCGCACCTTCGGTTGGATCGCCCACCACGCGCCAGCTCCGGCGCCCGTCCTTGAGGCCGCTGGTCTCGATATAGGCGTCGTTGCATAGCAGCCCAATGCGCAACAGTAAGCTCACGCCGGGGATGCGCGCGGCTTCCACCTCAGTCGAATCAGACCAGAAGGAACCCTCGGGGGTATATCCTTCCCCCGTGACGGTCAACAGGGTATCGTCTGCCCACACGTGGGTGACGGTCATGGCGTTCTGGGTCAGGGTGCCGGTCTTGTCGGAGCAGATGGCGGTGGCCGACCCCAGCGCCTCCACTGCCGGCAGGCGGCGCAACAGGGCATGGCGCTGCACCATCCTCTGCATCCCCAGGGCCAGGCAGATGGTGACCACCGCCGGCAGGCCCTCCGGCACGGCGGCGATGGCCAGGCTGACCGCCACGATAAACATGTCCAGGACCTCCTGGCCCAGGGTTACACCAGGGAGGGGGTTGAGCAGGTACCGGATGATGCTGATCAGGAAAACGAGGCCACATACCGCAAGCGCGGCGATGCCCAGGGTGCGTCCGAGTTGCTCCAGTTTGCGTTGCAGAGGGGTGGGCTCGGTCTCGAAGCTCTGGATCATCTCGGCGATCAGGCCAATCTGGGTGTGCATGCCCGTGCTGGAGACCACGCCCCGGCCACGGCCATAGGTGACCAGGGTTCCCATGTAAGCGGTGTTCTTGCGGTCTCCCAGGGGGATCTCGCGATCCAGCACCACATCGGCCCGCTTTTGCACGGGCACCGATTCACCGGTCAGGCTGGCCTCGTCAATCTTGAGGTTGACTGCCTCAATCAGCCGCACATCCGCGGGGACGTAATTGCCCGTTTCCAGGAGCACGATGTCCCCGGGCACCAGTTCCCGGGCGGGGACGGTGACCTGGTGCCCATCGCGAATCACCCGTGCCTCGGGCGCAGTCATCTTCTGCAAGGCGGCCAACGCTTCCTCAGCGCGCGTCTCCTGGATGACTCCCAGCGCGGCATTTAAAACCACAATGGCCAGGATGGCGATCGCTTCGGTGAAGTCGCCCAAGGCCAACGAGATGAGGCTGGCTACGATCAGGATCATCACCAGAAAGCTTTTGAACTGATCGAGCAGGCGAGCCCAGAGCGTGGGCCGGGGCGCCTCTCGCAACTCGTTGGGGCCAAAGGCCGCCAGCCGTTCCTGGGCCTCCTGGGTGCTTAGCCCCTTTTCATAATGAGAATGCAGCGCCTCTACAGCGTCAAGCGCAGAAATGGTATGCCAGGCCGGATCGGCCAGCGTTTCCCGCAACTTTTGGAGCTCCTGAGGGCTCATTTATCTCCTCCGCACAAAGCTCGTAGTAGGACATCAACTTAACGCTGATTTGCCCTCTTGGCCATGACAAAACTCATAATAGACAAGGCCGTCTCAGCAAGATACCTGACGTACATTTTCGGCCACCGGCCATTATGGAGTATAATGGCGGCCATGGTTCCTCACGCCGTTCGGAGAGGGCCCGATTACGAGCACTTTGGGGTGGGTCAAGTCTGAAACATCGGAGGCGAACATGAGTCGGCATTGGCATCTCAAAGGTTTACAGATTCTGGCAGCGGTGTTGGCTGTGTGCCTGGCCGGGATGGCCGGCTGCACAGCGCAGACAGAGCTCCCAGCAAAGCCTACACCGGCGTTCTGGGCCCCTTCGCCTCCCCCGGCGCAGGTCATGGCAGGACTCACGCCGGCTGCTCCTGCTCCCATCTCCCCCACTCCGACGGTAATTGTCTCCCTGGCGCTGCCCGACGCGTTTCACTATGAGGTCACTCTGCGTCCTATTGGCTCTTCGGAGGCCTACCAGATAGTCACTTCGGGCCAGTACCGCGCTGGAGACTGGATGCAAGAAGTGAACAATGGCGCTGGCCTGGCCGAAGAAGCTATCGTAGTGGAAGGCGCCACCTACACCCGGCCGGCCGGGGAAACGACATGGACCCGCTGGCCAGGGATCAGTTTCGACATGGCCTATGGCCTGGTCTCTCCTTTCACCCCCTTGCGCCTCTATCCGCTGGCCGAGACGCGCACCAAACCGGTCCTGGAGCCCGTAGCCGGCGCGCCAGAGGCTACATTCCGGGTGCAGACGGTCGTCTCGGCCCTGGCTATCAAACAGTTGCTGGCGACCGGCGCTGCTGCGGTAACTGCCGACCCCGCCAGCCGGGCTGCCCTGGAAGCCCAGGCCGCTCCCATGGCAGTCCAACAAACCGTCACCTACTGGGTCGGGGAGGACAACCGTATCTACCGCGCCGCGGCCACCCTGCTGATCAAAGATGAGTCGGGCCAGCCGACGCCCTGGCTGGGTGTGACCTGGCGCTTCTGGGGCTACGATGATGCCAGCATTGCCATCGCGGCGCCGGCCAGCTTCCGCACTGCGCCCGGCCCCATGGCCACCAGCCTCCCCTTGCCCACGCCGCTGCCGCGCCAGCTCACTGCCACCGAGGGCACGTTGCTGGTACGGGTCTTTGCTGCCCCAGGCATCCTTGCCGACAACCTGTCGGTCACCGTGTACTCCGCCGGAGAGGTGCGCCAGCCTGTTGACTGGCGCAACCAAGCCGAAGTGCAATTCATCCTGCCGCCCGGCAGGTATGATGTGCTCGTGCAGATGGACTACGCCGAACAATGGATCCGCGACCTGGAGGTCGTGGCCGGCCAGGCGTTGACGCAAGAGGTTGTCTTCGACTTCGGTTTCCTCCAGCTCACGGTCACCCGCAATGGCGTCACCGTGCCGGTAGACATCGTCACCTACCCGACCGGTGAGCGCCAGAACTGGGTGGACTGGCGCTCCGATAACCCCGCCACCATCCGCTTGCGCGCCGGAACCTACGACGCGGAAATCGCCTACGACAATTATACCAAAACCAAAGTGGTGACGGGACTGCAGGTCAGGGCTGGGGAGACGACGGTGCAAAATGTGGAGTTAGAGCAGTAAGCCGTACCCTACACCCTGGCTCGCGTTACAGGGCCAGCATCTCCTGGTCCAGCCGCTCAAAGAAGACCCGCATAAAGGCCTGGCGTTCGGCGGCAATAGCCCGGGCTGTGGCAGTGTACAGCCGCTCAGGGATGCGGTCGAGTTTGTAGACGAACTCGTGCACTGGGGTGTAGTCCGCCCCTGGCTGGCCGAACCGGGCTTCAGCATCCCCGCCTTTGCTGGCGATCTCTCGCCAGGGACGGCGCCACAAGGGCGTGCCCCTGGCCCCCGCGTAGGCGAAGACCCGTGCCACCCCGATAGCTCCGATAGCATCCAACTTATCGGCGTCGTATACCACCTGGGCCTCCAGGGTGCGAGGGGCGGGGTCCTCGCGAAAGCGATGGGCCTCAATAGCATGGGCCACAGCCTCAACAAACGCGGGCGGCTGAGCGACGAGCACCTGGCGGGCGATCGCCGCCCCCCGCACATGGTGGTCATCACGCCCTTCTACCGCGCCGACATCGTGCAGCAAGGCGGCCGTACGTACCACGGCCCAATCGGCGCCCTCGGCCAGGGCGATGCGCTCGGCCAGGGCTGTCACCCGCAACACGTGGTCGAAGTCGTGGCTGCCCCCTTGGGCCCTGTACAGCGCACGGGCTGTTTCAACCTCGATCGGGCACGCGCTCATGGCTGCTTTCTCCTGCCTTCCGACGGCCCCGTAACCAGAAGAAACCGCCCGGCAACCCTCCCAGGATCACCACCACCTGCATCAGCAGCGAGACGGCCAACGCATGGTCTGCCGGCACCCCAGCTAACCCATAGAAAAACGGATAGGCGTTCTGGCTTACCCCGATGCCGCCGATGGAAATCGGCACCATCAGCACCAGCGCGATAATGGGGTTGAACAGGAGGATGGCCATCAGAGGCATCAGGCCCTGCATGGATTGGGAGAGCAACCAGTTGACCAGGGTGGTGCAGAGGATGCCCAGGAGGGCGATACCGAAGGCCAGGGCCAGGGCACCATAGCGAAAGCGGTAGGCGTTGAAGGCATCGGAGATACGGCCCCAGATGGGCGCCAGGGGCGCCAGCCAGCGCCAGCCGAAAAAGCGGCTGATAAGCGCGCGCAGCCGCCGGCTCAACAGGGTGCCAAACCCCAGCGCTAACACCAGCAAAGCAACGACCGCTACCCACTCCACCGACTGCAGGTCGGCACGGCCGGTGATGTTCACCGCCACGATGGCCGCCAACCCGGCTGTGCTCATGTACGCCAGCAGCCCCACAATCCGGTCCACAATCACCGAGACCGCCGCGGCTGCTGCCCGCTCAGTGTAGCGTGCCAGGCCATAGCCCCGCATCACGTCTCCGCCCACATTGGCCGGCAGGAGGTTGTTAAAGAAGAAGCCGATAAAGAGGAACTCCAGCACAGCCCGCAGTGGCACTGACACCCCCTGAGCACGCAGCAACACCTGCCACTTGAGGCCGTTCACCGCGATTGCCACCAGATAAAGGGCCAGGGCCGCCAGAAACAACCACAAGTTCGCCGAGGCGAGCTGGCCGGCCACCTCGGCCAGGTTAACGCGGCTGAAGACCCAGACGATCAGCCCCAAGCTGATCAGCACCTTCGCAATGTCGAAAAGCTGTCCGCGCAAAAAACGCTCCTATCGCCCCCTTCCACCATATCCAGAGTCACTACTTCCGGCCAGCAGCGTGGGATGCAGATCATCCTGGCGGGCACTGCGCTCGCGCTCACCCTTTACATCGGCCTTCTGTGACCAGGCCATATCCCAGACCACGTGGCGCTCCTTCTTGATCGCGAAATCGTACCATCCTAAGAGACGCGACCACAGCTCCAGGCCAGCCAGCAACCCCAATACCGCCACTAACCGCACCGCGCCCCAGATCTCCTTAAGGGCTATCTTGATCACGCGGGTATTCTGGATACTGGACACCGCGTAGCCATATTTCGCCTTCAGATAGAGGTGGCCGGCGTGGTTACGTCGGCGCTGGCGCACAAAGTCCCTGATCGTGTCTGGCCCTGTGTTGTAGACGATGGCATCCGGCGCATAGCGGACACTCATCCCACGCTGCACTACCAACGCCTCCACAAAGGCCTCGTCCATCGCCACATCGGGCGGGATACGCTCAAACACCTTGCGGAAGGCGATCATCTCGCCCAGGCGCGGGATCTCCAGGCACAGTTGATGCTCCAGGCGCAGGCGCAGGTGAGTGAACAGCCCTACCAGATGGTCTGGCGTGTTGACCGGGATCTTATGCGCGCCGGTCATGCCCACCGTAGGATCCTCGAACATGCGCACCAGGTTCTCCACCGCGTGGGCATCGGGCAAGGTGTCGCCACTCTCCAGGACGCAGATTTCCTCCCTGGCATTGGCCAGGAAGGCGTTGACGGCGGCCGTCTTGCCTTCGCGCCGGGGCTGTACGATCAGCCTGATGCGCGGATCACGCGCTGCATAGGATTCCACAATGGGCACCGTGTTGTCGGTACAGCCACTGGCCACGACGATGATCTCGCTAATCTCCACCTGGCGCAGGTGCTGGTCAAGCAGTGCGTCCAGCAGGCGTCCAATATTGGCCTCTTCATTATAGGCGGTGATCCCCACACTACAGCGGAATCGTGGTTTCTGGTGATCCAAGACGTTGCCTCCGTAGCGCGGCGCTTGCGCGGTATAGAGAGATACATCATTTCGGACCGAGCTCACGGCTTGCCATTATAACAGAGTTTTCTCCGAAGGCACAACCGGCGGCTTATACATCCTATCTGGGCTCATTTGACACCCACCACCCTTTATGCTATCCTTACGCCGCTTGCACAACCGAATACAGAGACACAGGGCCCCGGAGGAAGTCCGGTGAGAAGCCGGCGCTGTCCCGCAACTGTATGTCGGCGGTCGCCTCAGGTGGCACGACCGATGAGCCAGGAACTCCACCCCTGTGTGTTCTCAACGACCTTCGAGGTAAAGGGAGTGGGAACCAGCCCCGGCTGAATCCGGGTCTGCAATCCGCTCCCCTTGCCTGTACCAGGCAAGGGGTTTTTGTTTTTGTTATGAACGCCCCGGCCTGGGGCGTTTCTTTTTGCTGTAATCGGGGATGGTTCAATTGACCAGGGAAATAGGTTTACTCTTTTTGCAGCCCACTAGAATTGCCGCCCAGGGCCCTCACCCCTTCCCCTGCCCCTCCCCTCTCCCGCCGCCAAAGGCGAGCGGGAGAGGGGAGGGGTGAGAAAAGGGTTTTGCGGCGGCCGAAGGCCGCCGCAAAACCCTCCATTCAATCCCCCCCTCCCCCCTGGCCGCAGGCCGAGGGGAGAGGGGGGACAAAGGGGGGGTGAGGGGCAATGAATGCCCGGCGAGGCAGAAAGTGTCAACCGGTTTCTGAACCATCCCAGTGATCGAATGTGAGCATGACGAAGCAAACCCGTTGGCTGTTTCTGTTCACCGTAATCGTGGCCCTTGTGGCGGTGCTATCCAGGGCCAGCGATGCCATTGGCCACTGGCCAGATCCTAACGCCCGGGCCACTTTGACCCCAGGCGATAGCACTGACTCCACCGCCACCCCTGTGCGCCTGGCCCTGGAGTGGTTGCACACACAGCAGTTGCCCGATGGCAGCTTTGGGGTCTCCGGCCGCGGGAGTGCCGGCCTGACCGCCGACGTGGTCTACGTGCTCGCCCTGGCCGGTGAGGACCCGGGCGGTCCGGCGTGGACGGTGGGCGGCCACAGCGCGCTGGATGCCCTGGCTGCCCTGGCCCCGTCCTATGCAGCTCGCGACGCTGGCCAGGCCGGCAAGGTGGCGCGGGCCGTAGCCCTGGCCGGCGGCGATCCATATCACTTTGCTGGCCTGGACCTGGTCAGCGTTATCCAGGCCGCCTACGACTCATCCACAGGACGCTATCACCCGACCTTGCTATTCCGCCACACCATGGCCGTGGAGGGGCTTCTGCGGGCCGGCGTGGCGGTGCCACCTGAGGCCCTGGCTGCTCTCTTTCAGGCCCAGCTCCCCGACGGCGGATGGTTCTGGGCGTTCGATAGCCAGGCCGGCGAGAGCGATGTAGACACCACCGGCCGTGTGCTCCAGGTGCTGGCTGAACATGCCGGCGTGCGCTGCGCGGCCGCTTATGCCCGCGCCGCAGCCTATCTGGCTGCCGGTCAACTGGATAGTGGCGGCTGGGGGGTCTACGCCGGAAAAGCCCCGGCCAATGCCAACTCCACCGCCCTGGCGGTGACTGGCCTGCGCGCAACAGGTTACGACCCAGAGTCCAGTACTTTCCAGAAGGGTGGCCGGGGTGCCCTGGAGACCTTGTTAACCTTCCAGGAGCCCAGCGGAGCCTTTGTTTACGTGCGCCAACCCGGCCTGGAGGAGAGCCGGCTGGTCGCTACGGTGGATGCCCTGGTTGCTCTCATGCAACGGCAGCGCGACATGCCAGCCTGCCGGCCGGGCTACCTGCCGCTTCTGCAGGCCAGGGACTGAAAGTGGGCTCTGGAGACCCAAACTTGCGATGTAAAGCGGTGTACGCATTAGCGTACTAGTCTATCCTAGGTAAGGAGGTTCTTCGTCATGTCTCGTCGTCTTTGGATAGTAGCAGCAGTGGTGTTGGCCCTGGTGGGCCTGTTAGCCGGCGGAGCGCTGGCAGCCGACCTCTCCCCCGCGGGAAGCCAGTCCAAACAGGTGGGGTTGGTGATCGCCTTTCCCGATGGCACGCGCTATCTGGAGGTCGTTTCTGTGCCAGACAACGCCACCACCTTTGACGTGCTGCGGGCAGCCAAAATCACCCTGGTCAGCCAGGACACCGCCTGGGGACCGGCGATTTGCAGCATCAACGGGTTGGGTTGTCCGGCCAGCGATTGCTTCTGCGACCCGGCGCACTTCTGGGCCTACTACCACCTGGACCCGGCCACCAATACCTGGGTAGTCGCCCAGACAGGGGTGGGGGGCTATGTGCCTGCTGACGGCGCGGTGGAAGGGCTGGCCTGGAGCGGCTTTGATGCCAGCTACAACCCCACCGTGCAACCACCCGTCTATACTTTCCAGCAGATCGTGAGCGAGACCGCGCCGGTGCCGATCCCCGAACCGGCTACCCTGGCGCTGCTCGGCGCAGGGCTGGCCGGGCTGGCCGGTTTCGTACACCGCCGGCGCAGCCGGTAAGACAACTTCCGAGCGGCCGGCTATACTGAGTGGCCGGCCGCTCCATCGCGCAAGGGGTGAAACCGATGGGACATCGTGCGGCTCTGTGGCTGTCGTTGCTGGCCCTCATGCTGGCCTTGACCGGGAATTCTGCTGCGCAGCAGGGGCCCAATCGGGCCGGCCTGGTGGTGCGTTTCCCCGACGGCAGCGTATGGCAGGGCTGTATTCAGTTCAGCGAGCCGACCATAACCGGAGAGGAACTCTTGCGTCGCTCCGGGCTGGACATTATTGCCGATTACAGCAGCGGCATGGGTGGTGCTGTGTGCAGCATTGCCGGGGCAGGATGTGCCTTCCCCCGGGAGGACTGTTTTTGTCGCTGCCAGGGTGTGCAGTGCGAGTATTGGGCCTACTATCATTGGGTTGGTGGGGCCTGGCAATACTCGCAGGTGGGGGCCAGCAGCTACCAGGTCTCCAACGGCGCGCTGGAGGGATGGTCGTGGGGGCCCGGGAACTTCAGCGCGGGCACAGAACCGCCACAGGTTTCCTTTGCTGATGTTTGTCCGGCTCCTACGGCTACTCCAACGGCCACACCCACGCCCAGCCCAGCGGCTACAGCTATACCTTTGCCGCCAGGGCCGCCGACCATCTTCTTTGAGGCGAGCGCCTATGCTGTAGCGCCGGGCTCGTGTGCTGTTCTCAAGTGGGTGACGTGGGACGCCGACCAGGTGACCCTGAATGGCGCAAACGTCCTGGCCCAGGATCGGCAGGAGGTGTGCCCGGCAACAACGCAACGCTATGTGCTTCAGGCGGCCAATGCCCGCGGCCAGACAGTGCGCGAGGTAGTGATCAATGTGATCGCGCCGACCGCGGCTCCCGCACCGACTGCGGGGCTGCCAACCCCCGTGCCGTCATCCAACGCGGCATGGCAAGAAGTGCCGGCTTCCCCGACCTCAACGCCCACAGTAGCCTGGCAGATAGTTCCCCTGACACCGGAGGCCAGTCCTACGCCAGCAAGTGCAGAGGGCATTTCCCTGCTGCCCGTCGCGCAAGCGCAGGAGCCTGGCTCCACGCAGCCGCGCGCAACCCCCGAGCCGACGCGAGCCATAGCCCCGGCTGCCGGCTGGCCCAGGGCGCTGCCTACGGCTGTGCCCACGCCGGCTTCCGGGCGCCAGTCGCCCCTATCTCTGGCTGTTAACACCCTTGGCTCGGCCGGCCGGCCAAGCCCCACTCCACTGTTGGTGGCCAGCCTGGCCCCAACCGCCCAGCCGGCCAGGTCCATGGCCGGCCAGGCCCAGATAGCAACCCTTGATCGGCATTTTGACACCGCGCTGTTGCCCGGCTATGCATTTTACCTGCTCAGCGCAGGGGCTTTGTCGGGTGCAGGGCTGGTGGTGGTGCGCCGGCGAGCCGGGGTTTCGCGCAGCCGGTGAGATGCCATGTCTTCTGAGGAAACCTTCCATCCGGTAGCGTGGAGTGCCTGGCTGGTAGCCGCGGCACTACCGGCCCTGACGACCCGCAACCCGCTCTATCTGAGCCTCACCCTGCTGGCGGCGACGGTCAACTATCTTGCCCTTGGCCGACGCAGTCCTCTGGCTCAGAGCTGGGGGGCTTTCGTGCGCCTGGGCGCCTATCTCTGGCTGCTCACCATCCCCTTTACCGCCCTGACCGCGCACTATGGCGAGATCGTCCTCCTGCGGCTGCCGGCTCACTGGCCCGTGATCGGCGGCCCGGTCACCGCCGAGGCTTTGATCTATGGCACAAGCAGCGGCCTGGCCCTGCTGACCCTGTTGCTGGTGTTTGCGGTGTTCAATGTGGCTGTGGACCAGGCGCGCTTGCTGCGCATGGTGCCCGCCTTTATGTATCAGGCCGGCGTGGTTACAGCGATCGCTGTCGCTTTCGTGCCGCAGATGGTCGCCGCCTGGCAAGAGATCCGCCAGGTGCAGCAGATGCGCGGGCATCGGGTGCGGGGCCTGCGGGATTTGTTGCCGTTGATCATGCCATTGCTGATCACCGCGCTGGAGCGGGCGATGCAGTTGGCCGAGTCAATGGAGGCACGCGGTTTCGGCGGCCAGTTCACAGCCGGAGGCGCTGGACGAGGTATCGGTGGGCAGGTGGCGGTGCTGTTTGGGTTAGCGGGCCTGGGCGTAGGGTTCGCCGGGCTGGGGTTCTGGCCGGAAAGGCGACTTGTGGCCGCTTTGCTGGTGGCCGGTGGTGTGGCGGCTCTGGCAGGGGCATTTTGGGAGCAGGGGCGACATGTGCGGCGCAGCCATTATCGTCGCTGGCATTGGCATCGAGCCGACCGCGTCGTGCTCCTGGTCAGCCTGGTGGGGGCGGCCATCTGGGCCCTGGCCTGGTTGGTGCGGGATGAATGGCTCTTCTTCTACCCTTACCCGCCCTATGCCCCCTGGCCGACCTTCCAGCCTTTGCTGGGGCTGGTGATCATGGCTCTGGCGACGCCGGGGCTGTTGTTGCCGCCACGGCGGTAGGGGCAACCCTTGTGGTGGCTTCATACGCATCAAGTTAGCGAGGCCAGCTAGCTGCTCTCTCCTGGGGGAGGCGAAGGCCCTCCCCTGCCAGCCCAGTACGGGCACAGCGTCGTTGTGCCCGTACTGGGCGCAGCGGGGGAGGGCCAGGGTGGGGGCCAGCCTGCCGGCTCTGTAGAGGCGCCGCGGGCCCCCACCCGGCCTGCGGCCACCCTCCCCCGCCAGCCCCCAGAGGGGGCGCAGCAGGGGAGGGTGCTCCCACCTGACCTACGCCACCCTCTTTAGTCCTCCCAGCCCTCGCAAGCAGAGGCTGGTAGGACGGCGGACGGGAGCTATGCACGTTAATTGATGTCAATGAGGCAACCCTGGTGGTTGCCCAGGGTCGCCCTGACCATGGACCGGGATGCTGCCTATGATCGAGCATTCTCACGTTACCTA
>DAOTZS010000254.1:0-7417 GCA_034434335.1 Anaerolineae bacterium
GGGCTGAAGGGCTTGGTGACATAATCATCAGCACCCAAATCCAGTCCGCGGATGCGGTCCTCTTCATCCCCTTTGACTGTCAACATGATGACCGGCACCGATGAAAACTCGCGCAGCCGCGCCAGGGTCTCAAATCCATCCAGGTCGGGCATCATGACATCTAGCAGCACCAGATCTGGGAGTTCGTCCCGCACTTTGGCCAGCGCATTGAGGCCATTCTCTGCCTCCAGCACTTCGTAGCCCTCCAGCTCCAGGTTCATGCGCACAAAGCGCCTCATGCGTGATTCATCATCCACTACCAATATACGTTTCCTGGCCATCCCAGTCCTCCTCCCCGAGCTCAGGCTTCAAGGGGCAATGTGAAGAACACCGTAGTGCCCTTGCCGGGCTCACTACGGAGCCAGATGCGTCCGCCGTGTGCCTCGACAATAGAGCGGCAGAGATAGAGACCCAGGCCGGCACCTTGGGTGTTGCGCCGCAGCCCCGAGTCCACGCGATAGAAGCGCTGGAACAATTTCCCCTGCTCACTCAGTGGGATGCCAATCCCCTGGTCAGCAACGTAGATGGTGGCCTCACGTCTGTCAAACCACCCGCCAACGCGGATCTCGCCCCCGGCCGGCGAATACTTGATGGCATTGCTGATGAGGTTGTTCAGCACCTGCCGCACCCGTTCTTCGTCGCCAAACAAGGTGGGGAAATCGGGCGGAAAGTCTACCACAAAATGATGTTTGTCGCTCTGGAGCCGAAAGTTCTCGACCACTCTTTCGGCCAACCGTGGCAAGTTGAAATCGGTCCGTTCCAGCTTGAATCCGCCCGCCTGGATACGCGAGGCATCCAAGAGGTTGTCAATCAGCGCATTCAGGCGGTCGCTCTCCTCGTTGATCACCTGGAGCCCCTCCCGGAGGGTCTCCTGATCCCAGTGAGCATCTTCCCTGGCCAGCGTGCTGGCATAACCCTTGATCAGCGAGACAGGGGTCTTCAGTTCATGCGAGATGACGGAGATGAAGGTGGACTTCATCTCCTCTGCTTCGCGAAAGCGGGTGATGTCCACCACGTTGGCGATCACATGGCTGAGGTGTCCCTCATCGTCGTAGAGGGGCGAATAAGTGATGCTAACGGCGATACGCGAGCCGCCCGGGCGCACCAGCTCCCCCTCGACAACCAGGGGCTTTCTGTCTTCAAACACGGCCTGTCGGGCATCGGCGCCGCATAGATTGGGCCCTGAGGCGTTCTCCAGGGCCAACACCTGATAACAGGGCTTTCCTAGCGCCTGCTCAGCCGGCCAGCCAGTCATCTGGCTGAGAGCGCGGTTGAACACCAGGATACGCAAGTCGGGGTCGAGGATCATCACCCCGTCGGCGCTGTGTTCGATAATGGCGTCCAGCAGTTGCTTTTCGGCCATGACCTGCTGATATAGTTGGGCATTGCGCACTGCTATCGCGGCCTGGTCAGCAAAGCTGCTCAGCACATTCTCGTCATTGGCGCTGAAAGCAATACTGCCGCTACGAAATAGATAGATGACTCCCAGCAGGCGGTCCTCAAAGGTCAATGGCAGGGCGATCACCTGGTGGAGCGGGAGCCGGATGGCGCGCGTGACCAGGTTAAGTCTCGCCTGCAGGTCTGGGATGGCGTATTCATGGGCGTAGAGAGGGAAGTCAGTTAGCAGGGGCGCGAAGCGAGAGAGCAGGGAGACAGGGATGCCGTAGCTGGCTCGCACCGTAAGTGTACTGGATCCGTCGCGGCGCAAAGCGATCAGCCCCGCCTCAGCGCGCACCATCTCGGCCGCGCTGGTCAAGATCAGGCGCAGCAGCGACGGCAGGTCAAGCCGCGAGGTCATTGCCCGGCTGATCTGCAACAGATATTCCCGCTGGCGGAGCTGGTAACTGATCATTAGCACCTCGCCATGATGATAGCAAAGAGGGCCAGAAAGGACAAGTCCCGTGAGGCTCAGCAGTCCCGTGGTTCGCGCTCGATGTAGTGCTTGGGAAAGCCTCATGGCAATTGTCCCCGGGCTACAACGTGTGCTATAATGACTGCGATTTCTGATTCCACAAGTGGTTAGCTGGTGTCGGCCGACTACCTCTGTCTGCCGATGTCCCTGCAGTTCCTGTTTCCCGGAGCGCGGATGTCAAAGCATAGCTTTCGCCTGGCGTTTGCCATTTTGACAGTGGCATCCCTCTCGTTGGTTCTTCTTGGAGCTGGCGGTTGTCGAGCTGTTGATAGAGTTCGAGCGCGTCTGAGAAGCCCAGCGGCTCCTTCTCCGACCGCTGTCCGGGTGGAGCCAACTTCTACGTTAGCGGTCAGGCTTGCCACTCCTGCCCCTGCCGAAACGGCCACTACCACTCCGTCTGCCACCCTGGGTCAGGTATCCCCTATTTCCCAGACTGCTACTCCGGAGGCAACAGCATCTCCGGCCACAACGGCAACCCCAACAGCTTCTTTACCTCTGCCTCCTACACCGGCGACCCCGGTCACCAGCCTTCCAGTGCGCATCGCCATCCCTGACCTGGGCATTGACGTGCCGGTGGTAGAGATGGGGTGGAAGGTGGTCGAGACGGCCGAGGGTCCCCGCTCGGAGTGGGATCTGGAGGTGATTAAGGACGCTGCCGGCCACCACATTGATAGCGCGCCTTTGGGCAGCGCAGGCAACCTGGTCATCTCAGGGCATAACAACATCTACGGTCGGGTTTTCCTGCCCATCAGCCTGGCGTGGGGAGGCACCGTTACCCGCCTTGACGAGGTAACAGAGCGGTCCGATGCCCTGGACGGCCGGCTAATCTATCTCTACGACGCGGCCGGCCGGCAGTTCGTATACCGGGTCACCGAGTTTTACCGCCTGAAGGATACCGGAGTACCGCTAGCTCAACGGGTTGCCAACGCGCGCTTCATGCGGCCCACCGCCGATACACGACTGACCCTGGTTACGTGCTGGCCCCCCTGGAGTAATACCCATCGGCTGATCGTTGTGGCCCGGCCGGCCGGGCAGCCCTGACTGCCTTAGGGGGCACAGTGGCAGAGCGGTCTGAGAGTTGGAATCAGAGCGGCGGGGAGGGGCGCAGCAGATATCCCCATGTGGGGCTCTGGCTGCGTATCTCGCTCGGCTTGTTGTTGGGCGTCGGCATGCTGTATTTGGCGGGACGGGCCATCCAGTTCCAGCAACTGGCCAAGGTGCTGTCCGGGGTGCGCTGGCCCTTCGTGGGGCTGACGTTGCTTACCAGCCTGCTGACACCGGTGCTCAAGGCAGTGCGTTGGCGCTGGCTCCTCTATCCCCGCCGTTTGCCCCTGAGTTCTTTGCATCTTGCCAGCCTGGTGGTGATTGGGCAGGCTGTAAACTTCCTGATCCCGGGCCGCTGGGGCGAGCTGGTGCGGGCATACCTGACCGGGGAAGAAGGAGGGGTGAGCAAGGTATATATCCTGGGAACGCTGGCCGCCGAGAAGTTGGTGGACCTGATCGTGCTGGCGCTGCTGGTGCTGGGCCTGATCCCCTTTCTGACCTGGCCTGCCGGGCTGGCAGTGCGCGTCGAGCTGCTAGGGGGAACGGCGGTAGCGGTATCGGTCGGGGCAGCAGTACTGTTAGGTGGCCGTAACCTCTGGCTGCGTCTGTCTGAGCGGGTTCTGAGCCGGTTGCCCGAGCGGGTTGCCATACGCTGGTGCCAATGGATTGTCGCCGGTTTGGACGGCCTGAGCTCGTTGGGGTCGCCGGCCGCCCTGTGGAGGGTGTGGGGTTGGACGGTGCTGTTCTGGCTGGTTGCCGCGACAACGAACCTTCTCCTTCTTCTGGCGTTTGACCTGCCGGCATCCTGGCTGATGGCCCTGGTCTTGCTTGCCATATTGCAGGGAGGGATTGCTGTGCCCTCTACGCCTGGGAAGGTTGGAGTTTTTCACTACTTGTGTGTGGCAGGCCTGTCGCTGTTCGGGATACCGCGTGCTGTGGGGTTGGGGTACGGCTTGGTTTTGCATTTTTTGGTGGTCGGTGGTATAAGTGTGTGGGCCGCACTCGCGTTGTGGCAGCGAAGCTGGAGCCTGGGCCGTCTGGTTGTGGCTTCGATGGCTTGGCGGTAAAGAAGCTCGGGCCCATTCCCCGAATTTGGGACTGGACAAAAGCCATAATCTCTGCTATACTCGCTACAACTTGTTTCTTGTACAGTACGCCAATAACTGTCCAGAGGCCTTTATATCTTCAAATGCCCCCATCTTGTCGTTGTCCAGAAAGGAGAGTCTCATGGCAAAGCGCATCTCACTAGTTGGGCTCCTGATCGTAGTGTTATTGCTCGCCACGGCTGTGGCAGCCTCGGCCCAAGCGACCACCACTGTACCACCCCAGATTTCGGTTCCGGGTCCGGGATCAAATGTCGTCAAGGGGACATGGGATCCGGCACAGGCCGGGTGCGTCGTCATCGTCAAGGGTGCTGATGGGAGTGTCCTTGGCACTGGCGTTGTGCAGGCCGACGGCACTTTCACCGTGTATCTGAGCCGGCCGCCGCAGGTGGGCGAAGAGATCCGGGTCGAAAGCCCATGCCTGACGGATCCGCAAGGAAATCCCGTCGTGTACTATTCGATCCCCGTCCTGATTCCGGAGCCGGGCAGCCTGCTGTTGCTGGGGACTGGATTGGCCGGCCTGGCCGGCTATGTGGGCCTCCGCTGGCGCGCGCGCAAGTAACGCATATCCTATCTCTGTCTTGGGCTAAGGCCAGGACTTTGCGTTTACAGCAAGTCAGCCGCGCCTGTAGAATCGAATCGTTATTGTAAACCATTGGGCGTCCGCATGCGGAGCGCCCAATGGTTTTAATGGGGCTAAAGGTGACGCTATGCCAGATCGCAATCGCGCGCCTCGTTGCCGTCAAGCGGTGGCGATGCTGCTTCTGACAGGTCTCCTGCTGTTCTTGGCCGTCGCGATGATCCAAGACAGCGCTCTCGCCGGACAGAGAGAAGGGCTTTCCGCCACGCCGCTCTTCCCTTCCGATAACGAACGCCTGGGATTTGGAGTGACGCAGGGGATCGAAAACTACGATGTTTCTCCCCTCAAGGCGGGCTGGTATGTCAATTGGGGCACCGCTCCCCAGGCTGCCCACCCGGCCGGCCTGGACTTTGCCCAGATCATCCGTACCAGTAACAGCGGCTATTCCCCCAGCGGTAATGCTCTCCTGGCGGCCATAGATCGCAACCCCGGATCGCTGTGGCTGATCGGTAACGAGCCGGATTGCCCTTATCAGGACAATACCTTGCCGGCCAACTACGCCCGCATCTACCACGATGCCTATCAAGTCATCAAGGGCCGGGATCCCACGGCTCAGGTGGCCATCGGCGGGATTGTGCAGGCCACACCGCTGCGCATGCAATGGCTGGACATGGTATGGAACGAGTACCTGGCTCGCTATGGGGAGCCAATGCCGGTGGATGTCTGGAATGTGCATGCCTTCGTGTTGCGCGAAGTGCGGCCAGGACACGGTGTAGAGTGTCAACCACCGGGTGCTACCGAGGCCGGCGAGTGGGGATCGGGTATCCCGCCAGGGGTGAATGCCAACTGCGGGTTGTGGATCCGAGTGGATGAGCTTGACCGCATGGACCTTTTCCGAGAACATATCGTGCGCTTTCGGACCTGGATGCGAGACCATGGCCAGCAGAACAAGCCACTTATCGTGTCCGAATATGGCATCCTGTTCAACGCCGAACTGGGGTATGGCTACGAACGGGTACGGAACTACATGCTGGCCACCTTTGATTACTTCATGAGCGCGCGCGATCCCAGCCTGGGCTATCCCGCCGACGACTACCATCTGGTCCAGCGTTGGGCCTGGTACAGCCTCGATGACGATAGCTTCGGCTGGGGCACCACTTACAGCGCGTTGATGAATCCCAAGACGCGCACTCTCTATCCCCTTGGTTACGACTTCGCACGCTACGCCTCGCAGCGAGTGACCCCCTACGTGGACCTGCAACCCGTTAAGCTGCTGGCCAGTCTGCCTGGCCCCATCCCATACGGCCAGGATGCCCTCGTGCGGTTTGAGCTGGAGGTGCGTAACCAGGGCAATACGTCCGCGCCGGTCTCACAGGCCCGTTTCTGGCAAGGCAATCCGGATCAGGGGGGCACGGTGCTGGGAACTACAACCCTGCCGGCTGTGCCGTCCCGCTACAACGGGACCGCCACCGCGGTCCTCCAGTACGATCTGAAGGCTCAGGGTCGGTACGAGATTGTTGCTCAGGCTGACGCGCTGAACCAGGTGGCGGAGGCACGAGAGGACAACAACCGCCTGAGCACAACTCTTGACTTTGGCACGGTGAACCTCAGCGTGGGCAGGGGGAGTTGGCTGGTGGAACGCGGGCCTCTGCGCGCGGGCGAGCCTACCCTTATCAGGCTGAGCCCGGTTACGGTTGTCGTGGGCCAGCCTGCCACGCCTGGCCCCGGCCTGGAGGTCACCCCGCCTCCTTATCGCGTGACCTGGTATGACGGCAACCCCGATGCTGGCGGCCAGATGATTGCCAGCCATTCCATGCCGGCACCGGCCCGGTTTGGTGCCTGTCAGGCCACCCCAGCCCAAACATGGGCGCCGGTGATCACCGCTTCCCGCCCGGCCTGGCTGGTTGTGACGCTGGAGGGCTCGGCAGCCGAGACAACCCTGGCCGACAACCGCACAGGGGTGACCATTACCGCAGCCGCCGACCTGACCCTGGTCCAGGCACGGCAGCTTGCCGTGCCTCTTGTTGAGCCAGGCCAGGCTGCAAAGGTCCAGCTTAGTTTCCAGGTGGCCAATTTGGGTACGGCAGCCCCGGCCGGTACGGTTCAGGTAGGGGTCTGGTCGGGCATGAGCGCTTCAGGCCCTGAGCTCGGGCGTGCCTGGCTGGCAGAGTCTGGCGAATGGACAGAGCCAATAACCTGGGCGGGACTGGAAGTGGGGGGGCACCAGTTCGTAGCCGTGGTGGATCCAGACAATCTGATAGCTGAGAGTAACGAGGCAAACAACTTATTGACCGGATGGGTTGTAGTGGCGCGCGGCCGGGATTACCTGCCCCTCGCCTTTGGGGCAAGGCCGCGGACAACCTATGTCCCGGTGCCGGTTTTCCCTGACACCTGTTGGAGGTAGATCAGCATCCTTCCCCGCATGCTTATTACCGTTCAGGTTGAAGGAGCTCTCAAGAAATGCGTCGGCTGGCTATCTATCTCTGGGTGGTTATCTTACTGGTGGGTTTGCTGATAGCCACACCCGCGGCCTGGGCTACGCCCGGGCAGTCTCGACATGGTCAGACGGTCCCTACCCCTACGCCCAGGGGCGCCGAGCCGCCAAGGGCAACCCCGGTGCCTCCACCCCAGCAACCTCCGCCGGCGACTCCCGTGCCTCCTCCTCCGGAACCAACCACCGCGCCCCAACCTGCGGCCTTGCCCACGGCCACTCTCCAACCTGCCCCGGCGCTCTTTCTG
>DAOTZS010000255.1:0-11194 GCA_034434335.1 Anaerolineae bacterium
CCCCGGGCAGCCTGCCTAGAGCCTCCTCCTCGCCCGCCAGGCCCCGGCCTGCCACCGTCAGCCTGGCATCGGGCAGTTCCTGCCGCACTCGCAGCCACACCGCCGCCACATCGGCCGGGCAAACGCCGGCAAAACGGGTGTAGAGAAGTACCGAACGTGAGCCAACATGAGCCTCGGCCGCCGATAATGTCACGGGATCAGGTTCCACTCCGTTCGGCAGCACAAAAACCCGCTCAGGGTGCGCGCCAAACTGTATCGCCCGCTCCCTCAGGCACGGACTGGCCACAGTCCAGGCGTCTGCGTGGGAAAGGCCAAACCGTTCCTGCCAGGCAAAGAACCAACGCTGCCACCGCGTATAGCCCAGGCGCGGATCGTCGCTCCAGCCCCCAGGGCCCTCCCAATCGTCTGTATCCACCACCAACAAGGGGGCATCCTCCGCAGCCAGACGCTTGCGAGCCAGGGAACGCCTTATCCACAACATGGTGGCTATCAACCCCGACGGACCCTTAGGCTTGAACACATGGACGAGTCGCGGCTGCCAGGCCCGTACCGCGCGCCACAGTTCAACTGCCAGCGCCAGATGGTGCCTTGCCCTCCCCGGGCCCCAGCCCTTCCCCACCTCCCCACCTGTAGCGGGCCAGTGCATGTGCTGGATCGTTACTCCTTGTTCGGTCCAGCAACGGCCGCTGTCCTGAGGACTATCGTAAGGGGGAATCAGCAGAGCAACGTCATACCCCCGCCGCGCCAGGGCTTTGGCCAGGGGCAAGACACGAGCTCTCGTGCTGCCTTTGGCACGCAGGCCAAAAGGCGCTACCAGAGCAATACGCATGGGGGCAAAAACCGGAGAGGAGATGATAACAGGCCAGGAGCCCTAAACCGCCAGCGGATAGCACCCATAGCGCTGAACCGCCTGGGACAGGGCCCGCACATTCTCAGGCCGCAGATAGCCGGCCAGGCTGTTGCCGCTGGTAACAATATACCCTCCTCCTGGCCCCACATCGCGGATCAGGTCCCGCACCTCGCGATCCACATCCTCGGGGGTGCCCATGCCCAGGATGTTCAGGTCCACATTGCCCAGCAGACACAGCCGTTGGCCATATCGCTGTTTCAGGGCCCGGATATCCATAGCTCCTTTCTCAATCGGATGCAGGCCAGCGATCCCCAGGCTCAACAGGTCATCCAGGATGGGGAGCAGGTTCCCATCGCTGTGCAGCACCCACGGCAGGGTGATCTTCTCTCGTACTTTCTGATAGCGAGGCAGGAACAGGTCGCGAAACAGCGAGCGCGAGAAGAAGGGCCCCGTCTTGAAAGCCATGTCATCAGTGCTGACAAAAACGTCGAATCCCAGCCTGCACACCCGTTCGGCCACCACTGCCGCCCAGTCACAGTAGAGATCGAGGACTCGTTCGACAAAGGGGCGATTCTCGTACAGAGAGAAGCAGAAGTTCTCCAACCCCATACTCAACCAGGCCGGGAAGGGCCCAATGCGGGTGATGAAGAAAGCGGCGTAGTCCCCCTTCTGGGCAGCAAAAGCCCGCGCCTCGGCGTACAGCGCATCATCATAGGGGTCTGGCAGTTGAATCTTCGCCAAGTCGGCCTCACTGCGGATCAGGCCCTCGCCATAGAACAGCCGGCCATCCAGGCCTGCCCTTTTCTCGGCGTAGACCGGAGCCCGCAACACGTAATAGATGTTATCCATCTTCAGCGTGGCTGCGATCGCCTTGATCTCGTCCACGGTATAAGGGTTACTTTCCAGGTTGGCCGCCTGGCTCTCCACACCTGGCCACCCCAACAAGCGGTGCGCCAGGGCCCGGTCAACGCCGATCTCGCAATAGGGAACCCGGTCGGGAACCTGGCCCCGCAAGGCCATCAGTACCCGCTCCCGTGAGGTCATAGCCATAAGCCGCCTCCACGTGTTGACGATTCAGAGCATCGCTAAGATTCTATCACACGGCCCCTGGCCTCGCAAAAGCCTGGCAGCGCGGATCCTGCGCTGCCAGGCTGCCAGCTTCATCCCTTATTCTACTGTCACGCTCTTCGCCAGGTTGCGAGGCTGATCCACGTCACAGCCCCGGCGCACAGCGATATGATACGCCAGGAGTTGCAGCGGGATAACGGTCAACACCGGAGTCAGGAACTCTGATGTGCGTGGCACATACAGCACATGATCGGCCTTAGTGCCGATGAAGCTATCCCCTTCGCTGGCCACAGCGATAACGATGCCGCCGCGGGCCTTGACCTGCTCGATCTGGCTGATCATCTTGTCGTAGACGCGATCCTGAATCGCTATGGCTACGACAGGCATATGCTCATCAATCAGGGCAATGGGGCCGTGCTTCATCTCTCCTGCAGGGTATCCCTCCGCGTGGATGTAGCTGATCTCTTTCAGCTTCAGCGCGCCTTCCAGGGCAATAGGGAAGTTGATGCCGCGGCCCAGGTACAAGAAGTCAGTGTGTTGGAAAAAGGCCTGGGCCAGGTCGTGGTAGATGGCATGGCCGGCAGAGTCCAGCAGGGTGCCCACCAGGGCCGGCAACCTGGCCAGGTCGTCCAAAAGCGCTCGCCTCTGGCTGGCCGAGATCACCCCGCGCAGGGTGCCCAGGTAGATGGCCAGCAGATATTGGTCTACCAGCGAGGCAGTAAATGCTTTGGTGGAGGCCACGCCCACTTCTGGCCCGGCGTGCATATAGATCACGCTGTCGCTGAGTCGAGCTGCCTGACTGCCGATCACGTTGACGATGCTCACCAGATGGCATCCCTTGGCTCGTCCCTCCTCCATCGCCGCCAGGGTATCCACAGTTTCGCCCGACTGGCTGATGGCCAGGAGCAGGGTGTGAGCATCTATCACCGGGTCGCGATAACGGAACTCCGAGGCATACTCAACGCGGACGGGCAACCGGGCCAGTTGCTCGAACATGAATTGCCCTACCAGTTCTGCATGATAAGAGGTGCCACACGCCACGCTGACCATCTGGGTCAGCTCTCGTGCCTGGTCGGGGGTGAGAGTCACTTCTTCCAAATATACCTCGCCGTTCCCCAGGTCTACCCGGCCCCGCATGGTGTCGGTCAGAGAGTTGGCCTGTTCGTAGATCTCCTTCTGCATGAAGTGCTTGTAGTGGCCTTTGGCAGCCGAGACGGGGTCCCAGGGGATGGTCTGGACGCGAGGTTCCACGGGCTGCCCGTCAAGGGTGGTGATTGTCGCGCCCTCTCGCTGCACCACCGCGATCTGGCGGTTCTCCAGGAAGAACATACGCCGGGTGTATTCCAGGATGGCGGGCATATCCGAGGCAACAAACATCTCCCCCTCTCCAAAGCCCAGAACCACTCCTCCGGCATTGCCCAGGCGAGCAGCCACCAGGAGGTCGGGCTCACGTGCGGAGAGGGCTACAATGGCACTGGGGCCGCGCAAACGGCCCAGGGCTGAGCGCACAACCTCGGCCAGCCGACAGCCGGCCAGACCTTCTCCGGTGTAGCCGGCGGCATAGTAGAGGCCGATTAGATGAGCAATCACCTCCGTGTCGGTGTCTGACTGGAAGGCAATCCCCTCTGCTTCCAGCTCAGCGCGCAGCTCTCGGAAGTTTTCCACGATGCCATTGTGCACCACCACAATCTGGCCGCTGAAGTCGGCATGGGGGTGGGCGTTGCGTTCGCTGGGCTTGCCATGGGTGGCCCAGCGCGTGTGCCCTACGCCGACGTGCCCGGCCACCGGCGCCTCCTCCAGCCTGGCTGCCAGGTTGCTCAATTTGCCCACATCGCGACGGATGGCAATCCGCCCATCCTGAATCACCGCGATGCCGGCCGAATCGTAGCCGCGATATTCCAGCCGGCGCAAACCATCCAGGATCACCTGGACGGCATTGCGCGGCCCAACGTAACCAACGATGCCGCACATGATATCCCCCTCCGGAAAGATAGAGGTAACTATTCAGGCCGATTGAAATCGCCCCTCCTGGGCACTTCGTGCCGGGTGTCGGCCTCCGCTGACACCCTTCATGTATGCATCGTGAGAGAGGTCGGCCTTCGCCGACCTCTGGCCGCAGGCCCAAAAAGGGTGACGCATCGGGCGAGCCCTCGGCGTGGCCCTTCCAGTCACCGCTGAATAGTTACAGTGAGTATGCGTCGTAGAGGAACAGCGCTGCACAGCAGCAGATCTGAGGTTGGAGAGGGGAGAAAAGGGCCAGCCACAGCCCTGGAGGCATCCGCCGATCCGTTCGATTTTCTCCTGCCATTAGCAGGCAGGATTAGCACCCACCTCGCGATGGGGAACCTCCTCCTCGTCATCTCGGCCCTGGGGCCGAGACCAGGCGCTGTTCTCCCTCACAAACTGGTCGTCGTAACTATTCAGGCCGATTGAAATCGCCCTCTCTGGGCACTTCGCGCCAGCCCTCGCCCCGAAGGGCTCGGCTCGAGGGGGTGTCGGCCTCCGCCGACACCTTTCATGTGTGCATCACCAGAGAGGTCGGCGAAGGCCGACCACTGGCCGCAGGCCCCAAAAGGGTGACTTCCAGTCACCGCCCGAATAGTTACTGGTCGTCTTCTATGGAGACATGGTCACCTCCTTTAGGCCGGCCAGGGACGCAGGGCAGGAATGAAAGCGTCCTTACAAATACTCCAGCCACTGATGTTGAGCTGGATCGCAGTCTGCGTAGTCCCCACGCATCTCTGGCGGCAATAAGTTGGCGAGCTGCACCATTGCCTCGTCGGTCATCTGGCGCATCACTTCCCGGCTGACCTGGCCCTCGGGCCACCGGAAGCGGAAAGGCCGGCCATAAGTCAGGGTGACGCGAGGGCGCTTGAAGACCTGCGGCAACGACCACGAGAAGGCTGGCGTGCCGGTGACCGCGCAAGGTAGCAGCCAGATGTTGCGCACAGCTCGCGCGATGAAGGCCAACCCCTCCTTGGCTCTATGCAGCCGGCCATCACGGCTGCGCGTCCCTTCCGGCGAGATGACGGAAATATCTCCGTCGTGCAGCACATCCCAGGTAGCCTGCAGCGCCGTCCGGTCAACTGTCCCACGCCTGATGAAAATCACGTGATAACCGCGCAGCATCCAGCCCACAAAAGGCCACCGGCTGGCCTCGATCTTGGTCAGCGGCACCGCATAACGTCGCATCGTGCCACAGATTATGGCCGGATCAAGCCAGTGGATATGGTTGTAGTAGACAATTCCAGCGCCCGTAGCCGGGAGATTCTCCTCCCCTCGCACCTGCATCCGCAGCAACAGCCAGATGAGAAACTTGAGCACCACACCCCAGAGGTAGCGCCCCACAGGGATACGACGCTTACGCGTTACCGGCACCCTCTGGCCTCTGCCCAACGCTGTATCAAGTTCCGCACACACTGCATTACCTCCTCGATTGTCAAATCGGTCGTGTCTACCACAATGGCGTCTGGAGCGGCCGCCAGAGGCGCGTGTTGTCGGCTGGAGTCAATCCGGTCGCGGCGCCTCATCTCTTCCAGCACCTGCGCGGGGTCAGCATCCTCACCTCGGGCAATGCGCTCAGCGTACCGGCGCTGGGCGCGCGTGCGCACCGCGGCATCGAGATAGATCTTGAGGTCGGCATCCGGCATCACGACTGTACCGATGTCGCGCCCCACCATCACCACGCGTCCTGCCTGGCCGATCCGGCGCTGTTGTTGGGTTAAAGCTCGCCGAACCCCAGCATAGGCCGATACAGGTGACACTACCCGTTCCACTTCTGGCTGGCGAATCTGCCAGGTGATGTCCTGGCCGTCGGCCAGGACGGTCACATCCCGGCCGTCGTCCACAGTGGGTGGAAGGACCTGGAGCTGCACCTGTTCGGCCAGCCTGGTAACCGCAGCCTCATCCTCGATCGGGATCCCTCTGGACAGGGCGATCCAGGCGATAGCCCGGTACATCACCCCTGTATCGAGGTAGAGATAGTTGAGCTCACCAGCCAGCAATCTGCCGATGGTGCTCTTACCGGAAGCAGCGGGGCCATCAATGGCTATCGTACTGGGGCCCACAACCTTTGCTCCTCTCTCTCCACTCTCCTCGGCGGCCGCGCTGTGACCGGTGCGCACGCTATCTGCCGTCTCCCGCCGCACTGCGGCACGCAGCGCGCGCAGCTCACCAGGGGTGAGATCCCGCCACTGGCCAAGGGGCAGGTCGGCCAGTTGCAATGGGCCTAACCCGATCCGGATCACCCGCAAAGCCGGGTGGCCCAGCAACGCCATCATGCGCCTCAACTGCCGCTTCCGCCCCTCATGCACGGTCACGCGCAGCCAGCTACTGACGGTGGGTTGGGCCGACCCTGTCGCGTCGGCCCTCTCCATCCTGATAAACGCCTCGGGTGGATGCGGTAGCAGGACCACGCTGGCCGGTGCTGTTGGCCCGTCGTCCAGCATCACCCCATGCTGCATCCGACGCAGCTTACGCGGGCTGGGAACCCCCTGCACCTGAACCAGGTAAGTTTTGGGATGCCCATAGCGCGGGTGGGAGAGACGATAGGCCAGTTCCCCATCGTTGGTCAGGAGCAACAGGCCCTCGCTATCCTCATCCAGCCGGCCTACCGGGAACAGGCGTTCGGGCACCTGTACCAGGTCCTGCCACGAGGGAGCTCGGGCACGCGGGTCAGGATGGGAGAGCACACCAGCCGGCTTGTGGAACATGATGTAGCGATACGGCTCCTGTGCGAGCGGCCGACCGTCGACGCAGATCTCGGCTGTGGCTGGGTCCACTTTGGTGCCTAATTCTCGGACTACCTGACCGTTCACTGTCACCCGGCCCGCCACGATTAGCGCTTCGCACGCCCGGCGAGATCCCACTCCCGCGCGCGCCAGGACCTTCTGCAACCGCTCGGCCACACCTCAGCTCCTACGGCTCCAACCAGGTGGTGAGAGGCGCAGTGGCCACCACCTGGCCAGCAAGCATCAGATGCAAGCTCCCTACCGGCAGAGTGCCTGTAAGCGGAATGGATGAATCCAGGCTACGTACTGGCTGGATTAAGGGCCACTGCCAGGCGGGGAGGAAAATATCGAAGGGTTGTTCAACGCGCAGACGATAGCGATGACCATCGGCGTCGGCCTCCCAGGCCAGAGCATCGGCCGGCAGGTCCACCTTTCCCCACCGCCATCCCTGGGCAGCATAGTCCAGCAAGGCTATGGCGTCACCATAGCGGTCCTGGCTGCCCAGGAGGACGACCAGCAGGCGATGCCCTGCACGCGTTACGGAGGCGATCAGGCACTCCCCTGCAGCTTGGGTGGTACCCGTTTTGACGCCGTCCGCGCCGGGGTAGATAGTCAGCAGATGGTTGGTGTTAACCAGGGAACGCCCTGCCACATAGGCTTCTTCGGTGGCCACAATATGGGCAAAGGCCGGGAAGGCCAGCGCGGCCCGGGTCAGGGTGACTAAGTCAGCCGCGCTTGCCACCTGGGCCGGATCGTCGAGGCCATGGGGATTGGTGAAATGGCTGTCTGCCATCCCCAACGAGTGTGCCGTTTCATTCATCAGGGCTACAAAGCTGGCCAGACTACCCCCTACATGTTCGGCCACCGCTACTGCTGCATCGTTCCCCGAGGCGAGTAACAGCCCGTAGAGCAGGTCCTGCACAGTTACTACCTCCCCTGGCATCAGCCCCATGCGGCTGCCAGGCGTCCCTGCTGCCATCGGTGAAACGGTAACCGGGTCGTCCAGGTCAGCATACTCGAGCGCCAGGAAAGCCGTCATCACCTTGACTGTGCTGGCTGGCGGCAACGGAACGCGCGGATATCGCTCGTACAGCGTCTGGTTAGCATCCAGGTCAACCATTAGCGCCGCTGCAGCAGTGATCGGCGGTGGCTGCTTGGCACGCACAATGGACGCGATCTCCTCGGGGCCAAGGCGCAACGGCGGATAGCTGCCATCGGTGAGCATAGGTGGCCCAAAGCCAAGACAGGCTATGCTGAGAAATGCCAGTAGAACTGTCAGCTTACGGTCATACCCATGGCGATGAGGATGAGAAGGCGCCACTCCAAGAGAGAGACCTCGCTGCAATACTTGACGGCCCGCAGCGTCTGGATTACAATCCAGGCCAGCCCTGCGTGAGCGGGCATCTACCAAGAGGTGAGGCCATGCCACTTTACGAATACTATTGTGAGAGTTGCGAGACGTCGTTTGAGGCGCTGCGGCCAATGCATCAATCGAATCAACCAGTAGCCTGCCCTCGCTGCGCGAGCACCAGCACGCGTCGGCTGATCTCCGTTTTCGCTGCCATCAGCAAAGGTAATGGCAGCAGCCGCCTGGTTGCCAGCAGCCAGGGAGGTAGCTGTAGTACCTGCAGTGGTGGCAGTTGCGCCACATGCAGAGGCTAGCCACAACTGGTGGGCAACATCTTCACACGGACCAGCCTAACGCAAGGGGCACCTCACGGTGCCCCTCTTTGTTTCCCCTGACCTCGCCTCAGCAGTACAAGATCACTGTCCAGCACGGATCACAATGTCATAGCTACGCAGGTTGTCGTTGCGCTCCGTCTCGCCGGCTACAGGCAGCACTTCTACATCCAGCCGATAGTGTTCCCGCAAAGGCATACCAACTGTCTGCGTAAAACGGACAAAGTGCACCTCACCTGCTGGTACCTTCTCCACGACGACGCTTTCAGCATATAGCTCCCGTGAGTTCTCCGGGTCAGCGACATCGAGAAGCCGCGCCACCACCTGCACATCCTCTTCCGCAGCCAGGCCCCGGTTCTCAACCGCTACCAGCAAGGTCACCGCGCTGCCCGTCAAAAGCCGCTCATCATCTAGCGGTGGATCAAAGTCCACACCCAAAATGGCCAGGTCGTGGGCCCTTGGCGCCACCGTCGCTACGGCTATAGGCACTGAGGATTGAGTCACCTCAATGGCCGGGACGCAGCCCGTCAGTACCAGAAGAGCTGCCAACAAGAGGGGCCCTAAACTCCACCAGGAGAAGAAGGTGCGCACCAGCCACCAGCGCTTCCCACAGACAAGTCTCATGTTGCAACCCTGTAACTCACTCACAGGCAGATGTGATTTCTGAAATACGCCTTTAGCCGGCCTCACGCCTGTGCCGGCCGTCTGCGCAGCCCAAACAGGTCACGCTCTTCCCAGGCCACCAGGATCGGCACCGCGTTGAAGATGGAGGAATAGGTGCCGCTGACCAGCCCCCATAGCATCACAGCAATAAACTGCTTGATCGTCCCACCGCCAAAGAGCAGGATCGCTACCATGACAAAGATAGCGTTCAATTGCGTGGCCAGCGAACGATGCAGGGTCTCCAGCACGCTGCGGTTGGCAATTACGCTGAAGGGTTCCCCGCGATACTTGGGCGCATTCTCGCGGATGCGGTCGAAAACCACGATCTTATCCTGCATCGAAAAACTGATCACTGTAAGCAGAGCAGTCAGAAACAGGGCATCCGCCTCCCAGCCTAACAACAGGCTCAGGATGCTGAAGATGCCCGTTGTCACCAAAAGGTCGTGGAACATGGCGAGAATGGCCGCGGTGCCATAGCGGAAGGGGTTCTGTACCTTGCGAAAAGCCAAAACCATGAAGAACAGGATAGCCACCGAGGCCGCCAAGACGGCCAGGCCCGCCGCCTGGGTCACCTCCCGGCCAATCGCCGGCCCGACCGCGGCGAACTGCACCTCCTGCACATTTTCGCCGAAGTGCTTCTTGATGGCCGTCATGAGCTGGGCCTTCTCGACCTCATCAATCGGCTTCATCCGCACCTGCAATGTCTGCACATCTCCCAACGTGGTAACCGCGGGATCACTCTGCCCAGCCTCCTCCAGCACTGCCCGCAGCTCGCCAGGCTGGACCGGCCGGTCAAATCGCAACTCCCAGATCGAGCCCCCTGTGAAGTCAATAGCCAGCTTGAAAGGCAATCCCGTTGTGATCGTCGAATAGATCATGGCGACCAGGCCAGGGATAATGATCAAAGCGGATAGCAGGAAATACCAGCGGCGATTTTCGACCAGACGAAACATCTTTTTCTCTCCGTCCTTTGCTTAGAAACCCAGCAACCAGCGCTTTTCGCGCAGCGCCTCACTCTCAGCGCGATCAAATACGGCCCGCATGAAGGTGCGCGTGACCGTCACCGCGGTAAACATGCTGACCAAAACGCCCATGCCCAGGGTGAGCGCAAACCCCAAGACCGCCTGCGCCCCAAAGGTACGCCCAAAAAGGACCAGGATGGTGCAGGTGATCAGGGTCGAGAGGTTCGAGTCCAGGATAGAGGTCCAGGCCCGCTTGAACCCGGCTTCGACCGCGGCCCGCAGGGAGCGACCCCAGCGTAGCTCCTCTTTCATGCGCTCGAAAATCAAGATGTTGGCATCTACAGCCATGCCCGTAGAGAGCAGGAAACCGGCAATGCCCGGTAAGGTCAGGGTCACCGGGATAAGTTTGTAGAGTGCCAGGTTCAGCCCGGCATAGATCAACAGTGCCAGGGAAGCCAGCGAACCAGGCAATCGGTAGTAGATGGTCATAAACAGGAGGACAGTAATCAGCCCGATCAGTCCGGCCGTCACACTGCGCCGCACTGAATCGGCTCCCAAGGTCGCCCCTATCGTACGTCGGTTGACCACCTCCAGTGGCACGGGCAGCGCGCCATAGCGCATCTGCACTGCCAGGCTCTCGGCTTCCTCGCGGGTAAAGCGGCCGGTAATCTCTCCGCGGCCTTCTGGGATGGCGCTGTTGATGCGCGGAGCTGAGAGCACCACGTTGTCCAGCACGATCGCCAGGATATCCCCCACATGCTGAGCAGTGTATTCGGCGAAAATCTTGGCCCCCTCGGCAGTGAGTTCGAAGCCAATACTGGGCGCGCCATACTGGTCCAGTTGCACGAAGGCATCCTTCAGCTCGCGGCCGGTCATCACTGTCTTGAACACCACATCGGGATAAGGAAATGGTGTCACACCCAGCGTCTCAGGGTCGGGTACGGCGTCGTTGTTAGTGGTCCGCACATAAACACCCTGTACCACTTCTGGATACTGGGGATTAGCGGCCGAGCCTATCTCGACAAACTCCAGTTGTCCGGTGCTCTTCAGGGTTTCCACTGCCTGCTCAGGATTGTTGATGCCGGGCAATTCAACGATGATGCGGTTCTCGCCCTGAAGCTGCACCAACGGTTCCGTCACTCCCAACGCATTGACGCGGCGTTCGACGATGACCTTAGCTGCCTCCATATCCTTAGCGGTAATAGGCTGATCACCGACCGGCTTAGCCTGCAAGAGCACCT
>DAOTZS010000256.1:0-33203 GCA_034434335.1 Anaerolineae bacterium
ACATGGCCAAGCCGCCCATAGCCTCCGGCGACTTGGATACCTGGGCCCGCGACCTGGCGGGAATCGCAGCTTTCCCCAATGTCTGCTGTAAGGTTTCCGGCCTGATCACCGAGGCGAAACGCGGCGCGTGGACGGCCGACGATCTGGAGCCCGTTATCGCCATCGGGGTTGAGCTTTTCGGCTTTGATCGTCTGATGTTCGGCAGCGACTGGCCCGTCTGTTTGCTGGCCAGTTCTTATACGGAGGTAGTGAACGCGACGCGGGCGGCCTTGGGCGACATTGGCGAGGCAGAGCTAAGCAAGTTTTGGAGTGGGAACGCTATCCGGTTTTATCGGCTTTGATGAGGGTACGTGAGGCCAGGGATAGCACCTGCACCAAAAGGGTTGACGTTGATGGAACTTGGGGATACAATAATATCGATACCAAAGTACGATCAGGAGGTGCCTATGCCGATGAAATGAGCGACCTATCTGCAACGCAATGACTGACCGGTTATTTCACATTACCAGGAGGTGGCAAAATGTTCGAGAAACGTGTGTCTCGCCGCGATTTCTTGAAGGGAGCCGCCTCGATCCTCGCTGGGTCGGCGGCTATGTCCATTATGTCTGCCTGTGTTCCCCCTACCCCAGCACCGACACCTCCCCCAGCGCCGGCCGGCGTAGGGCCAAGCTTCAAGGGCGCCAAGCTGGTGTTCTGGGGCCACGCAACCCATCCCCAGGACGCAATTAAGGAGGCTTTTCAAAAGATACACCCTGAGGTGGAATATGTCTGGGAGCACTCCGGAGACTGGTTCACCAAGCTCCAGGCCGCCATGGCCGCAGGCGAAGGGACGCCCGATTTGGTATGGACGGAAGCCGGCGCCAATCAAGACTTTGGGTGCCGCGATCTGCTGCTGGACTTGACCGAGCATATCACCCCCATCAAGGATGAGTTTCTCCCACATAAGTTGGAAGAATGTTTCATCGCCAAGACGGGCAAGTACGTCAGCATCCCCAGCGACGCCGGGAATATGATGGCCTGGTACTACCGGCCAGACCTGCTGGAGAAGGCAGGCTGGAAGGAGGAGATCCCAGACGACTGGACCTACGACACCTTCTTCGAGATCACCGCGATGGTGAAGAAGAACCTGGGGGGTTACACCTTCTGCTTCCCGAAGAGCGGCTGGTCGGCGCTCTGGGCGATGACCCTCAACCAGCTTGGTGGCAGCCTCTACGACAATACCGGCACCAAGATGACCGGCACCAATGAGATCGGCGTTGAAGCCATGCGGCTGGTCAAGAAGCTGTGGGACTCAGGAGGTGGCCTGGATGTGGATTGGTGGTCACCACCGTATTGGGCTGCCATCAAGGCTGGCCAACTCGTGGGCGACTTTGCCGCGGGCTGGGCGCGCGGCTTCATCGAGGCGGAGGTTAAGACGCCGGAAGAGGGGCTTGGCAAGTGGCGACTGGCGCTCCTGCCCAAGGCGCCCAATGGCGTCTCCCAAACTGCGGTCTGGGGCGGCGCAAACCTGTCCAGCCCCAAGTTCACTAAGGTCCCGGACCTGGTTTGGGAGTACATGAAGTTTGCCCATGCCTCTATGGAGGGGTCCGCCATCCTGGATGACTGGGGCACCACGCCGGCCTGGATCCCCTACCGCAAGACGCCCCAATTCCTGGAGCGAACCGTGAAACTGTTCGGTGAGTGGAGATTCAATCAGCTCTGGGAGAAGGCGGCTGCTACCATCAATACCAAGTACTACCGGAAGGCCGGTTACGACAGCCTCATGGGGATCGTCAATACGGAGATGATGCCCATGATCCGTGGCGAGGTTCCCATCGAGGAGGGGATGCAGGAACTGGAGAAGAAGCTCCAGGCGGAGCACGAGCGTTTGGGTTGCTTCTAGCGTAACTGCTCAGCCTCCTAATTTCTTGGCCCCTTTCCCCTCTGCTCGGCGGGGGAAAGGGGCCACCTCTCTCCCTTCCTGTTAGCGGGAAGGGAGTCAGGGGTATGGGCTGAGTGGTTGCCTTCTGGCAAGCTTATGCCGGTCCCCCTCACTTCACGCGGAGAGCTCTATCTCGGAGGTCATAATGGCCGATGAAAGTATGGCTTTGCCAGTTCCGGTGACCGCGCGGCCATCCCGACCCTTGTGGCAGGAGATCTGGCGACATCGCCTCGACTACCTGTTCATTTCCCCCTTTTTTATCTTGTTCGCTATCTTTGGGGCCTACCCGCTGGGTTGGGCCTTCCTGCTGAGCTTCAGCAGTTGGCGTGGCTTCGGCCCCATGAAGTGGGTAGGGCTGGACAACTACCGTGCCATGCTTCAAGACATCTACATTGGCAAAGCGCTGGCCAACACCCTAATCTTCACAGCCATCCTCGTCCCTACTGGCATCTTGCTGGCGCTCTTCTTCGCAGTCGCCTTGAACATTCGTGATCTGCGAGGCCGTGGCCCCCTCCGGACCATTTACTTCTTGCCCTACATCACCTCCACCGTGATCGTCGCTATCGTCTTCCAACAGTTCCTGGATGATACCTATGGCTGGTTGAACGGCCTGCTACGGTTGATCGGGTTGCCGCCCGCTCCCTGGCTGCGTGGGGAGGGCTGGGCTAAGGTATCTGTCATCTTGCTGGCTCACTGGCAAGGCCTGGGCTACAACATCCTGATTATGCTGGGAGGACTCCAGGGCATAGAGCCACAACTTTATGAGGCAGCGAAGATAGACGGAGCGACGTCGTGGCAGACCTTCTGGCGGATTACCCTGCCCCTGATGCGACCGGTCATACTGTTTGTTAGCATCCTGGGCACTATTGGCGTGTTGAACATGTTCACCCAACCTTATATGCTTAGCCCTTGGACCCTGGGTGGGCCTGGCAATGACATCCTTACCCTTACGTTAAGACTCTACGACTTGGGCTTCAGAGCCACACGCTATGGCGATGCTGCTGCTCTCGGCTTCCTGATCGGCCTCCTGGTGATCGGTATCTCGTTTCTACAATTGCGGCTCCTGCGCAGTTGGCGACAGTAGGAGGGGAGCATGGCTACTCTTGCACAGCCCAAACTCCGACGGTCGGGCCTTACAGCACGCCAGAGATGGCAACGGCGGGCCATACGTGCCCTTCTTTACCTGTTATTGATCGTGTTCGCCATCCTGTTCCTTTTTCCTTTCTACACGATGCTCGTCGGATCCTTCATGCGGAATGAGCAGCTCTTCAGCTTTACGCCCAACATTTGGCCCAAAGAAGGGCTCCAGTTTCAAAACTATCGGGACCTCTTCCAGGAGCTTCCCTTTAGCCGTAATGTGTTCAACAGCCTCATCCTCGCGACGGGGCAGACGGTTGGGGTGCTCTTCTTTTGTTCGCTGGCCGGCTTCACCTTCGCCAAACGTCGCTTTCCAGGACGCGATGCCCTGTTCGTGATCATGCTGGCCACCATGATGCTGCCATACCAGAGCACACTGATCCCCTGGTTTCTGCTTATGGTGAAGCTCCATTGGACCAATACTTTCTGGCCGCTCTGGATCCCCTGGTGGGCCCCGGCCTTTGGGGTCTTCCTCATGCGGCAGTTCATTGTTGCTTCGGTGCCTGACGAGATGATCGAGGCCGCGATCATGGACGGTGCTTCCCTTTTTGGCATTTACTGGCGAGTAGTGGTGCCCGTGATCACGCCAGCCCTCAGCGTGCTGGGCATCCTTAACTTCATGAACGCCTATAACGACTTCCTCTACTCGCTGCTTGTCCTCAGTAAGGCGCACATGTACACCGCGCCGTTGGCGTTGGCGTTGTTCCGGGGTTCGCAGATCACCGCGCCACGCTATACACTGATGTTCGCTGGCAGCACGCTGGCCACATTGCCCTTGCTCATCGTCTTCTTTGTCTTCCAGCGCCGTCTGATGGAAGGGATCATGTCTGGCGCGATCAAGGGCTGATGGGGCCGGATACTGGACTGGGCCGAAGTCAAGAACCTTCGTAACTAT
This sequence comes from Anaerolineae bacterium, assembly GCA_034434335.1. GTDB lineage: Bacteria > Chloroflexota > Anaerolineae > CG2-30-64-16 > CG2-30-64-16 > DAOTZS01. The sequence goes on from DAOTZS010000256.1 coordinate 3,954, forward strand.
TCAGGCCATATTGCCCTCCCTGGGCACTCCGTGCCAGTTGGGGCGATCCAGCGGATCGCCCCTCCGCCGATACCCTTCATGTATGCATCATGAGAGAGATCGGCGAAAGGCCCTCCCCTGGCCGCAGGCCCCAAAAGGGTGACCTCCGGTCACCGCTGAATACTTACGGATCTTCTAATTCTGCGCCCCGTCAATCGAGGGAAGCGAGTGGACTATGGATGAGATGACACCGCGCGAACGTGTGCTGGCCGCCCTGCGTTGTCAGGAGCCCGACCGGGTGCCGTTCCTGGAAACGGTAGTGGATGAGCCGGTGGCATTGGCCTTGCTGGGCCGGCCTGTGCCAGAAGGCCTGGTGATGGGCGAGCTGGGGGTGGGGGAAACGCCGGTGTTCGTGGGCTCCCTGCTGGGCAGCCCCCGCTATGAGCCGCTGGAGTTGGTGCGTACCCTCGGCCTGGACGGCATCGGCATGTATCTGTTCCTGCGCCACGAGGGGATCCAGCAGTACGTTGATGGGCACTACATGGTGGCCGGCGGCCGCATCAAGTCGCGCGCCGACCTGGCCCGCATCCGCCTGCCCGACCCCGACGACCCTGCGCTGTATGAGCCATACCGCCGCTTCCTCGACGCCACGCGCGGGACCGGCCTGGCGCGCTTTTGCTTCCTCAACCTGGGCTCCGATCCTGTCATCCTGGGCATGGGATTTGAGACCTTTTCCCTGGCCCTCTACGATGATCGCGGCCTGGTCGAGGACCTTTTCGAGCTGTATACCGACTGGTATGCCCGCGCCACCAGGCATCTGTGTGAACTGGACTTCGACTTCCTGTGGTACGGCGACGACATCGCCTTCAAGACCGCCCCCTACGTCTCGCCCAAGGTCTTCCGGGAACTCTTCCTGCCCCACTACCGCCGCGTGGCCGACCAGATCACCAGGCCGTGGATCTTCCACTCCGATGGCAACCTGATGCCGATCCTGGATGACCTGTTGAGCCTGGGCATGAGCGGGCTCCATCCCATCGAGCCCGGCGCCATGGACCTGGCCGAGCTCAAGCGACGCTACGGCGGCCGCCTCTGTCTGGTTGGCCACATCAGCGTGGACGCCCTGGCCCGGGGCACTCCCGAAGAAGTGGATGCCCTGGTGAGGGCTGCCATCCAGACCGCTGCCCCTGGGGGTGGTTACATCGCCGGCAGCTCCAACAGCATCCCTTACTACTGTAAGGCAGAGAACGTGCGGGCCATGCAGCAGGCGATCATGAGGTACGGACGCTACCCCATTTCACTGTGACAGGAGCTGTTCGCATGAGTGTGCGCAGTCGAGTGCTGGCCATACTGAACAAGGAGAAGCCGGACCTGGTGCCGTGGCTCGGTGACCTCGATTACTGGTTCAACGCCCTGGTTCAGCAGGGACTGTTGCCCCCCAAATACCAGGGGAAGGGTATCTTCCAGTTGCATCGCGACCTGGGGGTCGGATTCTATTTGCAGGGCTACTGGCCATATCAACCTGTCTACGATGGGGTACGGGTACAGGAGGAGATCAGCAACGGCTTGCGCATCACCACCGTGCAGACGCCGGTGGGGGAGTTGCGACAGGTAGAGAAATACCTGCCCCAGTCCTACTGCTGGGCCTGTCAGGAGCGCTACGTCAAGAGCTGGCGAGATCTGCGGGTCCTCCGTTACTGGTTCGAGCACACCTATTATCGGCCGGATTACCAGTTGGCCGAGGAGCGTTACGAGCTAATTGGTGACAACGGCCTGGTCCTGTGCTACCTGCCCAGGAGCCCGTTGATGGAGCTGGTGGCTGGCCTGGCCGGCATCGCCGCGGTGACCTATGCCCTGTCCGATGCCCCGGAAGAGTTCGACGAAACCATCGCGGTTCTGGAGCGGAAGACCGAGGAGGCCGCCGGGATCGCGCTGCGCTCTCCCGCCGAATGTCTGATGATCCCCGAGAATCTCTCCTCAGAAGCGGTGGGCAAACGGCTTTTCCACAGGTACATACGCAGCTATGAGGAGCGCTGGGCCAGGAAGATCCGCGAGGCGGGCAAGTACTCCTTTGTGCACATGGATGGTACGCTCAAGGGGTTGATCCGCGAGGTCTCTTCCACGGGCATCCTCGTCCTGGAGGCGCTGACCCCGGCACCGGTGGGAGACCTGGCGATCGAGGAGATGCGGGATTGGGTAAGGGAGGACACGATCATCTGGGGTGGTATCCCGGGGCTCTATTTCTCGGACCTGGTCAGCGATCAGGAATTCGACCGCTTCGTCATCCATGTGCTGGAGGTGATGCGCAGCGAGCCGCGCTACGTGTTGGGGGTGGCCGACCAGGTGCCGCCAGGGGCAAGATGGGAGAGGATCCGGCGGGTTAGCGAGTTGGTCGAACAGTACGGCAGATATCCATGAGGGATATGTTGAGCTGGAAGGAGCGCTACCTCTGCGCCGCGCGCCATCGGGAACCTGATCTGGTGCCCATCTCGCCCGAGACCTTCTACTACATCCCCGTGCGGGTCAGCGGCTATCGTTGTCAGGAGGTGGCACCGGTTGGCCTCACCTTGCCTTTTCACCGCATCAAGACCTGGGAGGCGCAGCTCCAGTGCGCGCGCTACTTCGACTTCTGTGGCTGGATCATGCCGGCTGTTGGCCTGGCCAGGGACGGTGTGGAGACGGAGACCAGGATCGAAGAGCGCGCCGACGGCTCAAAGGTGGGCACGTTGATTCACCATACAGCCCAGGGGCCGCTTGAGGAGAAGTACTGGTTCCCCCTCGACGATGCCTGTTGGCACGTCGAGCGTTGTGTGAAAGATCCTCAACGGGACTGGCTGCGCTATGCCGAACTCTTCTTCGCCGACCCCTGGGCGGCAGACCTCTCGGAGGTGGAGGAGGCTTATGAGCATACTGGCGGCCAGGGGATCGTCTCGGTGTATGTGGGCAGCCCATTTACTGACTGGCTGTGTGGGGCCCGCGAGGGCGGCTACCAGACCGTGATCCTCGAGCTATTGGAGAACCCCGAGTTCTTCCGGACCTTGCAGGCCCGCTACATCGAGTACATCCGGGAGAAGACGCGCATGCTCTGTGAGCGGGCCCGCTTCGACGAGCTCTTCATGGGCAACGAGTACTCGGAGCTGCCACTGCTCAGCCCCCGCCTGTGGCGCGAGTGGGATCTGCCGGTGCTGCGCGCCTTCTGTGAGGTCGCCAGCGAGTATGGCCGGCCCACCCACTGGCACCAGCATGGCATGGTCTCGGCCATCCTGCCCGATTTCGCCGACTCGGGCCTGACGATCCTTTGCCCGCTGGAGCGGCCACCCGGCGGAGACGTAGACCTGGCCAGGGTCAAGCGCCTCTACGGGGAGCGGTTGTGCCTGAAGGGCAATGTGGAGACCAATCTGCTGCTCAACGGCACGCCCGAACAGGTACGGGCGCAGGTCAGGGAGTGCATCGAGGCCGCGGCCTGGGGAGGAGGATACATCCTGGGCACGGGAGACCAGGTGGCGCGCGACACACCTTTCGCTAATCTGTGGGCCCTGATTGAGGCTGGGCTGGAGTACGGCCGATACTAAACTGTCTCAAGGAGTTCTCGCCATGGAACCTAAGGTTATCACCGACGTCCCTGGGCCGCGCTCGCGGGAGATCTGGGAGCGCGAGAAACAGCACATCACCAGCGGCCTGGATGGTTGTACCCTCCTGGCCCCCATTGTCTTTGAGCGGGGTGAGGGCTCGATCGTCTGGGACGTGGATGGCAATAGCTACATTGACTGTGCAGCGGGGGTGCTCACCAATTCAACTGGCCACTGCCACCCCAGGGTGGTTCAGGCCTTGCAGGAGCAGGCCGGCAAGCTGTGGCACGTCCACAATTTCCCCACCCCACAGAAACACGAGCTGTGTGAGCTGCTGGCCGAGAAGTTTCCGCCCGGCATTGACACATTTGCCTTTTACAGCGGCGGCACCGAAACGGTGGAAGCCGGCCTGCGGGCCGCCATTTCCTACACCAAACGCTACGAGTTCGTTTCTTTCCACCACGCTTATCACGGCCGCAGCCTGGGCAGCAGGGGCCTGGCGCTGTGGTGGGGAAAGGCCTTTGGCCCGGTCAGCAGCAATTTCATCCGCTCTCCTTTTGCCTATTGCTACCGCTGCCCCTTTGGGCTGAGCTACCCCGCCTGTGATCTCCGTTGCGCAGAATACCTTCAGGAGACCATCCAGTTCAACAGCTGGGGCTCCCTGGCCGGCATCGTCTTTGAGCCGATCCTGGGCGCCGGCGGCGTGGTGATCCCGCCCGACGGCTTTCTCCAGCGCGTGGTCGAGATCGCGCGCCGGCACGGCGCGCTGGTTCTGGCCGACGAGATCCTCACCGGCATTGGGCGGACAGGCCGATTCCTGGCGGTGGAGCATTGGGGCATCGAGCCCGACCTTGTCTTCGCCGGCAAGGGCCTGGGGTCGGGCTTCCCGGTAATGGTCCTCGGCGGGAGGCGCGAGATCATGAACCAGGCGCCCTTTGGGTCGCCGGGGGGTGCCTCCACCAGTTTCGGCGGCAACCCGTTAGCTGTCGCTGCCGCGTTGGCGACATTGCAGGTCATCTACGAGGAGGACCTGTTGGGACACACCCAGGCCATGGGCCAGATGTTGAGAGAGCGGTTCGCGGCGCTCAAAGATAAGCACCCTTTGATCGGGGATGTGCGCGGCCTGGGCCTCCTGTGGGGTGTCGAACTGGTCCGCGATCGCAAGACCAAGGAACCGGCCGAAGAGGAAGGCCGACAGCTCTACCTGGAGTGTCTGCGCCGTGGGCTAAAGACGATCACCCCCGGCCACCTGACCCGCTTCTCGCCGCCGCTGAACATCCCGCGTGACCTGTTGGAGATGGCCGTGGATATCTACGACGACGCACTTTCAGCGGTGGAAAAGCAATTTGGGTATGCCAAGACACGATAGAGGTATTCAATGAGAGATCGGCTCTATGCTGGTACAGCTCGCGCAGACATCACCCCCCAATTGGGGCACAACCTGGCAGGGTGGATACTGCGACGCCCTGCCGCTCACAAGATCACCCCTATCCTGGCACGGGCGCTGGTGCTGGCCTCTGGGGAAGCCCAGGTCGCCATCGTCGCCTGTGATCTGCTCTGGATGCCCGAACCGCTGAGCAGCCAGGTGAGGGGCGCCGTGAGCGCAAGGTGCGGGATACCGCCCGGGCAGATCTTCCTGATGCCATCCCATAACCACTTCGGGCCCGATGTGGAGCCCTTCACGGCGGAAGAGCGGGCCTACGTGGAAGCCCTACCCGACCATATCGCCTGTGCCGTGCGCCAGGCGCTGGATGGGTTACAGCCCGCACGCTGGGGCCTGGGCTACGGTCGCGAGGAAACCATCGCCATCAACAGCCGTTTTCGCCTCAAAGACGGCACTATTGCCTGGATCGCTCCCCAACCGGAACAGGTGGCCAGCACCACCGGGCCGCTGGACCCGGCCGTGGGCGTGCTGCTGATCTCCGATGAGGGTGGCCGGCCGCTTGCCACGCTCTACAACTATGCCTGTCATGCCAATTGTGGGGAGGAGGCGGGGATTAGCGCCATGTCGTGGGACTGGGTTGGTTACGCGTCCCAGGCCATCGAAAATGCCGTGGGTGGAGAGGCCTTTTTCCTGCCCGGCGCCTGCGGCAATGTCCACCCGGCGCGCTATGGAGTTGCACCAGCAATGGGCGAGAAACTGGCCCGTGAGGTCATCACAGTGGCCCGGCAGATTCAGACGCGAGACCAGGCCTCCCTGGCCATCCAACAGTGGCCGTTGACCCTGCCCGCGCGCGACTTCGAGGCATTTGACCCTCAGCAGATCAGGGTGATCTGCAGGCAGATCGAAGATGCCGAGGTGCGCTCAGCCGTGGAGGCCGTTTTCTTCGAGCAACTGCGCAGGCTGAGGGCCGAGAAACGCGCCTCGCTTTCCGCATCTATGGGCCTTATCCGCATGGACGGTCTGGCCATCCTCTGCGTCCCTGGCGAGCTCTTCGTGGAGTTGGGCCTGGAAATCAAGCAGGCCTCTCCTTTCGAGCATACGTTGGTGGTAGAATTGGTCAACGATGCCATAGGCTACATCCCGACCCGCCGGGCTTACGAGGAGGGTGGCTACCAGACCACAACGGTTGCCCCTCTTGCTCCCGGCGCCGGCGAACTTCTCGTCGCCGAGGCGCTCGCCCGGCTGCGCGACTTGATGCACAGCGCGTGACTGACACGGACACGACCCTCGTAGTAACGACTTTAGTCGTTCAGGACGTGCTGTAGGGGCCTGGCTATTCCGGAAGTGCCGGGCACTTTTGCCCAGACTATTGGGGGGATGGTTCAATTTGCCCGGAGAATCGGTTTACACCTTTTGTGGTCGCTAGAATTGCCGCCCAGGGCTCCCACCTCTCCCTCTGCCCCCTCCCCTCCCCCGCTCGCCTTTGGCGGCAGGAGAGGGGAGAAAAGGGTTTTTGCGGCGGCCGAAGGCCGCCGCAAAAACCCCCTTTATGCCCCCCTCTCCCCTGGCCGCAGGCCAAGGGGAGAGGGGGATAAAAGGGGGTGAGGGGCGGTGAAGGCCTGAGGGGGCAGAAAGTGTTAGCCAATTTTGAACCATCCTCTATTGAAGATACCTCTCTGCCCAATCTGGAGGTCCCATGTCTCTATCCGTAGGCATCATTGGCTGTGGCGGGATCGCCACCCATCACATCCGCGGCTACCGCGAAGCTGGCGTTTCCATCGCCATGGTAGCCGATGCTAAACCAGAAGTGGCCCAGCGTCGCGCGGCCGAACTCGCCTGTGCCTGGACCACCGACTACCGGGCCCTCCTGGCCCGGCCCGACATCCAGGCCGTCTCGATCTGTGTGCCCAACTGGCTGCACTATGAAGTCGCCATGGCTGCCGTGGAGGCCGGCAAGGCCGTCCTGTGCGAGAAGCCGATGACGGTTTCGCTGGAGCAGGCCGAGTCGCTGCGCCAGAAGGTGCGGGAGCGGGGCACTTTCTTTCAAGTGGCCTACATGAAGCGCTACCATCCTGTAGTGCGCAGGTTCAGGGAGTGGCTGCCGCGCATTGGCCCGGTCGAGATCGGGCTGCTGCGCTGCTATCAGCCATTTCCCGAAGCTCTGTGGGGCCGCCAGGACTTCTGGTTCACCGAGAAAGCCAGGGCCGGCGGTGGCCCCCTGGTGCACGGCGGCAGCCACATGCTCGATCTTCTGCACTGGTGCCTGGGGGATGTGGCCAGGGTGGACGCCCGGGTGCGAATCAAGCCGGGCACCGATGTGGACTGGCACACCGGCGCCGTGCTGGAGATGGCCAACGGCAGCACGATCCTGTTCGAGTGCGGCTGGTTCGAGCATACCAACTGGGGGCCCAGGCGCGATGGCTGGGACGAGATGTTTCAGGTGCGCGGGCCGGCTGGGGTGCTGACCCTGTACCCGGCCTTCTGGGACCGCCCCACAACGCTGGTGCCCTGGGTGGAGCTGTACACTGAGGAAGCGCACGCGGTAGAGTCCTTTGCGGTTGGGCCTGTGGACTACTTCGTGGCCGAGATCAGGGACTTTGTGCAGCGGCTGCAACAGGGAGGGGAGCCAGCGGTGAGCGTGGAGGACGGCTATTGGGTAGACCGGCTGATCCACCTTATCTACCAGGCGGCAGACCAGCGCCAGAAAGCCGATAGCTGAGCTGCCCGGTTTGCGTTTTTGCGGTTTGTGTACTATATAGGAACGTGAGTGGTGATCCGTAACCCCATACAATCCCAGTCAGGCAAGGAGCACAGAGCTATGCAACTTAGCATCACCGGCAAGAACCTGGAGATCACCGATTCACTGCGGGAATATGTGGAGAAGAAGATCGGCCGGTTGGATCGCTATCTGCCCAACATCATTGACGCCAGGATGGAACTCGCCGTTGAGAACACCCGCGCCGCCAAAGACAGCCAGATCGCGCAGCTTACCCTGCGCACCAAGCATGCTATCCTGCGCGCCGAAGAGGCCAGTTCTGACATGTTTGCCTCCATTGACGCGGTGCTAGACAAGATGCAACGGCGCATTGACCGCTACAAAGGCAAGCGATGGGCCAAACGGGCCGCTGCAGAAGCGGGGGAGACAGAAGCGGAGACCATCCCGGAAGAAGAGGAGATGCCGGAGGAGCGAGCGCCCATCTCGCGCATCAAACGCTTTCCCATGGTGCCCATGGATGAGCAGGAGGCAATCGAGCAGATGGAGTTGCTGGGACACGACTTCTACGTGTTCTATAATGTCAACACCCATGGCATCAACGTTGTCTATCGTCGGCGCAACGGCGGCTACGGCCTGATCCTGCCCGAACTGACCTAGGCGCGTGAGGCACGGGCAGGAAACCGGAGCGGAAGGTAAAGACCGGAGGACGGACGACAAGGAGCGCAAGGTTGTTGTCGTCCGTCCTCTGCTTTTCCTGGGCCTGGTAAAGGACGAGAAAGGTATGACAGGCATCCAGATTCAGCAGAGGTCCCGATGGCCAGGTCACATCCTTGCTGTTCTGGCTTTCGTGCTCGCGTTGAGCCGGGGATGGCCGGTGTACGCGTGGCCCATCGCGCCTGCGGAGCAGCCCATACGGGCTGCGGAGATGGACCTCTGGTCAGACGAAGAGGGAGCAGCCGGCGAGCCGGCCCGCACCGCCATCTTCACCTATGTAGTTCAGGCCGGCGATACTCTGTGGAGCATAGCCGCTCATTTTGGCCTGGACGTGGATACCCTGCGCTGGTCCAACCCTGAGGTGGCCCGCAACCCGGATATGCTGCACCAGGGCCAGGCGCTGGTGATCCTGCCGGTACGGGGGGCTTATGTCACAGTGCAGCCGGGGGACACCCTGGCCGGGCTGGCTGCCCGTTGGGGTGTGGCCCCTGAGGATATCAGCAACTACCCGCTGAACAACCTGAGACCGGGGGAAGAGCCGCTGCCTGGCACTAAGCTGGTGATCCCCCATGGGCGCCATGAGGTGAACCTGGCCCCGCCCAGCCTGGCCGAAGGGTATACCTATGCCTGGCCCATCCGCGGCTCAATCACCCAGGGCTATTCGGCCCGCCATCGGGCTGTGGACTTGGGCGCGCCCTATGGGGCAAAGGTATATGCGGCGCGGGCGGGCCGTTGCATTGCGGCAGCATGGTCGAAGGCAGGATACGGCTACCTGGTGATCCTGGATCACGGCGATGGCAGCCGTACCTACTATGGCCATCTGAAGGGCGCGTGGGTGAGTCCGGGGCAGTGGGTAGAACGCGGGGGCCTGGTCGGCGAGGTGGGCAGCACAGGCGACTCCACTGGCCCCCACGTACATTTTGAGATCCGCATCGGCGGAGTGCCGCAGAATCCGCTGGACTACCTGCCTCCTGAGCCATGAGGCAGACCAGATTTAGAGAGCGGATATACTACTTCTTCTCCACCCGGTAGCTGGTCGTCACCTCAGCCTTGCCGCGCACGGTGGCGATCGCCGAGCAGTACTTCTCCTGCGAAAGTTGAACGGCGCGGGCCAGGGCCTCTGGGTCCACGTCGCCATAGGCCACGTACTCCAGGTGGATGTGGGTGTAGTACTTGGGGTGCTCGGCGGCCCGTTCTCCCTGGGCGAACACCTTTAGCCCCTGCACTGGCTGGCGCTTCTTCTTGAGGATGCTGATCACATCCATGGCAGTGCAGCCCAGGATCCCCATCAGCAACACCTCCATAGGCCGCGCGCCCGTGTTACGGCCGCCCACCTCCGGCGCGGCATCCAGCACGATGGCATGGCCAGACTCGCCTCGCGCCACAAATTGCATCTCCTCAACCCAGGTAATCTCTGCGCTGGTCATTGGTGTTACCTCTGTGCGATGTTGTCAGCCCCAGCGGGGCTGCGGTTGTGAGATGCGCGCTCTACCCCTGGGGTTACGCCGGCACAGGTTGCCGGATCAGCTCCAGGGCGGCCTGGGCAATCTGCTGAGCTGCTTCGGGTTTGGCCATGGCACGCGCACGGGCTGCCATCTCGGCCAGGATGGGGTTGCCAGGCCGCAGCCATTCGCTCACCAACGCGGCGACCCGCTCAGGTTTGGGCTCAAAGGTGCCGGCGCCGCTTTCCTTTACCCAGGCCACGTTGCCCTCCTCCTGGCCGGGGACAAAGCCGGTGATGATCACCGGCACCCCAACACAGGCAGCCTCGGCCAGGGTGCCGGGCCCGGCCTTGGTAATCAGCAGGTCGGCTGCTGCCAGCCAGTCGGCCATCGCCTCCACAAAGCCGAGCACGACAACCGGCAGCGGCCATGTCTCGGCGCGTAACCGGCTTTGCAAGGCGCGGTTACTGCCGGCGATAATGGCCACCTGCACCCGGCCGCCCTCCAGGGCCAGCCGGCGGGTGACTGCCCTGGCCAGCGGCACGAGCCGGCCAATCCCGGCTCCACCTCCCGTCATCAGGAGCAGGGGCCGCTGGGGGTCCAGTCCCAGGCGAGCCCGCGCGGCCGGCTTGGGCTGATCACGCGCGGCGACAAAGGCGCGTCGCACCGGCAGTCCGATCACCCGTACTTTGTGGGGATCCATGCCCGCCTTCAGGGCACAGGCGCGCGCCGCTTCTGTGGCCACGATGCAAAGATCAACGTTGGGGCAGAACCAGGCCACCGGCGGTGATACGGGATCGGTCACCACGGTTACGAAAGGAGCCCGGCTATGGGCCCGGCGCAGAAGCCAGAGCGGCACATCGGTTTGCAAGGGGTGAACGCTGATCACGAGATCGGGCTGGGCGTTAATCAGGGCCCTGGCCAACCTCTGCCGTACCAGGGGGTAGACGGCACGCTTGGCCAATACCACCCTCTGCCGCGAGGCCCCGAGCTGGTAGACCAGGCGGTAGAGCCAGGGCGCTCTGTTTACCCAGGGGCCATAAGCTTCGGACATGCGGTTGAAGGGAAAGGGGGTGTAGTCGTCCAGGAGGTTGAGGAGCGTGACCCGCGCCTGTCCTTCCAGCGCTTCGGCCAGGCTCAACGCAGCCGAGCGATGCCCGCCCCCGGCATGGGCCATCAGGATAACTACGTGAGGCGTAGAATTGTACTCGCTCATCTTCTGCCCCTGTAGCTCGGGCTTCAGCCCGCTGCAAGAACGCCAGGCGACCTGCATTACCGGCCGGGCAGGTAACTAGACCTGTGCGGTTACGGTTAGCCGCTCCGAGCCGAAAGGACAAAGCGCTATGGGCCCCCACCCGGCCTGCGGCCACCCTAAGGCCCTCTATATGCGCCGTTAGTGAGCAGGTAGCAGCTCGACGGCCAGTTGAGCGTAGGCACGCGCGGCGTGGGCCAGGTCGGCCAGCCGCACCTGCTCGTCGGCGGCATGAGCATAACGCTCTTCGCCGGGGCCGAAACCAATCGTGGGAATACCGGCCTCCCCCATGGTGTACACGCCATCGGTGGAAAACGGCCACACGCCCAAACGGGGGTGAAACTCCAGCGCCCGTTCCACTGCACGCATGGCTTTGCGCACCAGGGGCGCATCTTCAGGTATCAGCCAGGGGGGACAATACTTACGCCCGCGGCCTACGTACCCTTTGTAAGTGGTGATCTCGTAGGTGGCTGTCGCCACCTCGGCCTGGACCCCCTCGCGCTTGATGATCTGTTGGATCTCGCTGATGGCCCGTGCCTCTGTTTCGCCCAGCGTCAGGCGCCGATCCACAATCAAAGTACAACGGTCAGGAATGGCATTCCGGCTACCGGCCTCGCTGGCAATATGGGTTACGGCTACGGACCCCTGGCCCAGGACCGGATCGTTCAACAACTGCGATTCCAAAAGCTGGATGCCGAAGACCAGCCTGGCCGCCGAGTAGATGGCGTTAACCCCTCCTTGTGGCGCTGCCGAATGATATGCCCGGCCATAGGTCGTGACCTCCAGTTCCACCCGCCCCCGCTGGCCCAGGTAGATGCCCAGGTTGGTCGGCTCACCCAACACCACATAGTTCGGCTGTACCCCTTCCTCTTCGATCAGGGCCCGCACGGCCATCCCTTCACAGGGCTCTTCCTGCACCACGAAAGCCACCAGGAGGTCGCCGCCCAGGGAGACCCCGGCTTCGGCCAGGAGTTTAACCCCGAAGATCATGGCCGCCAGAGCACCTTTCATATCCACGGCGCCTCGGCCATAGAGGATACCGTTCTCGATGATCCCGCCAAACGGGTCTCGCGTCCAGGCACCGGGGTTGCCGACATCAATGGTATCCATGTGCCCTTCGTAGAGGAGCTTGGGTCCCTGCCCTGTCCCATAGCGGCCCACCACATTGCCGACGCGGTCGGTCCAGATGTCGTGGAAGCCGGCGTTGCGCATCGCCTCTATCAACCGCGCTGCAACTGCACCTTCAGCACCAGAAATGCTCGGCGTGCGCACCAGGTCACTGGCCAGTTGGCCCAGGGCTGTGACGTCGGCGGCGGAGAGGGCAAACACGGTTCACATCCTCCGTGCTGGAATCCAGAGAGCTCAGTAAGCGCCGTCACCGAAGATGACCTGGGGCACTGTGCGCAGCAGGATGCGCAGGTCGAGCCCCAGGGACCAGTTCTCGGCGTAGTAGATATCCAGCATCACCATTTCGTCGAAACTGAGATCGCTGCGGCCGCTGACCTGCCACAGGCCGGTGATGCCGGGCAAGACCTCCAGGCGTTTGCGGTGCCAGTCCTGGTACTGGGCCACTTCGTTCAGCAGGGCTGGCCGCGGCCCAACCAGGCTCATTTCCCCGCGCAATACGTTGATGAGCTGGGGCAGCTCGTCCAGGCTGGTCTGACGGATGAAACGGCCCACCCGGGTTCGCCGCGGGTCATCGCGGATCTTGAACATCGGGCCTACGGCCTCGTTGAGGTCACGTAGCTTTTCCAGTTCGCTCTCTGCGTTTTGGTACATGGAGCGAAACTTGTACACGGTAAAGGGTTTGCCGTGACGGCCTGCACGCGGTTGCTTGAACAGCACGGGACCGGGCGAGTCGAGCTTGATGGCGAGGGCGATCAAGAGGCCAAGGGGCCAGAGGCAGAGGATGGCCAGGCTTGAGAGCAGGATATCGAAGGCTCGTTTCAATGCCAGGTTAAGTCCGGTAAGGCTGCTCTCTTTCACGCTGATCAGGGGGATGCCGTTGATCGCCTCCACATCCACCTGGCCCAGGCTGAGCTGGAAGAGATCGGGCACCACGCGCGCCTTTACCCCGGCACGCTCCGATTCGGCCACCAGACGGACCGTCTTGCGGTGATACTGCCAGGGCAGCGTGATGATCACCTGGTCAATGGCGTGGGTGGCCAGCACCTGCGGCAAGTTCTCCACGGGCCCCAGGGCTTTGAAAGGCCCCATGTCGGTAGTGCCTTTGTCAGGGTCGTCGTCCAGGAACCCTACCACCCGGTAGCCCAGCTCGGGCTGGGCCATCAGGTTACGCATCACCGCGCGACCCACTTCCCCTGCGCCCACGATCAGGACCCGGTCTACGCCGTGGCCGGCCTGGCGCAGGCGCGTCATGATCATGGCCCGGGCCACGCGCGCCAGGCCCAGCAAGATGATGATCAGGATGCCGGCATAGATGAAGATCATGCGTGAATAAAAGAGGCGCCGGTAGAAGAAGACCAGCACCACCATCAGCATGATGGCCGTCGTGGTGGCATTGACGACCCCGTAGAGATCGTCAAAGAGGGGCCGGCCCCGGCGCAAGTTGTAGGCTCCTTCGCGCCGGCTGGCCAGCAGCACCAGGATGGTCAATATGGCGACCAGGGGAAGGTAGACCCTGTAGGGGACATTATTGGCCGGGTCCACCGCGCGGAAGAGTTGCAGGTCGTAGCGCAACCAGTAGGCGATGATGAAAGCCACGTTGATCAACAAAGCATCGGTGATCAACGTGACCCAGGGCATCCACTGCCGGACATCGCGCTTCACGGCCCTTCCTCCTGGCTTTCAAGCACAGAACGATAGACCTCTGCCGTGGCAGCCGCCGCGCGTGGCCAGGAGAAGCGTTGCGCCTGACGCATCCCTGCCTCTCGCAGGCGGGCTGCCAGGGCTGGCTCGCTCATTACCCGGCCGATTGCGGCAGCCAGGGCATCTGTGTCATCCGGGTCAACCAGCAAAGCCGCGTCTCCGGCCACCTCGGGCAACGATGAGGCGGTAGAGGTGATCGTGGGTGTGCCACAGGCCATCGCCTCCAGCACGGGCAGGCCGAACCCTTCACAGCGCGAGGGGTAAACAAAGAGCTCTGCCGCCCGGTAGAACCACGGGAGCTCCTCGGCCGGCACAAATCCCGTGAACAACACCTCGCTGGTTAGCCCCAGCCTGGACACCAGCTCGAACACCTTTTCATAGTACCAGCCTTTCCCACCCGCGATCACCAGCTTGACATCCTCTCCTGAGGTACGGCGCCACTGCGCGTAAGCGCTGATCAGGCGGGCCAGGTTCTTGCGCGGCTCCAGGGTGCCCAGGAACAGGATAAAGCGTGGGGGCAGGCCCTTTTGCTGGCGAAAGGCGGCCACCTCGTCCTGAGCAGCCGGCTGAAATCTGCTGTCTACACCATTGTACACCACCACGACCTTTTCCCCAGGCACATGACACAGGGCAATCACATCCTGCCGTGTGCTCTCCGATACTGCGATCACGCGAGCGGCACGGCGGGTCGCTATCCGGGTGATGAACGTCAGATAGTACCGGTTGAAGGGTCGAAATGCATCTGGAAAACGCAGAAAGCTCAAGTCGTGTACGGTGACCACCGTTGGGCAGGCGCTCAATAACGGCGCGGCAAACGCCAGCCCATGCAACAGGTCCAGGTGACGGGTATATGCTGCCAGGTGGGTCTGCTCCCAAACGATGCGCCGCCAGGGGCTGCGTGTATCCCAATGTGAGCGGCAGATCGCCAGACCAGCAGGGGCCGGAAAAGCAGAGTCATACAGGTAAGCAGTGTAGCGAAATCCAGAGCCCGCTGCAGGCAAATGATGCAAGAGATGGAAGATGTAGCCATTGATGCCGGCCCCGCGATAGGTCTGGCTCAAGGAAAGCAAGTGGGCATTCAGGCCCACATGGTACGGCTCAGACATTGTACTCCGTACACATGTAAGGGACGTCCCCCGATGTCGGGGGGACCACAGGGGGGGCATCTCCTGTTCCACAGCGTGATAACAGAGCTGCGGTTATGCACAGCACAGACTTCGGTTAGAAAGGAGTGGGCACCTTCGATCTCCAGATCGTAGACTTCTTCCTCTTTGCCTGATCTCATTCTACCACACTATACTTCTTCCTTCAACACGCCCGGCGTGAGCGCCGATGGTTATCCTGCAACAAATCTGGTTGCCGCTTTGGTGCATGATCTTCCCTCTAGAAGGCCCGGGCCATCTCCTCACTGGCCTGCGCCTTGGGCCAGGACATCGTGCCGGCCTATGCCCGCTCCCTGCCCAGATCGGCCGGGCCAAACGCCTGAGGCAACAACTCATCCAGAGAGAAGGCTTGCCAGCGCCCGAAAGAGTCCGCTATGATCACCACCAGATGAGGGTTAAACTCGGCCAGCACCTGACGGCACGCGCCGCATGGGGTCACGGCATTCTTGGTCACCACGGCGATGGCGATGAAGTCGCGCGTGCCGCTGGCCACCGCCTGGCAAACCGCGCTGCGCTCTGCGCAGATGGTCAGCCCATAGGAGGCATTTTCGACGTTGCAGCCGGTATAGATCTGCCCATTGGCTGCCAGGAGCGCGGCGCCCACTGTGAAACCCGAGTAAGGCGCGTAGGCTTTCTCCCGCGCCGCTGTCGCAGCAGCAATAAGCTCGTGGATCTCTTGCTCTGTAAGCCCTGCCAGCGGTTGTGAGTCCATGATACCTCTGTGCATTGCTGTGGTGATGGGCTCTACGGCTCAGGTGGGGTGACTTCTGCCTCGGCCTCACCTTCCGCCGGCAGCACCGTCGCGCGTACCTGCTTGATGCGCCTCCCCGCCACCGACAGCACCTCAATCACAATGCGCTCGAACTCGATCCGATCCCCCACCGCCGGCACCTTGCCCAGTTGGCTGTAGATGAAACCCCCCAGGGTATCCCCTCCTTCCGAAGGCAACTGGACCCCGAGCAGTTTGCTGGCCTCGTCCAGGTCAATGCGTGCATCGAACAGGTACTCGTGGTCGCTGAGGGCTTCGACGGTCGGTTCCTCTGCATCATACTCATCCTGGATCTCGCCCACGATCTCCTCCAGCAGGTCTTCGATCGTGACCAGGCCCGCCGTCCCGCCATACTCATCAACCACCACTGCCATGTGCACCTTGCGCTGCTGCAACTCCTGGAGCAGCTCGTCTACCTTCTTCGACTCGGGTATGAAGTAAGCCGGCCGCAGGATCTTGCTCAGTGGTACATCGGTGCGACCGTCGCGCAGGTAGCGCAACAGGTCCTTGGCGTAAAGGATCCCTACGATATTGTCTACCGAATCGGTGTAGACAGGGATGCGCGAATGGCCGGCCTTCAGGATCACGTCCAGGGCTTCCAGCATGGGCGTCTCCACCGGCACAGCCACGATGTCAATGCGCGGCACCATTACCTCGCGCACCAGCGTCTCGCCGAACTCGAAGATCGAGGCGATCATCTTTTTTTCGTCGTCTTCGATGACCGCCGCCTCTTCGCCGACGTTGAGCAGGAAGTGCAGGCCCCCCTCGCTCAGAAAGATGCTCTCCGGCGCTGCACCCTGGGGTACGCTGCTTTGGGTCAGGCGTAAGACCAGAAAGGTGAGGGGGGATAGGAAAAGAGCCAGAAGACGCACGAGGGGAGTGAGCCGCAGCGCCATCTCTTCCTGGTGACCTACTACCCATGCCCGTGGCAGTAGCTGTGATAGAAGCAAGACCAGGGCGGCCAGGAGCAGGCTCCAACCCACCGCTCTGCTGCCAGCCACATGTTGCGCCAGAACGGCCGCTGCGCCGCCAACTGCCACAAAAGCTAAGAGCTTCAGCACCAGAAGAGTTGCCAGCAGCCGTGCTGACTCGTGAAGCAATATCTCGGCAACTTGAGCACGCGACCTGCCGCTGGTCAGGGCCTCTCTCAATTGCAAGCGGCCGGCCGTGGCCAGCGCCATCTCCGCCGCCGCGCAAAAGGCGGTTGTCACAACGCCCGCTGCTAAAATGCCAGCGAGTATCCAACTGTCGGGGTCCAACGATTGCTGCTCCTGCGTGCCTGATCGGAAGCCAATCTCAGGCACGCCACACCCTGAAGCCAGGCTTCACCATGAGTTGCCCTGCTGCCCTTGATCCCTAATCAGCTTTCGGCGCAGGGAAAGACGCAGGGCCAGGGGAATGGGCCGTGGAAGGATGCCGGCCTACATGCTGGAAGGGCCCAATGCATACCCCATCCTTCACCGCCGCATCTTCCACCAGCGACATGATGACCGTACACCCGTCGCCGATCCGGCTATCTTCAATCATCGTGTTGGGCCCGATGCGACAACCTGAACCGATTGTGGTGTGGCCGCGCAGCCAGGTGTTGGGCAGTATCGTGGTGTCGGCCCCAATGCTCACCGTGGGTTCGATGTAGGTTGTCGCAGGGTCGAGCATTGTGACCCCGGCTTCCATCCATCTGCGGTTGATCCGCTCGCGCAAGATCTGCTCTGCCTCGGCCAGGTGTACGCGGGTGTTGATGCCGATCAATTCCGCTTCATCGGTCGTCTGCACTGCAGTGACTTCGCACCCCTGGCTCACCGCCAGGGCGATGGTGTCGGTCAGGTAGTACTCCCCTTTGGGGCTCAGGGGAAGGCGAGGCAGGTTTTCCCACAGCCATGAGGCATTGAAGCAGTAAACGCCGGCGTTCAGTTCCCGGATCGCCAGTTGCGCAGGCGTACAACTGGCCTCTTCCACCACGCCCACTGGCCGGCCTTGCGCATCGCGTACCACGCGGCCAAATCCGCGCGGGTCCTTAGCGATCACGGTCAAGAAGCTCAAGACCCCGCCACCCTGCTGATATCCTTCGACCACCCTCCGCAGGGTGCTTTCGCTCAGGAGGGGCATATCAGCATAGCTGACCAGCACTGTATCGGCCTGTCCCAGCAGAAGGTCGCGCGCCTGGAGCACGGCATGGCCAGTACCAAGTTGTTGATGCTGAACGACGTAGCGGGCCGCCTGGCCCAGACATGCTCTTACCTGCTCGGCCCCATGTCCAATCACGAGCACCGGCGGTTGCCCGGTCACGGCAGTGGCTGTCTCGACGGCATAGGCCACCATGGGTTTGCCAGCCAGTTCGTGCAAAACTTTGGGCCGGGCTGACTTCATGCGCGTGCCCTGGCCAGCAGCCAGGATAATCGCAGTCAAGCGCATATTACCCTTGTCGCCATTTGCAATATGGCGGCCTGATGGCCTGGTTCGCTGGCCGCCAGGCCCTGAAAGAAAAGAGCAGTCATAACAATTCTAGCACGGATAAGCCCTCGGGGCAAAGTAAGCTCTGCGCCGGGTGCATTTCACTTTGCGTGCTAACGAGCTCGGGTGGCCTCTATGGCAGGGCAAAGGTTGCCGTATCCAGGTTGACGAACTCCCCGTCGGATGTGCGCCGGTAGACGATCACGGTCACCCCATCTGGCCAGACACCGGCCGGCAGGGTGAACGCGTAGGCGTCGGCCACCACCTCCCCCGGCGACCAACGGGTGGTAGGATACGCACCGTGCACAGGATGGGCCAGGTCGCGTTGGGCGATCTCCTGGTTAGCCCGCCTCAGGCGCACCGAGACCGACCAGTCCTGGCTCGGCCGGCGGGGGGCCTGCCAGGCCAGCATCACCAGGAGTTGAGCCTCTTCCTCTCCGGATAGCTTCTGCCCAGCCGGCCCGGCACCCCGCCTCTCCACCCGGCCAGCGATCAGCCGCAGTTCCGTGCTGAAGTCATGCTTCCACGGCAGTGTCGCCTGACCCCAGTTAGGCAGCGTGTGCTGCGCAGCCGCGTTGAGCGCCACCAGGGTCTGGCCCAGGGCCGTGTAGTGCGCGTCGGGGCTGATTTCAGCAGGCACCAGGGGCAGGGCATCCCGTGTCACGGCCAAGAGCCCGCCATCTGCCAGGATCTCGCGCGCCTGGAGACTGGTCACCGGGCGCAGGTCCGCGCGCAGGCCCCAGATCTGGGTCAGATAGCTAAGGGCCAGGGTCTCGGGCAGGGTGCCGAAGATGGCCGTTCCTGGCAGCGGGTCATCGGCCAGGATGGCCCAGCCAGGCTCCAGAGCCGTATCCTCAGGACGGTTGCTGCAATCGGCGCGTGGGTACGAGATCGCTCCCCTGAAGGCCAGCAGGGCGACCAGCCCCAGCAGGACCAGGACGCGAGGCCAGGCACCTGGCAGGCCATGACTTGGGGCGCAGCTTTCGGCCGGCTGGGGAGCAGCACCCTTCCCTGGCCGCAGTCTTTCCCCTATGTGCCACGCCTGGTCGGCCAGGCGCGCGATGCCCAGGGTGAGCAGAGCATAAACGGGCATGATCACCTGATACCAGTTCCCCAGCCGGTCAATCCAACAGAAGAGCAGATAAAGGAGCAGCGTCAGGTACAGGGTGAGAGCTTGCCGGCGCTCCAGCATGGCCCAACCCAGCAGCCCCGCCACCAGCCCCGGCCAGGTCATCTCGCCCCAGATCAGGCTGGGGAACTCGCTGGTGAAAAGGGGATGCCAGGACCAGGTCAGCTCTGCCCGGCCCTGGGCTGTGGAAAGGAAATCCCAGAACCACTGCCAGGTGCTGGCCCACTGACCAGCACCTCGCCATTCCGGGTGTTGCGCGCCGCGCACATAAACATAGGCATAGCTGAGCAGGGGCAGCAGGGCCAACGCAAGCGCTGCCACCCTGTAACGCGGCTGTTGGAAGAGCGCCAACCCCTTCTGCTGGCGGCTGGCGTTGGCCCATATGAACCATAACACCGGTGGGACGGCCACCAGGATAGTCACCTGGTGGGCCAGCCCGATGCCGACCAGCAGTGCCATCACCAGGAGGTAACTCTCGCGGCGGGTGCGCTGCCAGCGCCAGGCGCACAGGAACAACGCCAGTGTCCACGCCACGGCTGAGGTGTACTGCTCGGTCGTCACCGCGTAGTACCAGAAGAAGTAGGTGACTCCGTAGAAGGTGGTAACCAGGCAGGCTACGGGCCAATTACCCCTTCCCTGTCCTGTCACCTCCGGGGAGAGCCGGTACAGAAGCCACAGCGCCACCAGCGCCCACAGGGTCGAGTAGCTGGAGAGGATTGGGATGGGGTTGGCTCTCGGCCCCAGAACCAGCCGGCCCAGCCTGAACCACAGCCAGCCGCCCATGGTGTAGAGGGGATAGCCTGGCGCGTTGCCTGGACGGCCCTGCACCTGGGCATACTGATGGGTGATCAGGTCCCCGCCCACCAGTTCGTCGGGGCGCAGGCCATTGTCGAGGGTGAGGAGATAAAGCACAGCAAAGGCGATGACGAGGGTTGCGCCGGCCAGCCGTTGAGGCAGGTCAGCCCGGGGACCAGGACCACCCTTCCTGTTCTGCGAGGCTGGGCGCTCAGCCATGCTCGCCAGTGGCTGGATGTTCATAGCGGGGAATATAGCAGAGCGCGATTGGGGTGTCAAACGGGGGCTTCACAGAGCGTATCCCGATTCGTTGGAAGGGTTTGTCCGTCTGAAGTTAAGGCAGTATAATCGGGCAGGCGGGTGAAATGTCTGTCCGCGGCCATCTGTTCGTCAAGCTGCCGATTGCCAGCCTGTCAACCATGGTGTTATCGCATTCCAACTATGCCAAACTCAACCCCCTTGCCTGATTGCCGGCCCTTGATCGGCATTCCTGCCGCCAATCAGGAGCCAAATGCCAGGGCCAACCGGCCCGATTTGGAGTTCCGTAGCACCTATACCAATGCCCTGGCTGCCTGCGGCGCCCTGCCGCTCATCATCCCATTGTGGTTAGCGGACGAGACCTTGCAGGCCATCTTCGCACGGCTAGACGGCCTCTGCCTGACCGGCGGTGTTGACGTGGACCCGGCTCACTACGGCGAAGAGCCTCATCCCGCCCTGGGCAGGGTGGATGCCGAGCGGGACCGCACCGAACTGCTGTTAGCCCGCTGGGCACTGCAGGCCGATCTGCCGATCCTGGCTATCTGCCGCGGCATTCAAGTGCTCAATGTTGCCGCCGGTGGCAGCCTTTACCAGGACATCGCGGCCCAGGTGCCCGGCGCGCTGCTCCACACCTATCGCCTGGCAGATTCACCCTGGGAGCGTCCCACCCATCGTGTGCGCATTGCCCACGACAGCAAGCTGGCCGCCCTGCTCGAGGTAGAAGAGTGGGCCACGAACAGCTTTCACCATCAGGCAGTCAGAGAGGTGGGTGAGGGCTTCCGGCCCGTGGCCTGGACCGACGACGGCATCATCGAGGCCATCGAGCAGCCGGCCCGCAGGTTTGCTTTGGGGGTGCAGTGGCACCCAGAGGGCATGTTCGATAGCGACCCCCTGGCTCGCCGGCTGTTCGCAGCGTTTGTGGCCGCCTGTTGCCCTTGAGATAGCCCGGGTAGGAGGGAGTGCCATGCCCTCGGCTTCAGCTCCGCTGCCGGCCATTGGCCTGTTTGATTCCGGTGTCGGCGGCCTCTCGGTGCTGCGGGAGGTCATGCACCAGCTCCCCGCGCATCCGTTGATCTACCTGGCCGACCAGGCCAATGTGCCCTATGGGCAACGCTCCCTGACTGAGATCCGCCACCTGGCGGAGGGCATTACCCGCTTCTTGCTGGCACAGGGTGCTGATTTGATCGTCATCGCCTGTAACACTGCCTCGGCGGCGGCGCTGCACTGGCTGCGTCAGCGCTATCCAGAGACACCTTTCGTAGGGATGGAGCCGGCGGTAAAGCCGGCAGCCGAGCGCACGCGCACCGGCCACATCGGGGTGATCGCCACGGCTGCTACTTTCCAGGGAGAGCTGTTTGCCAGCCTGCTTGACCGTTTCGCTCGCCAGGTGCGGGTGCATATCCAGGTCTGCCCGGAGCTGGTGCCGTTGGTGGAGGCAGGGGAGCTGAACTCGCCCCGGGCGCGGCGGGCGGTGCAGGAATACCTGGCACCGTTGCTCAGCGCGGGGGTGGATGAGCTGGTATTGGGGTGTACGCACTATCCGTTCCTGCGGCCGCTGATTGAAGAGGTCGTGGGCCAGGATGTGGAGGTAATTGACCCGGCACCGGCCGTAGCCCGACAGGCGGCACGGGTCGCAGCGCAGCAGGCACGGCCGCTGGATGGCTTACTGGCGCCGGGCGAGCTGCGTTTTTTCACCACTGGCGACGCCGATCGTTTTCAGCGGGCCATTCAGACCCTGCTTGGCCTGCGCGCTGGCGTCGGACGAGCGAGCTGGCGCGCGGGGCAACTGGTGGCCACCGACCAGGCCGTCTGCCATCCCTTGGGCGATATGCCGGCCTGATATCCCAAAGGATATCCCAAATCCGTTTGGGATATCCTTTTGGATATTTCATGTCACGGAGTTCAGCCCGGACGCGGGACGTCCGGGCTGAAAGAGCGAAGCCCTGCGGGCTAAGAATCCAGCCCCCCTCGGTCCCGAGGGGGGCTTTGCCCCCTTAGCCGGGCGGTTTACTTGAGAATATAGTACGTCCCCTTCTTGTCCCCCACCTTCATGATCAACCCTTTGTCCACCAGGTCGGCCAGATCGAGGCGTAAGGTCTCAGGTGAAACGTCAGGGCAGAGCTCGCGGTACTCGCGGTTGGTGATGCGGCCGAATTCCTGCAGGTATTGCAGGGCGCGCATCTGGCGCTCGTTCATGCGGCCCTCCCATTCGGGCAGGGCCCGGCGGGCCGGGCCGCTTGGCCGACGCAGGATGACGGTGAAGGAGTAGGGGGTGGCGCGGAATTCCGGGGGTGGATGCCCAGCCTGGACCATCTCCTCGATCATACGGTCAATGCCCAGGCCCAATTGCTCGATATAGCCCCATTCGAACAACCCGTTTACCAGGCGGGGATTGCGGGAGAAGTGCTCCTCGACGATGTTGTCGAGGGTGATATAGCCGGGCAGGCCGCCCGGGCTGCTCACCTCCACCCGATCGTCGAACTGGCGGATCTCGACGCGGCGGCCCGTCAGACGGTAGTCGCGGTGGCAGACAGCGTTGACCAGGGCTTCGCGCACAGCAAAGGGGGGATAGAGCATACGGTCTTCGCGCTTCAGCCCGCGCACGACTGCCTCGCCCCGCATCTCTTGCAGAAGGATAGCCCAGCAGGACTCGATGACGCGCGCCAGCGCGCCGTTGAACTCCTCGCGGCGGCTATAGCCGGCCAGGCCACCCGGCCCGCGCGGGTCGCTGCCAGGGAAACGCACGTAGATCAGGCCACTTTGGGGGATGAAGAACTGGGGGTTTTTGCCGAAGAGCAGCATACCGGCCACGGTGATCTCCCCCTGGGGGTTCAAGGCACCGATGGCCTGCAGCAGCTCTTCCTCGGTCTGGCCCAGGTCGCGGCCCAGCCGCGCGGTGCGGCGCTGGATGTAGTCGGCAATCACCTCTTCATCCAGATCGGCCCACTCCGCGCCGGCCACCACTTCCATCTCGAAGTCGCCGCTGGCTTTGGTAGCTGCCAGGAGTTTGATGCGGGTGCCGTCGAGCGGCTCGTTGCCGGCATGGGTGCGCACCAGCACCCGGCCGTCGGCCAGGGCGTGCAGCTCAGTGCTACGCGGCACGGTGATCGCCACTGCCACGCCGTTGCGGTCTTCGAACTGCTGCCATTCGGTGCGCACCAGCGGCCGACATTGGCTCAGCGCGGCGCGCAGGGCGCTCTCGGCGTCTTCGAGCTGCAGGGTGCCGGTCACCTGCCCACCCGCATCCACGCCGAGCAGCACCGTGCCGCCGTCGGCGTTGGCGAATGCCACCAGCGTCTCGGCCAACAGGTCGGCGGCTGGCTCAGGCATCACTTCCAGTTGCAGGCCGATTCCACGGCGCAGTAAGCTGCTGAGCATGGGATCTCACCCCCAAAGACTCTGGACTCCCGCAAGGCGGAGCCAGCCTGTTACCGTTGCCGCGGGCCGCAGGCAGGGCGGGCTGGCGCGTCTGAATAGTTACGACTACTCTTCGCGGCCGTTACCGCCGTTCTCCTCCTCGGATATCCAGCCCTGCGCGCGCCGGCCGACGCGCGCAGCAGGTCCATCCATCGCCGCGGCCAGGCGCGCCATGGCTGCAATCACGTCATCCTCATCCGGCGTGATGATCCGCACCCCGCGCGTCAGGCGCCCCATCTGGCTGATGGTGCTGACAGGGGTGCGCAGGGCAACCCCGTTGGCGGTGATGATGGTCACCTGATCCTGGGGTTGCACGACCCGGGCCGCCACCACCTTGCCTGTCTGCTCCAGCCTGTTATGAGCCACCGCCCAGACACCCTGGCTGGCCCGGCTGTGCCGCGGAAACTCGTCCAGCGGCATGCGCTTGCCCCAACCCCGCTCGGTAATGAGCAGGAGATCGCCTCCTGGCTCCACCACGTCGCAAGCCGCGATACAGTCGTGATCGCTCAAGCGCATGGCCATCACGCCAGATGCCATGCGGCCCATAGGGCGCACCTCGCTTTCGTGGAAGCGCAGAGCGCGGCCACCAGCGCTGACAATGATCAAGTCGCGATCCCCGGTGGTAGCGCGCGCCCAACCCAGTTCGTCCCCCGGCTCCAGGCTCATGGCCATGATGCCGCTAGGCCGTACAGTAGCGAACTCGCTCAGGCGCATGCGCTTGATGCGGCCCTGGCGGGTGAGCAGGGTGATGTACTCGGCCTGTTCGAAATCAGGCACCACCAGCAGGGTGGTCACCCGCTCATTGGGGGCCAGGTTCAGGAAGTTGACCAGGGGCAAGCCGCGGCCATCGCGCGCGGCGTCGGGGAGGGCAAACACGCGCTGGCTGTAGACCCGTCCCCGGTTGGTAAAGAAGAGGAGGTAGTCCAGGGTTTGGGCGAAGAGGAGGTCGACAACCTCATCCTCCTCCTTAGTGCGCATCCCCTGCACCCCGCGGCCGCCGCGGCGCTGCGAACGGTAAGCGCTGAGAGGAGTGCGTTTGACATAACTTGCCTGCGTGACGCTGATCAAGACCTTTTCCTGGTGGATCAGGTCCTCTTCTGAGAAGTCTTCGGCGGCCTGGGGCACGATCTGAGTGCGGCGGGCATCGCCAAAGCGCTCTTTGAGGGCCAGCACCTCCTCTTTGACCACCGCCAGGACGCGCGCGGGGTCGGCCAGCAGCTCCTGATAGGCGGCGATTTGCCCAAGCAGGGTGTTATATTCCTCCTCCACCTTCTGGCGTTCCAGGCCGGCCAGCCGGCGCAGTTGCATGTCCAGGATGGCCTGGGCCTGGCGCTCGCTCAGTTCAAAGCGGCCGATCAGCTCGGCTTTGGCTGCATCGGCGCTCTCGGCCCCGCGGATGATGCGGATCACCTCGTCCAGGAACCGGAGCGCGATGCGCAGGCCCTCCAGGATGTGAGCGCGCTCCTGCGCCATGCGCAACAGATAGGCCGTGCGCCGGGTGATGACCTCAATGCGGTGCTCTACATAGTGTTGAAGCGCCCGCTTGAGGTTAAGCAGCCGGGGCTCACCATCCACCAGGGCCAGCATGTTCACCCCAAAGGTGGTCTGCAAGGGGGTGTATTTGAAAAGCCGGTTGAGCACCTTGCGGGGCAGGGCACCGCGCTTGAGCTCGATCACGATCCGCATCCCCTGCCGATCTGATTCATCGCGCAGGTCGCTGATGTCGCTCAAGCGGCCGTCCCGCACCAGCTCGGCGATGCGCTCGAGAATGGTGCTCTTGTTGAGCTGGAAGGGGATGGCGCTGACCAGGATGCGGAAGCGGCCGGCGCTCAGCTCTTCGATCTGGGTGACGGCGCGCAGGGTCAGCCGGCCCTTGCCGGTGCCATAGGCCTGCCTGATCTCTTCGCGGCCCATCAGGATGCCGCCGGTGGGGAAATCTGGCCCCTGGATAAACGTCATCAGCTCGTCAACGGTGATCTCCTCCAGGCGCTCCCAGTGGTCCACCAGATAGGCGATGGCGTCGGCCAGTTCGTTGAGGTTGTGAGGTGGGATGTTGGTGGCCATGCCGACCGCGATGCCGCTGTTGCCGTTGAGGAGCAGGTTGGGCAGCAGGGCAGGCAGCACGGCCGGTTCCTGGAGGCTGCCGTCGAAGTTATCTACCCAGTCCACCGTTTCTTTGTCAATATCGGCCAGCATGGCTTCGGCCACGGGTGCCAGCCGGGCCTCGGTGTAGCGCATGGCGGCCGGCGAGTCGCCGTCCACCGAGCCGAAGTTACCCTGGCCGTCTACCAGCGGGTAGCGCAGGCTGAAGTCCTGCGCCATGCGGGCCATAGCCTCGTATACGGCCGCGTCGCCGTGGGGGTGATACTTACCCAGTACCTCGCCGACGATGCGGGCCGACTTCTTATAGGATGAGCCGGGTCGCAGCCCCATGTCGTGCATGGCGTAAAGGATGCGGCGTTGGACGGGTTTCAGGCCATCGCGGGCGTCGGGCAGGGCGCGGGCGACGATCACGCTCATGGCGTAATCAAGATATGACCCGCGCATCTCTTCTTCGATGCTGATTGGTCGGACGATGCCGATATCGGTGGGCATGGCCGACGCGGGGCTGGCCAGCGACACGAACTCGTTATCCATGAAAGCTCCTCAAAGGGTAGTTTGAGGATATTATAGCGCGGAAGTGCTGTTTGGGCTATTTGGGGTGTGTGGGGTTGTGGGGCAGAAGCGCGGAGTACGAGGGGTGCCCGATCACAGGATTACCCCGCGCCGCTATCGGACGTAGAGCCCCGTTTGAACCTGCCGGGTTGGACCAAAAATCGTTGTCGCAGTAAAATGTCGTTGTATCTGTTCCCCTGTTGCGGCCGGAGGACCGACCGCAACAGCCCTGGCTCTGATCGTTCACCAATCGGCGGGCCTGCGAGGTGACGGACATGCCACCCATGAAACCCAACCGCACCGAAGCCTTCAAACGCGCCGGCCTCGTCGGCCTGGTCGAGGCCGCGGACGCCCTCCCCGGCGTAGGCCCGCTGCTGGCCGGCGCCGGCGCCTTCTACAGCGAGCTGACCCAGGTCTCCCGTGACCTGCCCGAGGAGGTCCGCGAGGTCGTGAAGGCGATGGCAGCGGACTTCCGGGCGTTCCTTCAGCGGGAAGGCCCGGACCACGCCGACCAGACCGTCGCCATCGCCCTGGCCGAGGGCCTGGCCATCCTGGACGAACACGGCCTGGCGGCGGCCGAGCTGGTGGAGACGGCCGGCCTGGACGCGACGCAGGCCGCCCGCCGGACGCTGGATGCAGCGGCCGATCGCCTGCGGCTCCTGGACGCCGGCAGCGAGGCCCTGACGCGCCGGCTGGTGGACGCATACTACCGCGTGCTCCTGGACCACCGGGACGCGCTGGCCCACGTGGGCGTGCCGGCGCTACGAGAACTGCTGCAGCGCACCGTCCACCTGGAGCAAGGCCTGCAGGCATTGCTGGACTCGGAGCGGCTGCGCGCCTGGCGCCAGGTGCGCTGGCCCCTGCGGCGTTATGACATTTCCCTTGGCCTGGGCCCCCTCATGCTGCGGCCGGAGTACCGCCTTGTGCCCTACGTGGGCGAGCAGCACCAGGCCACGCTGGCGGACCTCCTGGCCTGGGCGCGCGGCCTGGCGGGGCAGGAACAGGGCCGGCGGCTGGGGCTGCGCCTCTACGTCGGCCCCGGCGGTGCCGGCAAGACCCGCCTGCTTATCGAGGCCGGGGAGGCCCTGCGCGACGAGGGGTGGCTCGTCGGCTTCGTGGCCGATGGCGCGGTCACCGCGGAGAACGCCCACCATTTCGTGGCTTCCGATCGGCCCATCCTCCTGGCCCTGGACTACGCCGGCAATCGCGTCGGGGAGGTGGAAGCGCTCCTGGCGGCGATGGCCGAACAGCGCCAGCGCAGCCGGCCCTTTGCCCTGGTGCTCCTGGACCGGGCCGAGCCCGTCTGGTTCCGGGACCTGCTGCGCAGCCCGTCCGACCCGCGCTACGTGGCCCTGCCGGAGCTGCTGGCGCTGGCGACGGTGGAGAGCGTGCCCCTTTCCCTGCCGGCCCTGGCCGGGGAGGATCGGGCCGTCCTCTTCGCGAGCGCGATCGAGCGCTTCCGGCAGGTGGCGACTCCAGAGGATGGGCGGGAGATCGTGGCCCCTGCGCGCCTCCCCGAGCGGCCGCTCTTCGTGCTCCTGCTGGCCCTCCTGGTCCTGGCCGGAGAGCGGCTGCAGAACAGCGCGGACGAGGAGGAGATCCTGGAGCGGACCTGGGCGCGGGAGCGTGAGCTGTGGCGGCGGCGCTTGCGGGCCCATCATCTTCCCGCCGTGTACGAGACGGAGGCGCTGGACTTCATCGAGCAGGTGCACGTGCTGGCGACCCTGGGCCGGCCCTTCCCCGCACGCGCAGACGTGCTGGCGTACCTGAGGGAATGTTTCCCTCTGCCCCTGGCCGCCCAGGACCAGGCCATCCTGGTCGGAACGCTGTGTCCCCATGACAGGTGCGTCCTGGCTCCCATCGAACCCGACCCGCTGGCGGACTGGGTGGTGGAGCGGCAGCTCGGCCGGGATGCCGGTCTGCTGGCGCATGCCCTGCCGGACCGGGCCGGGGTGGTGGCCGGGCCCCAGGCGGCGGCCGAGCAGGTGTGGCAGGCCCTAAGTGTGCTGCAGCGCATCGCCGGGCACCCCCGCACCGTCTCCGGCGGCGACGTCCAGACCTGGATGGCGGCCGTGACCGACCATGTGGCGCGCCTCTGCGCGCGGCCGGAAGCGGGGGAGAAAGAGGCGCTGCGGGCTTTTCTGGAGGAACTGGACAGTCGCCTGCCCGCACCCGACCGCACCCTGGCTTTGCGGCCGATCCAGGAACCCCTCTACCGGGCCCTGGCCGACCTGGCGACTAACGAGAGTGAACGGGCGCGGGCGTGGGGGATGCTGGGCTATGCCCTTTCTGCGTTGGGCCGGCGGGAGGAGGCGCTGGCGGCGACGGCGGAGGCGGTGGGTCACTATCGGCGGCTGGCGGAGGGCAACCCCGCGGCCTTCCTGCCCGACCTGGCGGGGGGCCTCAACAACCTGGGCCGGGACCTCTCCGCCCTGGGCCGGCGGGAGGAGGCGCTGAAGGCCACCCAGGAGGCGGTGGAGATCCGCCGCCGACTGGCCCAGGCCAACCCCCAGGCCTTCCTCCCCGACCTGGCGATGAGCCTCAACAACCTGGGCTATATGCTCTCCGCCCTGGGCCGGCGGGAGGAGGCACTAACGGCGACGCAGGAGGCGGTGGAAATCCGCCGCAGACTGGCCCGTCAGAACCCCCAGGCCTTCCTCCCCGACCTGGCCGAGAGCCTCAACAATCTGGGCAGCGACCTCTCCGCCCTGGGCCGGCGGGAGGAGGCACT
>DAOTZS010000257.1:0-14964 GCA_034434335.1 Anaerolineae bacterium
GATGCCCCTTCCCCCATTGGCCGCGCCGCCGCCCCCGCCAGCGCCGCGGGGCTCTGGACAGGGGCAATGGGCTGCGCCGGCAACGGCACACACCCGGCCGCGACCAGCGCCAGGCTCAGCAAGACGGCTAAAACAAAGGGAAAGCAGGATATTCCTTTCACGGTAAAGCAAACTCTCCTCTCACGCAGGTCTCCCGAACAACTGGGTCTACCAGCCAGTATAGCACAGCTCTCCACTGGCAGGCGAATCGCTCACCAGGCCGACAGCGCTTTGGCATCAGCCCAGGCGGGTCAGGCCTGGAGGCGCTCCTGCAGAAAGCTATAGGCCCGCCGGCCGCTGATGCGATGCCGTCCTTCAAACTCGTCTAGCTCCACATCCCTCTCGCCCACGCCACCCAAGACAGTACAGATCTCGCGCGCCCGCGCCACACTCTGGCGCACAGCCTGAATGGGGAAGATGGGATCTCGGGTGCCGGCCTCGACCAGCATCGGCCGGGGCATGATCAGGCCCACCAGATCCGTCATCTCGCCAATGCGCAGCAGCCCGGGGACGAAGTTACAGGTGCAGTGGTGCATCGCCAGGATGCTGTCTCGGAAAGTGCTGTAGTACCCGCTGATTACGCAGGCTTTGATGCGCGGGTCCAGGGCGGTGTGGAAGAAGGTCAGCATCCCGCCTCCGGAGATCCCCATCGCCCCCAGGCGTTTGACGTCAGCTTCGGGGAGGGTGGCCAGGTAGTCTACCAGGCGCATGCCATCGCGCACCCGCAGGCCGACCAGCGACTTCCCCAGCATGAAGGCATAGGTAGCCGCGTTATGGCAGGTGGTGGGCTCGGGCTGGCCCAGGGTTTTGTTCAGATAACTGTAGTCGGTCTGGCGTTCGCCAAAGCCGGCGATCTCCGGCGCGGCCACCAGGAAGCCATGGCGGCAGAGGGCGACGGCGAAATCGCTGTGGTAGCCATCCGGCTCATAGCGCTCCTCTCCGTCCTCCCAAAGGCCCACGATGTCCTTCACGCCGTAGCCGTGGCCGTGATAGGCCAGCACCACGGGCAGGCGGCCCCTGGCACCCTTCGGCCGCAGCAGGTAAACCGGCATGCGGGCATGGGGTGCCGTGGCGATGAGCACCTTATAGCGCGTGTGATCGCCCCGGTCCACCTCCTCGATCAGCTCTGGCGCCGGGTCCACTGCGGGCTCATCCAGAAAGCCGACCACATCGGCCAGGGCGCGGCGGCACGCCTGTTGCCATGCCTCTGCCTCAGCACGGGTGGTCGCCACGAAGGGATACTGGGGAGCTGCCGCAGCCAGGAGGCGCAATTCGTGAGTGGGTTGCAGTTCTGGCATCAAGGCTGGGTTCAACAGTTGGCTCGTCATGGTGTGTCTCTCCTTGCGATGTATCCTTTTTCGAACCATCCCGGCAACGAGTACAGCATGATCGCACAGCCCGTTTTTGTCAAGCCCGGCTATATCGCGCGTTAGGGCCATTTCACTCTCCAGCTTGCCCTGGCCTTGCCCCTCACGAATCCCCACAAGTCACCGATGCCCGTCCCGGGCCAGGGTCAACTGGTAGCCCTGTTTTGACATTTATGTAGTTCTGTGGTATGAGAAAAGCCACCGTGAGGCTTAGCAGCACGGCCGACCCACACTGACTGTCCTCGTATTACAGCGTTACCCAGACCAAGGAGGCATGAAGTACGCCTCGTCCACTGAGAAAGGGGGTGATTGATGCCAGGGGTACAGAGATGAATTGCCTTTAGGGTAATGATCCGGAGTGCCTTAGCAACTTCGAGGAGGAAGGGAGAAAATGTCTCGCAAACTGTTTCTCCTATCTGGCCTGTTGATGGTTGTATTCCTGGTGCTCAGTGCGTGTATGCCGGCTGCCCCTGCCGTGGTGGAAAAGCAGGTGGTCGTCGAGAAAGTCGTCACCGCCACACCTGCTCCGGCGCCAAAGGCAGAGGAAAAGATTGTGATGGGGTTTCCCCGCAGTGAAACCCTGTTCGCGCAGCAGTTGACGGGACGCGTCGGCACCCCCGATAACTTCAACGAATGGGTGGGCTGGAAGAACCGAGACCGCGGCATGGCCCAACTGATGAACGAGCCGTTGTGGACCATTGAGCCCGCGGTCGGGGAAGTTATCAACAGCCTGGCGGCTGCTCCGCCCCAATACAATGAAGACTTCACCCAGATGACGGTCAAGCTCAGGGAGGGGGTGTACTGGAGCGACGGGGTGGAGTTCACCGCGGACGACGTGGTGTTCACCATCGAGAAGGTCAAGGCCACTCAGGGGCTGAACTACAACGTCCAGCTCCAAAAGGTAAAGAGCGTCTCTGCCCCGGACAAGTATACGGTGGTGGTCGAGCTGTCTGAGCCGAACTCGCGCTTCCACGCCTACTTCCTCGATCGGTGGGGATGCCTCTTCATCATGCCCAAGCATGTGTTTGAGAAGGTGGAGGACATCCTGACCTTTGAGTACAACCCACCCCTGAGCCTGGGGCCGTATGTGCTCCATAGTTATGACCCGGCCGGGTTCTGGACGGCCTGGCAGTTGCGGGACGACTGGGACAGGACTCCCACCGGGATGCTCTATGGCAAGCCCAAGCCCAAGTACGTCGTGTTCGTCACTCATCAGGACCCCGCATCCGCGGTCATCGCCCAGGTGCGCCATGAGCTCGACTCGGCGCAGCTAACCCTCGAGTCCCTGAGGGCCGTCCTGGCTCAGAACCCCTATGCCCGCGCTTACCGCCGCGAGTTCCCATGGGTGGTCAACACTGACCCATGCGTCACCGGCCTCACCTTCAACACCCTCAAGCCACCGTTCGACAACCGAGAAGTGCGCTGGGCCCTCGCCCTGGCCATTGACATCGTCTCATACAGCGCCAACGCCATGGATGGCGCCCTCATGATGAGCGCGCTTCTCACCCCCTCTGTGCCCCTATACTTGAGGGAATACTACAAGCCGATGGAGCCATGGCTGCAGGAATTCACTCTGGACCTGGGCAATGGAGAGACCTTCAAGCCTTATGACCCAGAGGCCCCCTTCCGCCTTGCCCAATACGCGAAAAGCCGAGGGTATGTGGTCCCCGAGGATCCTGAGCAGATCAAGGCGACTTTCGGCTATGGCTGGTGGAAGTACGCGCCGGATGTAGCGGCCAAGCTGCTGGAGAAGAACGGCTTCACCCGGGACAAGGATGGCAAGTGGCTCCTCCCTGACGGCACGCCGTGGAAGTTCACCGTCCTCACCGATCCCAACCCCGGTCATCACCACTACCAGAACGCCTTTGCCGCGGTGCAGGAGTGGCGCAAGTTCGGGATCGATGTGGAAGCACAGGTGAGCGAGACGTGGAGTACGCTCAACCTGAACGGCCAATTCGATGTCAGCACGGCCTGGCCGGCCTACGAGCCCTGGGGTGGCCACGTTGACCTCTACCGGACCTTTGATAACTGGAACTCGGCCTACGTGGAGAAGGAGCTGGGGAAGCCGCACTATGGCCACCTCTCCCGCTGGTCAGATCCGCGCATGGATAAGGTCATCGCTGAGCTCAGCAAGACCGACTGGAACGACACTGAGCGGATCATCGAGCTCGGCATGGAAGGGCTGAAGATCGCCGTTGAGGAGATGCCAGGTATCGCCACTTACACCTATGTGGGGGCCCTCACCTGGGACGAGTACTACTGGACGAACTGGCCGGGTGCGGAGAACATCTACACTCAGCCGTACCATCACTGGCCCAACTTCAAGTACATGCTGCCCTTCCTGGAGCCCACTGGACGATAAGGCATAACCCTGAAGAGGAACCACGAGCAGGGGGTTCTCCCCCTGCTCGTGTGTTATGCCCCGAAAACAGCCGGATTGTACTGCGAGCTTTAGCTCGCATTGGAGTTGCAGGGCTGTAGTGCGAGCTTCAGCTCGCATTGGAGTTGCAGAGCTGTATTGCGAGCTTTAGCTCGCACCCCCCGCCCAGGCAGCCAGGGACTGAAGCCGCCGGGCTGAAAGGGCAAAGCCCTGTGGATGGAGAAAGCCCTGGACAATGTTGCAAAACGTAGACACTCTGGTAAGACAAGCTATAACCGATCAAACACAGGCGGCTTTGAGCGCGCAGGAGAAAACCGCCACCGACCTGACCATCAGTGCCAGGGATCGAGAGGTACTCCGCCGGCTGGCTGCCCAGGTGGCAGAGCTGGCAGCCCGGCCCATCGAGCAAGAGAAACGCGATCTCTGGTATCGGCATAACGCGCTGGAGCCCACGCGGCCCCTTGTTTTCTGTGATCCCGAGAATGGCTGGAACGAGATCATCACCCCGGCCCACCTGGAGTGCGAAGGGGAGTTGGCCCGCAGCTGGGAGATAACCCTTCGCAAAGAGATCTTCTGGGGCGCTGAGATGCGCGATGACCGGGTCATTGAACCGTATTTCAACGTGCCCCATGTCTACACTGAAAGCGACTGGGGCATGCACGAGACGAAGATCGGCGGCCAGCATGGCGGTGCTTACACCTGGGACGCGCCTCTGAAAAGCTATGCCGATCTCGATCGCTTGCATTTCCCGCAGATCACAATAGATCACCAGGCCACCGCCCGCGTGGTCGAGCTCGCTCATGAGACGCTGGGCGATCTTCTCTCTGTACGTCTGAAGACGGCGTGGTGGTGGACACTGGGAATGACCTGGACCCTGGTCAACCTGCGCGGTCTGGGCCAGATCATGTACGACATGGTGGATTATCCCAATGAGCTGCACCGGCTGATGGCTTTCTTGCGGGATGGACATCTGGCCAAGTTGGAGTTCCTGGAGCGCAATGGGCTTCTCAGCCTCAACAACGATGGCACCTATGTTGGGTCGGGTGGGTTCGGCTGGACACGCGAGTTGCCGCAGCCCGACTTTGCTGGTAAGGTGCGCACCTGCGACATGTGGGGCTTCGCCGAGAGCCAGGAAACGGTGGGGATCTCACCGCGCATGTTCGCCGAGTTCGTCTTCCCCTATCAGGTAAGCATTCTGGAGCGGTTCGGGCTGAACTGCTACGGCTGCTGCGAGCCGCTGGACACGCGCTGGCATATTGTAGAGCAGATCCCCCGTTTGCGCCGTGTCTCAATTTCTCCCTGGTCCAACATCGCTGTGATGGCTGAGCGGTTAGGGGATCGGTATATCTTCTCGATGAAGCCCAGCCCTACCGATCTGGCGCTGCCTTCGTTTGACGAAGAGCATGTCCGCGCCAAGTTACGCCAGGCATTGCAGATCACTCGCCAACACAACTGCCGCGTTGAAGTGATCATGAAGGACAATCATACGATCCAAAACGACCCCCGGCGGGTGATTCGCTGGGTCCAGATCGCGCGCGAAGAGGCAGAGAGGGTGTAATGACGCCGGAGCTCTCCTGATGATTCCCAAGTCCTACCGTCATCGGGAGAGCGCTGAAAGAGTTCCCTTGCTCATTTGACAACCGTTCTATTCGGTTTATAGACAGGAGTTGCGCAGTTGCACTACGCTGTGCCCCTACTCTCTGGCCCCCGCCCCCAATTGAGGGCGGGGGGAATCCTTTGGAAGGGGTATTCTGGGCGGCGAAGCCGCCCAGAATACCCTTATAATCTCGAGCCCCCTTCCCCGCAAAGGCGGGGAAGGGGGTAGGGGGATGGGGCGATACGCCTCAAAGCGCGTAACTCCTGTTATTGATGGTTGTGTCCCTGATAGTGGCACAGACTTACCCTAGAAAAAGGAGAATCGGGTGAGGTTCGTAAGACGATATCTTATCCCGCGGCTAATACAATACGTGCTTGTCACCTGGCTGGGGATCACGGTGGTCTTCATCATCCCCAGGCTGCTGCCCAGCGACCCCATCGAGAGCATGGTCGCCACGCTGCAAGCTCAGGGGACTTTTCGCGACCCCGAAGCGGTCAGGGAGATGGTGAATACTTTGCGAGATATGTATGGCCTGGAGAAGTCATTGCCCGAGCAGTACATCTCGTTCTGGAGGAGGCTCTTCTCCGCTGACTTCGGCCCCTCGTATTTCTCGTTCCCTACTCCGGTGATCAACCTTATAAGCCGATCCTTTCCCTGGACGGTCGGATTACTCCTCACGACCACCGTGTTGTCCTGGATTATCGGGAACATAACCGGAGGGCTCTCAGGCTACTTCACGGGAAACGGGTTGCTGAGGATTCTCGACTGGGTAGTCATGTTCTTGCGTCCTATCCCCTATTACGTATTGGGCCTGACCCTCGTCATCTTGTTTGCCTATCTACTTCCCATCTTCCCCTTTGAGGGAGGATATACCATCGGCATGAAGATTGCCTTCACCTGGACCTTCATCAAAGACGTCCTCAACCATGCCTTCCTGCCAGCCCTTTCCTTGAGCCTGTTGGGCGTGGCGGTCAACCACCAGACCATGCGGCTCATCATCCAGGGCGTGAAAGAGGAGGACTACATACGGTACGCCAAGATCGCATCGGTTAAGGAGCGAGCGATCTTCGGCCGCTATGCCATGAGGAACGCCTTACTGCCCCAGATCACCGGGCTTACCCTCTCCCTTGGGCAGATTTTCGGTGGCGCCCTGATCACAGAGATCGTCTTTTCCTACCCCGGGTTGGGCTTCTTGCTTTACCGGGCTATCGTGAATAGTGACTATAACCTGATCATGGGGATTACCACTATCTCCATCGTCGCCATCACAACTTTGATCCTGCTCATAGACCTTCTGTATCCGTTGTTCGATCCCAGGATCAGATACAGGTAAGTGGAGAACGGGCTAAATGAAGACTTTGAGAGAGCTCTCCAGAGACGGCCGGTTCAGCCTCGGCGCGGTGGTGGTTCTTGTGCTCCTCATCCTGGCCATTCTCTCGTTCTTTTCCCCCTACGATCCTACTGAATGGCGCGTGGTCCCACGCGACTTGCCCCCTTCGTGGGAGCACCCTTTGGGAACGGACTCTAAGGGCCAGGATGTGTTCTGGCAGATGACGTTTGCCGTGCGCAATTCCCTCACCCTGGCGGTGCTCGCGGCGGCGATTTCCAGGGTCATTGCCGTGGTGGTGGGCCTGGTGGCCGGCTACAGCGGAGGTATCGTTGACCGGGTGCTCATGTTCATCAGCGACGGATTCCTGGTGATGCCGCTGTTCCTGATCATCGTCATGCTGGCGATGCTGGTGCGGGAACACATGAACACGGCGACCCTGGTGATACTGCTGGGGGTGCTGGGATGGGCATGGGATGCCCGGCTCATCCGGTCTCAAGTGTTGAGTTTGCGGGAGAGGGAGTTCACCTATACCGCCATCCTTTCCGGAACCCCTACGCGTAAACTGATCTTCAAAGAGTACTCCCTCTTTATCATGCCCCTGGTTTTCACCACCCTTATCAACAATATGGCGTGGGTGGTGGGGATGGAGATTACCCTGGCGCTTATCGGCCTGACCAACCTGGAGATTCCCACCCTGGGGGCCATGCTGCGCTGGGCTGTCAGCTATCAGGCGATGCTCCTCGGCCTCTGGTGGTGGCTGCTGGCTCCGATCGGGATCAGTATTGCCCTGTTCGTTTCCCTGTACCTGGTGTCCCTGGGCATTAGCGAGTACCTGGACCCCAGGGCGCGCATCCAACGGGTGGGGGCAAGGTGAGGGAGTGACATCCATGTGGGTGCTGAAGGCAGAACAACTGCGCTCT
Source organism: Anaerolineae bacterium (assembly GCA_034434335.1). Taxonomy (GTDB): domain Bacteria; phylum Chloroflexota; class Anaerolineae; order CG2-30-64-16; family CG2-30-64-16; genus DAOTZS01. The sequence goes on from DAOTZS010000257.1 coordinate 7,634, forward strand.
TTCTATATCCTGGACATGTTCGGGACCAGGAAGGTGGTCCAGGCCGTCAACGGCGTTGACCTGGAGATCCAGGAGAACGAGGTATACGGGATTGCCGGGGAGAGCGGGTGCGGCAAAACCACCCTGGTGAAAACCCTCTTTGGCAACATCGAACCGCCCTTGAGGTTGATAGACGGCAAGGTCTGGTACCGGGTTGGCCAGGAGCAACTGGACCTGTTTTCCTTGCGGCCGGAGGAGAGGCGTGAGCTGCGGTGGAAATTCATCTCCTATGTCCCCCAAAGCTCGATGAGCAATCTCAACCCGGTCATCAAGCTCAAAGGGACGTTCAGAGATTTCCTGGAAAGCCATGTCCCCCGCGATGCGAAACGCGATGTGCTGGAACTGGCCCAGCGACATCTTGTGGAACTGGGGTTGCCGCCGAAGGTTTTGGAGGCCTATCCGCACCAGCTCTCCGGCGGGATGCGCCAGAGGGTGGTCATCGCGCTGGCATCTTTCCTCTCCCCGCGCGTGCTGATCGCCGATGAGCCCGTTACCGCGCTGGATGTGGTAGTGCAGCGGGGGGTCCTCCAGCTCCTGAAGGAGGTCCAGGAGAGGCTGGAGAATACCCTGGTCATTATTACCCATGACATGGGCGTTCTCGCCAATATCGCTGACCGCGTTGGCATCATGTATGCCGGAAGGATTATCGAGGAGGGGAGAGTCAATACTATCTTCGAACAACCCCTTCATCCCTATACCAGGTATCTGATCAATTCCCTGCCCCAGTTTGGTGACAAAGGGATGCGGGAGAGCGCTCCCGGAGCCCCTCCCTCGCTCGCAGACCCTCCAAGCGGGTGTGCCTTCCACCCCCGCTGTCGCCTGGCTATGGAGATCTGTAGCCAGGAGGTGCCCAAGTTCCAGAACATGGGTGATCAACACAGGGTAGCATGCTGGCTGATTACAGAAGGGCAAAGATGACCAAGATTCTTGAGCTTCAGGATGTCACCAAAGTCTTCCACATGGGCAGTATGATCTCCAGGCTCAGGATCACGGCCGTGGACCGCGTTTCTTTCCATGTGGAGTCCGCAGAGATCTTCGGGCTGGCCGGGGAGAGCGGGTGTGGGAAGACCACCATTGCACGCATGATCTTGGGCTTTGAAGAGCCCACGTCTGGGCAGATCATTTACAGACGGAAGGACGGAACACCCATTACAGGGAAAGAGGTCTGGCGTACCGCAGGCGTCCAGGCCGTGTTCCAGAACCCTTTTGAGACCTTCAACCCCTTACGGCAGGTGGAGAGTTATTTCTTTGAGGCCGTACATAACTTTCGCCTGGCGAGAAACCATACGGAGGCCATCGCACGCATTGATAAGGCCCTGGAAGCGGTTGGTTTGAGTTACCAAGAGATCGCCGGCCGTTATCCCAGCGAGTTTTCCGGCGGCCAATTGCAGAGGGTATCCATCGCCCGCTCCCTTCTTACTGAGCCGTCCCTGCTGATCGCAGACGAGCCGGTCTCCATGGTGGATGCCTCGATCCGGATGTCCATCATGAACCTGTTTCGGGAGCTGGTGGGGAAGTTCGGAGTGAGCGTGCTCTACATTACCCACGACCTGGCCACCGCCTACTACGTATGCAACCGCATCGCCATCATGCTCAGGGGCAACATCGTTACGATGGGCGACGTGGAAAAGGTGCTCATGGAGCCCAAGCATCCCTACGTTGAGCTCCTGCGGGAGTGTATCCCCGAAACAGATCCCAAGAAGCGGTGGACGACCAAAGTGCAGCTTGCGGAGAGCGAGCAAGAAGAATACCTGCGGGTTGGCTGCAAGTTCGCCGGCAGGTGCCCCTACGTGATGGAGAGGTGCAAACGCGAAGCCCCGCAGGACGTCTACGTGGATGGTGTCCTCGTCAAGTGCTTTCTCTACGGTCAGGGAGAGCAACGCACATAGACAGGAGTACATGACATAATGGCAGCACACAGCAAAGCTATCTACCTGGATCCTGCCCAACCGATAGAGAAGAGGGTCAGCGATCTCCTGTCACGGATGACGTTGGATGAAAAGCTGGCCCAACTCAGCGGGGTGTGGGTGTACGAACTGCTGGAAGACACGGCCTTTTCCGAAGCCAAAGCAAAAGCGCTGATCGGGAAAGGGATCGGCCAGATCACCCGCGTGGCGGGGGCCAGCAACCTGGGGCCGGCGGCCAGCGCCGAGCTGGCCAATAGAATCCAGGCCTTTCTGGTCCATAATACGCGGCTGGGCATCCCCGCCATCGTTCACGAGGAGTGCTGCAGCGGCTACATGGCCAAGGGAGCAACCTGCTTCCCCCAGATCATCGGCCTTGCCAGCACATGGGAGCCGGAGCTCGCCGCAGCGATGACAGCCGTGATCAGGGCTCAGATGAGGGCGGCGGGAGCTCATCAGGGTTTGGCCCCGGTATTAGATGTTACCAGAGATCCCAGATGGGGCAGAGTGGAGGAGACCTTCGGGGAGGACCCCTATCTGGTCTCATGCATGGGCACCTGGTATGTCAAAGGGCTTCAAGGACCTGACCTGAAGCAGGGTATCATCGCCACAGGGAAGCATTTCGTGGGCTACGGCATGTCGGAAGGAGGCCTGAACTGGGCCCCTGCCCACCTGTCGCCCAAGGAACTGCGCGAGGTGTTCCTGGCTCCTTTTGAAGCAGCGATCAAGGAGGGCAGGCTGGCTTCCATCATGAACGCCTACCACGAACTCGACGGCATCCCCTGTGGCAGCTCAAAGGAGCTCCTGACCGAGATCCTCAGGAACCAATGGGGCTTTGACGGCATTGTCGTCTCCGACTACATGGCCATCAATATGTTGGCGGGTTATCATCATGTGGCCAGGGACAAGGGTGAAGCGGCCAGGCTGGCCCTGGAAGCCGGCATTGATATCGAGCTGCCAAGCACCGACTGCTATGGCCAGCCCCTTCGCCAGGCCGTCCAGGATGGGACGATCGGGGAAGCCCTGATAGACCAGGCCGTGAGTCGGGTCCTGAGGATGAAGTTCCTCTTGGGGTTGTTTGAGAAGCCTTATGTAGAGGCTGAGAGGGTTGCCGAGGTCTTTGATACCCCCGAACAGCGCACATTGGCCCGCCAGATAGCGCAGAAGTCCATAGTTTTGCTCAAGAACGAAGGCAATCTGCTGCCGCTGAAGAAGGATCTCTCTTCCATCGCCGTCATCGGGCCGAATGCCGACAACATCAGGAACATGCTGGGCGATTACGCCTACCCTGCCCACATAGAGCTCTTCACAATGCGCCGCAGCGGTCTCATCGAGACACCCATGCCCGAGAAGATGGAGTTGAGCGACATTTATGTGCCCATGGTGAGCGTGCTGGAGGGGATCAAAGGCAAGGTCTCGCCCCAAACCAGGGTGTACTATGCTCAAGGCTGCGGTGTAACCGACCCCTCGCAGGAAGGCTTTGCAGAGGCTGTCGCCATCGCCCGGCAAGCAGAGGTCGCCGTACTGGTTGTGGGTGGCAAATCCGGCTTGACTCCTGACTGCACCTGTGGTGAGTTTCGCGACCGGGCTGATATAGGACTGCCCGGGGTCCAGGAGGAGCTGGTGCGCGCCATCTATGAGACCGGGACGCCGGTAGTGGTGGTGCTGGTAAATGGCCGGCCATATGCGATCCCCTGGATCGCCGAACACATCCCGGCCATTGTGGAAGCGTGGCTGCCGGGTGAGGAGGGTGGTGCAGCGGTCGCCGATGTGCTGTTTGGCGACTACAATCCCGGCGGCAAACTGCCGATCACCTTCCCGCGCGCCGAGGGGCAAATCCCCATCTTCTACGGCCACAAGCCTTCAGGGGGACGCTCTTTCCCGTATGGCGACTATGTCTCTCTGAGCGCCAAACCGCTCTTCCCGTTTGGGCATGGCCTGAGTTACACGCGCTTTGCATTCGACAACCTCCAGATCGCCCCGAAACAGGTGGGGGCAGCAGGCAGAGTCCAGATAAGCGTGGATGTCGCCAACGTAGGCGAGCGGAAGGGGGATGAGGTCGTCCAGCTCTACGTGCACGACGTGGTGTCGAGTGTCACCAGGCCGGTCAAGGAGCTAAAGGGATTCAAGCGCATCACCCTTGAACCGGGGGAAAAGAAGACCGCAACCTTCACGCTCTCGGTAAGCCAGCTCGGTTTCTACAACCGAAATGTGGAGTTTGTGGTGGAACCGGGTGTTATTGAGGTCATGGTGGGCAGGTCGTCGGAGGAGATACGCCTTACCGGAGAGTTTGAGATTGTGGGTGAGACAACCGAGGTGGCTGCCATCAGGGCGTTCTTCAGCGGGGTAGATGTGCTCCAGCCCTAGAGCGTGTCTGAAAACTGCTCGTAGTAAGCCACGAAGCGGAGCGGAGTGGCGTTTGAATGGCCCAAAATGCCACATGGCAGGCAGACCGCCCCCCATGGGTGACTTTCACCCATGGGGGGCGGCTTATATTTATGACTTCACCGCAAAAATTCACCGCAGAGGCGCCGAAAGCGCAGGGTTTCAGGATATAGTCTCCGCGTCCTCTGCGTCTCGGTGGTGAAACCGTAACTATCTACCTAAAGCGTTCGCAGGTAACGTAGCGCAGGCTGTCAGCCTGCACGCAGGCCTGGCGGCCTGCGCCACATATCTTCGCCTCGTCTTTGATGGCGCTTGCCCGGAGGCTCTCTTGGTAGACGGTGAACCTGCCTTTTTACAGTGGACTCATTTATCCCATTGACACCAAGTTAACGGTCACAGCTCCCGTCCGCCGTTCTCCCAGCCCCTGCTTGCGTGGGCTGGGGGGGTGGCCGCAGGCCAGGTGGGGGCACCCTCCCCTGCTGGCGGGGGAGGGTGGCCGCAGGCCGGGTGGGGGCCTCCGCCGCGCCTCTGCAAAGCCAGCAGGCTGGCCCCCACCCTGGCCCTCCCCCGCTGCGCCCGTACCGGGCTGGCAGGGGAGGGCCTTCGCCTCCCCCAGGAGAGCAGCCAGCTAGCCTCGCTAACTTGATGTGTGTGGGGGCGGCTTATATTTATCCCTGCGGCAACCTGGCTCCGCAGGCGGCACAGAACCTGTCTCCCGGGGCCGCCGGATGGCCACAAGACGGGCAGGGTCGCGCTCGCTCTCCCTGGAGTGTGCGACGAGCAGCAACCTCCTGCGCCACCGTTGGCCCCAGCTCTCTATCCACAGCGGCCTCCCATTCATCCAGGGCCTTCAGGGCCTCGGCCGCCACGCGCTTGAGATGCGCTGCAAAGACCGCATAATCCTCGTCGGTGATCTTGCCCACCTGGTGATCGAAGTCCAGTTCGCGCAAGGCCTGAAAGGCGCTTTCCCGCCGGGCCAACAACTCGTCCAATGCCTCGGTGGCTGAAGCGGGTACGGGGCTTTGGGGTTGCGTTCTGGCCAGCAGGGGATAGACGACTGCCAACAGGCTCAGAAAGCAGAGAAGAAGGCTAAGAGCGATCAACATGGGACTCCCCATGGGCAGAACTCAAGGTCCCTCCAGGTATGGCCTGGGTAACTATTCGGGCGGTGACTGGAAGGGCCACGCCGATGGCTCGCCCGAGGCGTCACCCTTTTGGGGCCTGCGGCAGAGGTCGGCAAAGGCCGACCTCTCTGGTGATGCGCGCATGAAAGGTGTCGGCGGAGGCCGACACCCCTCGGGCCGAGCCCTTCGGGGCGAGGCCTGGCACGAAGTGCCCAGGGAGGGCGATTTCAATCGGCCTGAATAGTCACTGGCCTGGCATCTTCACCCCTCCGCCCCAAGCGGCTCTGCACGGCGCGGGGCCTGGGCAGCGGCCGTGGCATAAGCGCGGCGCGGCCAGGCGGCGATCAGTACGCCACAGATCACCACCAGGCCTCCGACCCACATCCAGCTCATCAGCGGGTTGACGTACACCTTGAACGAGGCCGTGGTGCCCATTCCCTCGAACCCGGCCAGCACCACATAGACATCCTCCAGGGGGCCGGGGCGCAGGCCCACCTCCGTCATCGGCTGATCGGGGTACTTGTCATACAACACCCTGCGGGTGACGATCTGTCCAGCTGGCCGGCCGCCCCGGGCAAGGTCGAGCCGGGCGGCAAATTCTGCGTAGTTAGGCCCCCGGCCGGCATCCAGGCCCCGATAGGTAAGGGTGTAGTGCCCCACGGTGATGCTTTCACCCGGCTGCAGATTAGCCTGCCCTTCGACCTGGTAGAACTCGTGGCCGATAATGCCCAGCGTGATGAGGAGCATGCCGATGTGGACGATATAGCCGCCATAGCGCCGGCCGTTGCGCCTCACCAGGTTGGTCAGAGCCAGCGGCAACCCCTCCCCGGTGGCACGCTGGCGGGCGCGCACCCCCCGCGTATACTCCTGCACAACGCCGGCGAATACGAAGATCACCGCGCCGAAGCCAACAAACCCGGCCCAGTGGCGGTTGCCCAGCAGCCACAGGACGGGCAGGCTGAGCAGGGCGGCCGCAAGCGGAAGGCTGAAGTTGCGGCGCAGGGTTTCCGGCGCCGAACGGCGCCAGGCCAGCAGCGGCGCCATGCCCATCAGGATCAGCAGGGCCAGTAAGATGGGGCCGTTGACCCGGTTGAAATAGGGCGCGTTCAAGGAGATCTTGTCACCGGTTACCCATTCAGAGATGGGCTGGAACACGGTGCCCAACAAGGTGGCGATCATGATCAGAAGGAACACCACGTTCTGCATCAGGAAGCTGGTCTCGCGCGAGAGGAGGGCATCGAGCTGGTTCTCGCTTTGCAGCCATGGCAACCGCCACACCAATAGGGCCAGGAAGCCGATCAGGGTCAGGACGATGAACCCGGCGAACAGAGGCCCGATCGGCGATAGAGCAAAGGAGTGCACCGACTCCACCACTCCGCTGCGGGTAAGGAAAGTCCCGAAAAGGGTCAGCTCCCATGTCAGCCAGATCAGCACCACATTCCAGACTTTGAGCATCCCGCGGCGCTCCTGGATCATGATACTGTGGATAAACGCTGTGGTGGTCAGCCAGGGCAGGAGGGAGGCATTCTCTACCGGATCCCACGCCCAGTAGCCGCCCCACCCCAGCTCAATATAAGCCCACTGAGAGCCCAGGAGGATGCCCAGGGTGAGGAAGAGCCAGGGTACCAGGGTCCACTTGCGGATCAGGCTGATCCAGGCGCTCCCCAATCCATGGGGCGCCTTCTCTGGGCCGGTGAGCAGGGCTGCGACCGCGAAGGCAAAGGGTACCGTCATCCCGACAAAGCCCAGGTAGAGGGCCACAGGGTGCACCACCATCCAGTAGTTCTGGAGCTGGGGGTTCAGGCCCTGGCCATCGGAAGGGATAAGGGGCGTTGTCCCGGCCGGCTGGAACATGGCGGTGATCACCTGGCCGTCAGGT
>DAOTZS010000258.1:0-10562 GCA_034434335.1 Anaerolineae bacterium
AAACCCTCTTTGCCGGGCCGGAGGCACCCCCTCCACCGTTGCCCCAGGTGGCTCCCGGCGACCTGCTGGCGCTGCTCTACACCTCGGGCACCACCGGCACCCCCAAAGGGAGCATGCACACCCATCGCAGCCTGATCGCGCCCGTGGTAGCCAGCATCAAGCTGCGCGAGCTGTGGCTCGGCCGGCCCAACCTGGAGATGATCGGCCGCATGTTCAAGGCCCTGGTGCGCTATCGCGAGCGCCTCCTGCGCGCTGCCGGCCAGCCCCAGACCATGCTCTCCACCACCGGCTGGCAGAACACCACCGGGCTGGAGGTCATGCTGCAGGCGTTGCTGATGGGGGATCGGCTGGTGGTGCTGCCGCGCTTCCACCCTCGCGAAGCGCTGCGGCTGGTGGAACAGGAGCGGGTGACCATCCTGATCGCGGTGCCCACAGCCTACCAGGTCATGCTGGCCCTGCCCGACTTCGATCGCTACGACCTCTCGTCGCTGCTGATCTGCGCCACAGGTGCCGCGCCATGCCCGCCCCATCTGGCGCGCGAGATCCAGCGCCGCTTCGGCTGCGCGCTGCATATCGGGTTTGGTGCTACCGAAACGGGCGGAGGGATCGCAGCCACCAGCCTGGATGACTCGGACCGGGCCCAGGCCGAAACGGTGGGCCGGCCGATGCCGGGCATGGAAGTGAAGATCGTGGACGACCAGCGCCGTCCCGTGCCGCCAGGCCAGATAGGCGAACTGGCCTGCCGCAGCGACAGCATCATGCTGGGCTACTACCGCGCGCCCGAGGCCACCGCGGAGGTGCTGGATGAAGAGGGCTGGTATTACACTGGGGACCTGGCCTGGCAGGACGAAGAGGGCTATCTCCACATCGTTGGCCGTAAGCGAGACGTTATCATCCGGGCCGGGCAAAACATCTACCCTGCCGAGATCGAGGCCTTCCTGGCCGGCCACCCCAAGATCCGCGAAGCTGCCGTGGTGGGCGTGCCTTCGGGCGTGGCCGGCGAGAGCGTCTGGGCCTTTGTGATCCCCCAGCGGGATGCCAGCCTGACCCCGCAAGAAGTACTGGACTATTGCCGGGCTCATCTGGAGGCGTACAAAATCCCCGCCTGCGTGCGGGTGGTGGCCGACTTCCCCCGCTCGGAAGGGGGCAAGCCCCAGAAATACAAGCTGCAGGCCATGGCCCTGCAGGAGCAAGACGGAGGCGAGTCACAATGATGCACAACCCAGGCCCACTCTACATTTCATTCGAGGAATTCAGGCGTATCATTGCACGCGAACTGCACATTGATGAAAAGAAGGTCGTAGAGGAGGCTTCCTTCGTAGAAGACCTGCTCGCCGACTCCATCCAACTGGTAGAGTTGATGCTCCGCCTGGAGGAGCAAGGGATTGAGATCCCGATGGAAGCCGCGTGGGAGGTAAGGACCGTAGGAGATGCCTATCGGCTCTATCGGGAACACATGGCGGCGGGTCAATTGCCGTCGGCGGCGGGAGCCCCATCCTGAGTGGAAAACCGTTTTGGCGACCCCAGGCTTTGGCGTGAGGCCTGGGCAGTGCGGCCCGGGCTGGGACTGACCGTTGCCCTGGCCGCGCTGGGGGGCGTCCTGGCCGTGCTGCAGGCCTGGGCCCTCAGCCGGGCGGTGGGCATTGTGTTTCTGGGGGGCCTGGGGCTCGAGGCGGCGCGGCCCTGGCTGCTGGCCCTGGTCGTCCTGGCCGTAGCACGCGGTGCTGCGCTATGGGCCAGCGAGGTGGTGGCCGGCCGCCTTGCCCGGGCCGTCAAGGCATCATTGCGCCAGCGGCTGGCTGGCCACATCCTGGCCCTCGGCCCTGCCTTCACCCAACGGGAACGCAGTGGCGAACTGACCAATACCCTGACAGAAGGGATCGAGGCCCTGGACCCCTACTTCAGCCAGTACCTGCCCCAGGTGGTCCTGGCAGCCATCGTGCCCCTGGCCTTCCTGATCTGCATCCTGCCTTTTGACCCCCTCTCTGCCCTGGCCCTCCTGCTCTCCGCGCCCCTCATCCCCCTCTTCATGATCCTGATTGGCAGCGCCGCCGACGCCCTCACGCGGCGCCAGTGGACCGCGCTCAGCCGCCTGAGCGCGCACTTCCTGGACGTACTCCAGGGGCTGGCCACCCTCAAGATGTTCAACCGCAGCCGCGAGCAGATCGCCATCATCCGGGAGATCACCGACCAGCACCGGGATGCCACGTTGCGGGTGTTGCGGGTGGCTTTCCTGTCGGCCCTGGTGTTGGAGATGGTGGGCACCATAGGCACGGCGATCGTGGCAGTGGGGGTGGGGCTGCGGTTGCTGTACGGCCGGCTGGGGTTCGAGCAGGGCTTCTTTGTGCTCATCCTGGCCCCTGAATTCTACCTGCCCTTGCGGCTGCTGGGCGCGCGCTTTCACGCCGGCATGGCCGGCGTGGCGGCCGCCCGGCGCATCTTCGCCGTGCTGGACACCCCTGTCGAGAGCCGGCCCGCAGAAAGCAGCCAACCGCAACCCCTGCTGGGCTCCTCGGGGCCCGTGGACCATGCTGTGCCCCGCGTGCAGTGGCACGATGTCCATTTCAGCTACCCCGATCGCTCGCTGGCTGCCCTGGCCGGCATCTCATTTGCTATTGGCCCAGGCGAGAAGGTGGCGCTGGTCGGGCCCAGCGGCGCGGGAAAGAGCACCGTTGCCGCGCTGTTGCTGCGTTTCATCGAGCCTACGGCCGGGCAGATCACCGTGGACGGCCAGCCCCTCGGCCTGGTGCCGCCTCAGGAGTGGCGTCGGCTGGTGGCCTGGGTGCCGCAGAACCCCTACCTGTTCAATGCCTCGGTGGCCGCCAATATCCGCCTGGGACGGCCCGATGCCCCGCTGGCCGAGGTCATCCGCGCCGCCCAGGCCGCGTACGCGGACGACTTCATCCGCGCGCTGCCCCAGGGCTATGACACCATCATCGGCGAGCGCGGGGCGCGGCTGAGCCGCGGCCAGGCCCAACGGATCGCCCTGGCGCGCGCCTTCCTGATGGATGCGCCGCTGGTCGTCTTCGACGAGCCCACGGCTCACCTCGATGTGGCCACCGAGGCCCAGGTTCAGGCCGCGGCCGGGCGCCTCCTGGCCGGCCGCAGCGCGCTGATCATTGCCCATCGCCTCTCTACGGTGCGCCAGGCCGATCGCATCATCGTGCTGGAGGCCGGCCGCGTGGCCGAGATGGGAACACATGAGGAGCTGCTGGCCCGCCAGGGCGCGTACTGGCGGCTGGTGCAGAGCGGACGGGCATCCTGGCCAGGCGCGGAGCCGGTTGATGTACATGGGCCCTCCCAGGTGCCCGCCCAGGGCCAGGAGCCTCTTCCCTCTCCCACTTACCCCGCGGATGAAGGGCTGGAGGCTCCCTCGTCAACCTCTCAATGGAGCAGCGCGATGATTCTACGCTCGCTCCTGCGCCTGCTCGCCCCGTTTGGGGGCTGGATTGCGCTGGCCGGCCTGCTTGGCTTCCTGACTGTTGGCAGCAGCGTGGGCCTGCTGGCCACCGCGGCCTGGATCATTGCCATGGCTGCGCTGCAACCTTCCATCGCCGCGCTGCAGGTGGCGATCGTCGGCGTGCGTTTCTTCGGCATCAGCCGGGGCGTCTTTCGCTACCTGGAACGCCTGGTGACCCATCGGGTGACTTTTCGGGTGTTGGCCGAGCTGCGCGTGGGGTTCTACGCGGCACTGGAGCCGCTGGCCCCGGCCCGCATCGCCGGCCATCACAGCGGCGAGCTCCTGAGCCGTATCGTGGCCGATATCGGCATGCTGGAGAACTTCTACAGCCGCGGGATAGCACCACCCCTGGTGGCCATATTGACGGCTGCCCTCATGGGCATCTTGCTGGGCTGCTACCACCCTGGCCTGGCAGGCGTCTATCTCGCCTTTTATCTGGCTGCCGGCTTCGGCCTGCCATCCCTGGTACAACGGCTGAGCCGGGCAGCCGGGCGCCAACTGGCCGTGGCCCGGGGAGAACTCAGCGCGGCCCTGGTAGATCTCGTCCAGGGCGCGGCTGATCTGCTGGCATTCGCTGCCGGCCCCGCCTATCTTGCCCGCGTGGAGGCCTTGGGCCGCAAGCTGGGCCAGGCCCAGGCCAGGATGACGGCGTTGTCGGCGCTGAGCAACGGCCTGGGCACTGTGCTCACCCACCTGGCTGTGGCGGCGGTGTTGACCCTTGCCATCCCGCTGGTGGAAGCCGGCCGGCTGGCGGGAGTAAACCTGGCGGTCCTGGCTCTGGCGGCTGCGGCCGGCTTTGAGGGTGCCCTCCCGCTGGCAACCGCCGCCCAATACCTGGAGGCATGCCTGGCCGCCGGCCGGCGCCTCTTCGAGGTCGTGGCCGGCCCCATCTCCGCGGCCCCACCCCATCCGATGCCAGCCTCGCGCCAGGTGGAGACAGGAAGTCAAAGCCGCCAGCCACCTGCCATCCGGGTCTCCGGGCTGACCATGCGCTATGGCCCTGGCGAGCGGCCGGCGCTGGCCGATGTCAGCTTCAGCGTGCGCCCTGGCGGGCGGGTGGCCATCGTTGGGCCCAGCGGCGCGGGGAAGTCCACCCTGGTGAGCGTGTTGCTGCGTTTCTGGCCCTACGAAGCGGGCCAGATATGGCTGGACGGCCGAGAACTGCACCAGATTGACCCCGAAGAGGCCCGTCGGCAGATTGCCGTCGTGGCCCAGCCCACCCACCTTTTCAACGATACCCTGCGCGCCAACCTGCTGCTGGCCCGGCCCGATGCCACAGAGGAACAGTTGGCCCAGGCCGTGCGCGCGGCGCAGCTCCACGAATTCATTGCTTCCCTGCCCCAGGGCTACGATACCTGGGTCGGTGAACATGGCCTGCGCCTGAGCGGCGGCGAACGGCAACGCCTGGCGATCGCCAGAGCTCTCCTCAAAGACGCCCCTCTCCTGATCCTGGACGAGCCGACAGCTAACCTGGACGCGGCCACCGAGCAGGCGCTCTGGCAGGCCCTGGAGCCACTCATGGCCGGCCGTACCACCTTGCTGATCACTCATCGGCTCAGCGGGTTGCCGAAGGTGGACGAGATCATCGTCCTGGAAGAGGGTCGCGTCGTCCAGCGCGGCCCCTATGAGCTCCTGCTGGCCAGCGATGGGCCATTTCGGCGCATGTGGGAATTGCAGACCAGCACCTTGTAAGGGGTGGGAGGCGCTGGAGGCCAGCGCGCTTTTTGGGAGTGGTTCAGGCCGATGCTATAATAGCAAAGCGGGGTGGGTTGTGGCCCGCCACTTTGCAGCGTGGAGGATGTTTGAGTCGTGAAGACCTATCTTTACCTGGCACAGATCGTTATTGCAGCCGCTCTATGCACCCTGGTTCTATTGCAAGCCAAGGATGCCGGGCTGAGCAGCATGTTCGGCGGGGCCGACATGGGCATTCAGCGCACGCGGCGCGGGGTTGAGCGCACCATGTTCAACGCCACCATCGCGCTGGCGGTTATCTTCCTGCTGTTGGCTCTGGTTACCGTTATCGTCGCGGGCTGAAATTGGGCAGATACCTGCGCTGGCAGGCAGCGATCGCTCTGCTGGGCATTGCCTTGCTGGCGGCGTTGCTGCGTTACACCGCTTATAACTTCACCTCGGTGACTGTGCCCGACCGGGGCGGTATCCTGGTGGAGGGGGTGGCCGGCAACCCCCAATACCTCAACCCCCTCCTCAGCCAGTACAACCAGGTAGATGTCACCCTCTGCGCCCTGCTCTTCAGCGGGCTGACCCGCCTGGATGAGCAGGGCAACGTCGTCCCGGACCTGGCCGAGACGTGGAGCATCAGCCCCGACGGCCTGGTGTACGACTTCCGGCTGCGAGAGGGCCTGCAATGGCATGATGGCGCGGCGGTGACTGCCAACGATGTGGTCTACACGGTGCATGCCATGCAGGCCGATGATTTCCCCGGGGTCCCGTGGCTGACCTTGCTATGGCGCGCGGTGGAGGTTTCGGCGCCGGAGGGGCCAGAGGGATTGGCGGTGCGCTTTGTGTTGCAGCAGCCCCTGGCTCCCTTCCTGGACTATACGACGATCGGTATCCTGCCTGCCCACCTCTGGGAGAGTGTCCCTATCGCGCAGATGACAGCTTCCGCCCTGAACACCCAGCCGGTGGGAGCAGGACCGTTCCAGCTCAGTCAAATCACGGCCACCCGCGCCGAACTGGTGCCCAACCCCAAGTATCATGGCCCCCTGCCCTATCTGGAGGGGCTAACCTTCCGTTTCTACCCTGACCACCACAACCTGCTGCCGGCCTACGACCGGGGCGAGATTGACGCCATCAGTTGGATCTGGCCCACCGAGATTGACGAAGCCGGCCGTCGCGAGGACTTGCAACTGCTGTCGGCACCCCTCTCGGGCTACACCCTGATCTACCTCAACCTGCGCAACCCCAACGTCCCCTTCTTCCAGGAGAAGGCGGTGCGCCAGGCCCTGCTCTACGGGCTGGACCGCCAGGCACTGATTGACCGCGCTTTGCATGGCCAGGGGATCGTGGCCCATACCCCCATCTTGCCAGATACCTGGGCCTACGACCCCGAAACCCCCAAGTACGCCTACGATCCAGAACGCGCTGCACAACTGCTGGAGCAGGCAGGGTGGTCGGACCACGATGGGGATGGCGTAAGGGATCGGGACGGCACAAAGCTGGCCTTCATCCTGCTGGGCGACAACCAGGAGATGTTGGACATTATCACGGCTGCGTGGGCCCGGATCGGGGTCAAGGCTGTGGGCCAGGCCGTTACCCTGCCTGGCCTGACCAGCGACTTCCTGGTGCCCCGCACCTTCGACGCCGCAATCGTCCACTGGGAACTGTCAGGCGATCCCGACCCCTATCCCCTCTGGCACTCGACCCAGATCAAAGACGGGCAGAACTACGCCGGCTGGGAGAACCGCCAGGCAGATGAGGCAATCGAGCAGGCACGCGCGCTCAGTGATCGGGCTGTGCGACGGGAATACTATGTGCAGTTCCAGCGCCTGTTTGCGGAAGAGGTGCCCGCCTTGCTTCTCTACCATCCCGTTTATACCTATGGCGTGCGCAACAAGGTCCACGACGTGCAAATCGGCCCGTTGAATAGCCCGGCAGAACGTTTCAGGAGCATTGCCAGCTGGTATATTGTCACCAAACGGATCACGGTGCCCAGCCGGGAGGGTGTGCGCAGCACAAGCCCAAGGACTAATGATTGACAGCCTGCGTGAGCTGTGCTATCCTTAGGCCACCTGCTTTCCGGCCCGGCCAATCTCCTTCCCAAGGCGCAGCAGGCTATGGCCCTGGCCCCCATCCAGCAGATCCTCCTTCAAAGGCTGCCGGACGCCGCTCACCAGGGCACATCACCATCCCATACCACCTGAAGCCTACAGGTCCCCTCAAGGAAGAGGTCCGTTCGACAATCGCCCCATGCGGGTATCCATGGCCTCCTAAGCATCGTTGTCGTGCTTTGGGAGCTGTGCAAAGGCGCACTGGGACGACTTGAATTCATCTTTTATTCTCTGCTTTTGGCGCTCGCCTCACCGGCTCCCGGCCGTGCCCGCGCCGCGTGATGGCGCGCCCCATTATATCAGTGGCAAAAGGAGGCCAGACCATGAATGGACGGAAGAATCAGCAGGTGCGAGTCGTTGTGGCGCTGTTTTGCCTGGGGCTCTTGCTCCTGGCAGGGTGCGTACCGGCCCCGCCAGCCATTGCGCCGACCCAGGCGCCAGCCGGCGTAGAGAGCGGTGAGACTTACAAGATCGGCTTCATAGCCGCCATCACCGGCTCGGCCGCCTTCCTGGGCGAGCCCGAACGGGACGCGGCACGGCTGGTCCAGAAACAACTGGATGCCCAGGGAGGGATCGTTGGCCCCGATGGCCTGAAGCACAAGGTCGAGATCCTCATCTACGATACCCAGGGCAGCGGTGATGTGGCTATCCCGCTGGCCAAGAAGCTGATCAGCGACGACAAGGTGGTGGCCCTCGTGGGGGGTACAGTAAGCCCTGAGAGCCTGGCCCTGGTCCCCATCGTACAGGAGGCCAAGATCCCCTACATTTCCATGGCCTCCAGCAGTCAGATCGTTGAGCCTGTGGCCGAACGCTATTGGGTGTTCAAGACAGCCCAGAGCAACAAACACACTGCCCCCCTCCAGGTGGAATACGTCAAGGCCAAAGGGCTGACGAAGGTGGCCAACCTCTACGTGAATAACTCCTACGGCGAAGATGGCCGCAACGCCATCCGCCAGGCAGCCGAGGCAGCAGGGGTGCAGATCGTGCTGGAGGAGACCTTTGAGGCGTCTGACACCAGCATGATGGCCCAGCTCACCAAGGTTAAGGCCAGCGAAGCCCAGGCGGTGCTGGTAACCGCCATCCCTCCGGCCGCCTCGATCCTGACCAAGCAGTACCGCGAGCTGGGCATCGAGCTGCCCCTGATCCACAACCACGGCATTGGCATGAAGCCCTTCATTAGCCAGGCAGGGGCCGAGAATGCGGAGGGGGTGGTGTTCCCCATGGGCAAGCTGGTGGCCGCCAACGCCCTGGATGACAGCGACCCTCAGAAACCCGTGCTCCTCAACTTCATCCGCGATTATGAGGCGTTTACCGGCAACCCCACCAGCACTTTCGCCGGCCATGCCTGGGATGCCCTGCAACTGGTGCTCAAGGGGCTGGAAACCCTGCCCGCTGGCCTGAGCCTGGAGGAGCAGCGCAGCCGTCTGCGGGACGCCATCGAGGGGATTCGCGGCTTCGCCGGCACGGGAGGCATCTTCAACCTCTCTCCTGAGGATCATGTGGGGCTGAGCTCGTCCGATGTGGTGATGGTGCGTATCACCAACGGCGAGTGGGTATACCTCCCGCGCGATCAGTGGTAATCTTTCAGGGCAGATCCCTTAGCGAGCAGATGTCATGCCCAATTACGGCCCTGGCGACTATCTGCAGTTCATCCTCTCAGGGATCAGCACGGGGAGCATCTACGTGCTGGTGGCCCTGGGGGTGGTGACGATCTACAACGTCACAGGTATCATCAACCTGGCCCAGGGTGAGTACGCCATGCTGGGGGCCATGCTGGCCGTAGCCTACTATGGCTGGCATGTGCCCCTGCTGGTGGCTTTCCTGGCCGCAGTGCTCAGCGTAACCCTGATCGGCATGGCGATCGAGCGGCTGACCGTCCAGCCGGCCCGCTCGGCTGCCCCGGTTACCCTGATCATGATCACGGTGGGGGTCTCGATCACAATCCGGGGCATTGCCCTGCTAATATGGGGGACGACCCCCTATTCGCTGCCGGCTTTCACGGCTGGTGCCGCGCTGAAGTTCCTGGGCGCGGCTATCAGCCCGCAGCGGCTGTGGATTATGGGCACGGCCGCGGGGATCTTATTGTTGCTGTACTTCCTGCTGGAGCGCACGCTGTTGGGCAAGGCAGTGCGGGCGTGTGCCATTAACCGGCAGGCTGCTCAACTGATAGGGATCGGCCCCGGCCAGATGTCGCTGCTGGCTTTTGCTCTCAGCGCTGCGCTGGGCGCGGTGGGTGGTATTGTCATCGCGCCTCTGACGCTGGTGAGCTATGACATGGGGCTGATGCTGGGGCTGAAGGGCTTCGTGGCCGCGGTGATCGGGGGGCTGGTCAGCGCGCCCGGCGCGGTGATCGGCGGTCTATTGCTGGGAGTGCTGGAATCGCTGGCAGCCGGCCTGATCTCCTCGGGCCTGAAGGACGCCATCGCCTTCCTGGCGCTGGTGATCGTCATCTTCGCCCGGTCGGAACAACCGCTGCTCCGCCGGCCGTGGAAGAGGACCAGGCCATGACGCTACGCACCTTCTGGCGACGGTATCCCAACGGCATCAGCCTGGTGCTCTTTGCCCTGGCCATCGGCGTGCTGCCCCTGCTCATCCGAAGCCCCTATCTGGTCAGCACGGCCATCTTCATTGGCATTTCTACCATTTTGACGCTGGGGCTATGTCTGCTGATGGGGTATGCCGGGCAGATCTCCCTGGGCCATGCGGCCTTCTACGGCCTGGGGGCTTACACCTCGGCCGTGTTGACGGTGAAGTTCGGGGTTTCACCCTGGCTGGCGATGTTGCTGGGGGTGGTGGTGACCGCCGCTGCGGCCCTCCTGATCGGTTTCCCCATCTTTCGCCTGCGCGAGCACTACCTGGCGATGGCCACCCTGGGCCTGGGGGTTATTGTGCACCTGGCCTTCGGCGAGCTGCGCGACCTGACCGGTGGCCCTTCTGGGCTGCCTGGGGTGCCACGGCTGGTAGTGGGCAGCTTCGTCTTCGACGGAGACGTGGAGTACTACTACCTGGTGTGGGGGGTAGTGATCGTGCTCCTGGCCCTTTCGCTGAATATCGTTAACTCGCGCGTGGGCCGGGCACTGCGCGCTATTCACGGCAGCGAGCCAGCCGCGCACAGCGTGGGGATCGAATCGGGCCGCTATAAGGTGCAGGTCTTGGTCCTCAGCGCGGCGTATGCCAGCCTGGCCGGGAGCCTCTATGTGCACTACATGCGCTTTGTGAGCCCTGGCCCGTTCGATTTCGAGGCCTCGGTGAAGCTGGTGGTGATGGCTGCCGTGGGCGGGCTGGCCAGCGTCTGGGGCGCGCCGTTTGGGGCC
>DAOTZS010000259.1:0-10414 GCA_034434335.1 Anaerolineae bacterium
AGCCAGCGCCATTTCGACGGTGAGGTGCTCGCGCGCGTGGGTCAGGGCCATGAAGAGGATATCGGGTTCCGCCGGGTCTTCTGTGTCCGGCTCGTCGCTGATCTTGACCGCCGGGATAGGCCGGCCTTCCAGGCTGAAGCCGACACTGGTAACGCGCAGGATGTCGGGGTGAGTCACAGCAGCCTGTTGGATAGCCTCGACCATTTCGTCGTAGTTGTGGTAGGCCGCGTCGGCCGGGGGGAAGTCGAGGGGGGTGACAGCGATCGGTTGCAGGCCCTGCTTTTCGAGCCAGGCCAGTCCGTCTGCATCCACGATGGTGACGACCCTGTCGGGCCCAACCGCGTCAATGGCCACGCCCTGGCTGGCCAGCCGGGTGCGCGCTTCGCGGTCAGGCGCGGGCAGAGTGACCTGGTAGTGGGTTGGGGGCTGCCGGTCGGGTTCAGGGGTCCAGGCACGGGCCAGGGCCGTGGCAACCAGGACCGCCAGCACTGAGAGCAAGAAGGCCAGAGAAGCCTTGGGGTGGAGAGGGAGGTGGCTCATGTCTTCTTCGAACTTTCACGAAATCGCTTGGTCGGCCAGCATTTTACCACAATATCCCCCCAGGTCCACCCTTTGAGGCAGGTACGTAAGCCCCTATGAAAGGCTGCCCCGGGCCGAAGCCCTGGGCTCAAAGGACAAAGCCCTACGGGCTGGTCCTAGCCCCGACAGGGGCTTTGCCCTCTCAGCGCGGGGCTTCAGCCCCGCCCTTCTCTACAGATGCACGAGAGTCGATTGCCCCCTTTTCCGGTACGTATGGTAAAATGGGAATCAGCTTCTGCTATAAGCTCGTTCTACACCATGAGGAGAGACTGCTAGCCATGTCGCAGGAGTACTATACCGTTCAGATTTGTGGGCTAACTCGCCACCTGCCCCTGTTCGAGGTGGCACCAGGTGTGCGCATCGCCATTTTCAACATGCTGGGCGACACGCCAGTGGTAGAGGCAATCGCCGACGAGCTGGCCAAACGCCTGCCCAGGGATGCCGATGCTCTGATGACTGCCGAAGTGAAGAGCATTCCCCTGGCCCACGCTCTATCAGTGCGCATGGGCATCCCTTACATCGTGGCGCGCAAGACACGCAAGCCGTACATGGTCGGCGCGACCAGCGTGGAGGTCCTCTCCATCACGACCGGCGCGCCTCAGACCCTCTGGCTGGATGGCAAAGACCAGGGGTTGGTCAGCGGCAAAAAGATCATCCTGGTAGACGATGTGATCAGCACCGGCAGCACCCTGGCCGGCATGCACAAGTTAGTGGAATCGGCAGGGGGCACGGTGGTGGCCGAAGCGGCCGTCTTCACCGAGGGTAACGACCCCAACAAGTGGCGTCATGTGATTGCCCTGGGCAACCTGCCGATCTTCCTTGGAGAAAAGGGATGATGAGATTGGCATATGTGGTTGGATAAGGTGGCGGCACTTGAGCGCCGTTATGACGAACTGACAGAGCAGATGGCCGACCCGTCTGTGGCGACCGACCCAGAACGCCTGGCAGAGTTGGCGCGCGAGCAGGCCGAGCTGGAAGAGATCGTGTCCGTCTACCGGGCGTACCGGGCCGCGGAAGCGGAGTTGGCCGAAGCCAGGCAGCTCGCCGGGGATGAAAGTGATCCAGAGCTGGCCGAGCTGGCGCGGGCCGAGGTCGAGCGTCTCACGGCCGAGCAGGCCCGGCGCCGGGCTCAGTTGCAGCAACTCCTCTTGCCGCGCGATCCAAATGATGAGAAGGATGTGATTGTGGAGATACGGGCTGGTGCCGGCGGCGATGAGGCAGGGCTGTTCGCGGCCGACCTGTTCCGCATGTACACACGTTGGGCCGAAACCCACGGCTACAAGACCGAGCTGCTGAGCCAGCACGAGACCGGGATTGGCGGGTTCAAGGAGGTGATCTTCCAGGTGCGGGGCCGGGGCGCCTATTCGCGGCTGAAATACGAGAGCGGGGTGCACCGGGTCCAACGCGTGCCGGTCACCGAGGCCCAGGGCCGCATCCACACCTCGACGGCCACGGTGGCTGTGCTGCCCGAGGCTGACGAGGTGGAAGTGCAGATCAACCCCGACGACCTGCGCATTGACGTTTTCCGCGCCACTGGCCCGGGCGGACAAAGCGTCAACACCACCGACTCGGCGGTCAGGGTCACCCACCTGCCCACCGGCATCGTGGTCAGTTGCCAGGATGAGAAGTCACAACTGCAGAACCGCAACCGGGCGTTGGCTATCCTGCGGGCTCGGCTTTATCAGATGGAGCTGGAGCGGCAGCAGGCCGAGCGCAGCGCAGCCCGGCGCAGCCAGGTCGGCACAGGGGAACGCAGTGAAAAAATCCGCACCTACAACTTCCCCCAGAACCGGGTCACCGATCACCGGATCGGCAAGACGGTGTACAACCTGGCCGCGGTGCTAGACGGCGAGCTGGACGAGTTCATTGAGGAGCTGGCTGCCAGCGAGCGAGCAGAGAAGTTACAAGCTATAGGCGAGGGATAGAGTGGGAGTCAGTCAAAACACAAAACTCCCGGCCGCGCAGGGCGTGATCCTGGCAGAAAAAGCCAGGAGGCCGAGTCGGCGCAGCGATGGCCGCGGCCCGGGAGGGGCTCAGCCAACGGCGGCTGAGCCATGCACGGAGACAAAGCCGTTTCCGATTGTGTGGTCGCTGGATCGGTCTTGCGACGTGGGCCGTGCTTTACTGGCCGCGAGCCGGCGCCTGCGGGAAGCGGGATCGGACACGCCACAACTGGACAGCGCCGTGTTGCTGGCCCACGTGCTTGGGGTGAGCAAAACCTGGCTTTATGCCCACCCCCACCGGCCGCTGACCGAGGAAGAGATCACCCGTTTTGAGGAGCTGGTTCGCCGGCGGATGTGCCATGAGCCGGTGGCCTACCTGGTGGGTTACAAATCATTTTACGGCCTGGATATCAGCGTAGACCGCCGTGTGCTGATCCCGCGGCCCGAGACCGAAGTGCTGGTAGAGCGCGTGCTGGCTTACGTGCGCTACCTGATCAGCCAGGGCTACACCCCGCGCATCGCCGATGTGGGCACCGGCAGCGGCGCCATCGCGGTGGCGCTGGCGGTCAACGCACCTGGGGTGATTATCTACGCCACCGACATCTCCGAGGACGCGTTGGCAGTTGCGGCGCAGAACGTCTGGCGCTATGGGCTCGGCGAGCAGGTCCAGCTCCTGCCCGGCCACTTGATCGAACCCCTGCCCGAACCGGTGGACATCATCGTCGCCAACCTGCCCTACGTTGCCTCACAGGCCTTGGCCGAGCTGCCTCCCCAGGTGCGCGACTATGAGCCGATGCTGGCCCTTGATGGCGGGGCAGAGGGCCTGGGTGTCCTCACGGCCTTTTTCGAATTGTTGCGCGCGCCGGAGGGCCGGGCGAAGCTGCGGCCGGGCGCCCGCATCTATCTGGAGATCGGCGCGGACCAGGGCAGCGCGGCACGTAATCTGGCTCAGACAGCCTTCCCGGAGGCAGATGTCGAGGTCCTGGTGGACTACTCCGGGCTGGATCGCGTGCTGGCAGTGTCGCTGCCCGGGGGCTAGTGCTGCACTGATGTGGAGATAAACAACCATGGAGCTCAAAATAAAAGAACGCTATATAGTGGACGAGGACGGTTGTCGCGTTGGTGTACTATTAGGCATAGAGGATTACCAACGCTTGCTTGAGGAGCTAGAAGAACTGGAGTGCATTCGCGCTTACGACGCAGCCAAAGCGTCGAAGGATGAGGTGATTCCTTTTGAGCAAGCAATCGCAGAAATCGAGCAAACGCGACGCCAATGAGTTACACCCTCTTGATTCTGCGGCGGGCTCAGAAGGAATTAGCCCGGCTGCCCAGCGAAACTTACGAGCGTGTACGGGATGCAATTCGCGCTCTCAGCCAAGACCCTCGGCCACCGGGTTGCCTCAAATTGGCAGGCCGCGAGGGTTGGCGCATTCGGGTAAGCGACTATCGTGTGATCTACGAGATTGATGACCAGCGACATATTGTCACGGTTCTGCATATTGGTCACAGGCGCGATGTCTATCGTTGATTTGCACATCGCTTTCACCAAACACATGATTCACGACAACGGCCGGGCGGCTGACAATGGTTGTCGTTGCATGCTGCCCAGGTGCTCTCCGACGCAGCTATGCGTGATATACTAGAGCATTGGCCATTGTGCTGAGCATTGAGCCGTGAATACTACCAGCCTTGATCCTGCAAGAAAGCATGACCGATGCAAGTAAATATATGCGGCAGTATCGCCTGATCGCCCTCGATCTGGATGGCACGACCATGGAAGGTGGGCAGATGCCAACCCCGCGCGTGTTGGCTGCCATTGCCGCGGCCCAGGCGCGTGGCGTCTATGTGGTGGTGGCCACCGGCCGCGGCTACCATTCGGCGAGCAAGTACGGCGCCATACTGGGGCTTACTACACCCCTGGTGTGCTTCCAGGGCGCGCTGGTCAAAGAGAGGACCGGTGAGCAGGCCACCTTGCTGGTTGAGCCCCTGCCCAGGGAACCTCTGACGGAGCTGGTAGAGCTGGCAGAGACAAGGGGCCTGGAACTCAACCTCTATGGCGAAGAGTGCCTTTATCTTTCGCACACCTCCCAGCCCCTTTCCTTCTACGAACTTTGGTTTGGCATGCCGATCCGGCGCGTGCCCCATCTCGATTATGCCCTGCGAGACTTTGATGCGCGCGGGCTTACGCCGCTCAAGGGGCTGTTCATCAGCGAGCCAGAGAAGGGGGATCGGCTTTACCGCGAGTTGGCGGAGCGGTTCGCCGGCCGCATGACGGTGTTGCGCTCCCATCCGCTGTTCGTCGAGGTGATCTCGCCCAGGGCCTCTAAAGGCAACGCGGTGGCTTTCCTGGCCAGGCACTATGGCGTGGACCAGGCCGAGACGATCGCGGTGGGCGATTCGGGCAACGACGTGAGCATGGTGCAGTGGGCCGGCCTGGGAGTGGCCATGGGCAATGCCACGCCCGACGTGCTGGCCGTAGCCGATTTCATCGCCCCGCCTGTGGAGCAGGATGGCGTGGCCACTGTGATCGAGCAGTTTGTGCTGGGGAACGGCCACGGTTGAGGCCAATGCTCGTACTCGTGAGGGCGTGGTGATCTCATAGATGGCGGATCGTGACCCAATTGACACCTCCCTGGCGCGCGCTGTCCAGTTGCTGCGCGCGGGGGAGTTGGTGGCCTTCCCTACCGATACGGTCTACGGGGTGGGCGCCCTGGCCTGGGATGGCAAGGCCGTCGCCAGGCTCTATGCTGCCAAGCTGCGGCCGGCCGATAAGGCCATCCCCATCCTGCTGGCCGACCCACAAGACATCGTCCTGGTCGCCCGCCACCTGCCCCCCTCGGCGCTGCTTCTGGCCGAACGGTTCTGGCCGGGTCCGCTGACCCTGGTGGTGCCCAAGGGTGCGCGCGTCCCGGCCGAGGTCACCGCCGGGGGCGATACGGTCGCCGTGCGGGTGCCCGATCATCCCCTGGCGCGAGAGCTGATCCGCCAGGTGGGGGCGCCGCTGGCGACCACCAGCGCCAACCTCTCCGGCCAACCCCCTTCCGTTACCGCGGAGGAGGTGCAGGCTCAACTGGGGGACCGCGTGGCGCTGATTTTGGACGGCGGCCCCTGTGCGGGCGGCGTGGCTTCTACTGTGGTAGACCTGACCGGGCCTCAGCCGCGGCTGCTGCGGGCCGGGCCACTCAGCCTGGAGCAGATCATGGCAGCCCTTGGGGGAGAGCCTGTGCCGTAAAGCTGGCTGGCGGAGCGACAATCGAGGGGCCAAGAGGTGCTTGTTATTGGGGTGGATGCCAGCCGGGCTACGCTTGGCCGCAGGAGCGGGACCGAGAATTACTCTCTTCACCTGATCCGAGGCCTGATCGGGCTGGGAACGGGCCATCATCTGCGGCTCTATACCAACGGCCAGCCACGGCCTGGCCTGTTCTGGGAGGGTACCAGGCCCAAGGGGGTAGAGGTGCGCTCCCTTCCCTTCCCGCGGCTGTGGACCCATGTGCGGCTGAGCATCGAGATGTTCAGCCGGCCTCCGGATGTGCTCTTTGTGCCCGCTCACGTGCTGCCGCTGATTCACCCTCGCCGCAGCGTGGTCACGGTGCACGACCTGGGCTATCTGTACTACCCAGATGCGCATCGGCCGGCCGACCAGTGCTATCTGCGCTGGTCTACGGGCTGGAGCGCTCGCCATGCCAGCGCCTTGCTGGCTGACTCGGCAGCCACGAAAGCAGATCTGGTGCGGGCTTACGGGGTGGATCCGGACAGGGTGCACGTTGTGTATCTGGGCCGAGATGAGGGCTTAGCTCCGGTGAGAGACCCTGGCCGGCTGGCCGCCGTGCGAGAGCATTACGGCATCGGGGGAGATTATCTGCTCTACCTGGGCACGCTGCAGCCGCGCAAGAATCTGGCGCGGCTGATTGAGGCTTTTGGCCGGTTGGCCGGCCAGCCGGCCCTGGAAGGAGTGCAACTGGTCCTGGCTGGCAAGCCCGGCTGGGATTACCATGCCCTGGCCGCGCTGGTCACCCGTCTTGGCCTGGCCAGCCGGGTCCTTTTCCCTGGGTACGTCGCCGAAACCGATCTGGCCGCGCTGCTGAGCGGCGCCATCGCTTTTGTCTTCCCTTCCCTGTACGAGGGTTTTGGCCTCCCCGTGCTGGAGGCTCAGGCGTGCGGAGTTCCTGTCATGACCAGCAACAACTCTTCTCTGCCGGAAGTGGCTGGCGATGCCGCTTTATTCGTGGATCCCCATGATGTGGATGCCATCGCGGCAGCCATGTACAGGCTGGTGACCGATGAGGGGCTGCGCGCGGAACTGGTGCGCCGCGGCCTGGAAAACGTCAAGCGCTTCTCGTGGGAGAAGTGTGCCCGCGAGACGCTGGCTGTGCTGGAGGCAGTGGCCAGCGGCCAGGGGCCAGATAGCCAGAGCGATAGAAGGGGGCGGGTTGGCCGCGGGAGCCACAGGTAGACTACCATGTTGGCGAATGGCGAGGAGCAGTCCAGGCCTCCATGGGTGCGCATCCTGGGCGTGCGGGTGGACGCCCTGACCTATGATGATCTCCTGCGCTATGTGGGCCAGTTCATCGCCAGCGGCCTGCCCCACCAGATTGCCACTGTCAACCCAGAGTTTGTGATGGAGGCGCGGCGCAACCCCGCGTTTCGCGCCGTACTGGAGCAGGCTGACCTGTGCCTGGCCGATGGGGTGGGGCTGCTATGGGCGGCCCGGCGCCAGGGGCAGGTCCTGCCCGAGCGGGTCACCGGCTCTGATAGCGTGCCGTTGATCGCCAGGCGGGCAGCAGAGGCCGGCTGGCGGCTGTTCTTGCTGGGCGCAGGGCCGGGGGTGGCTGAGGCCGCGGCCAGGATTCTGAGCAGCCGCTACCCCGGATTGCAGGTGGTCGGCACGTTCGCGGGCTCGCCGGCCGATGAGGAGGCGCAGGGGATCATCGCTCGCATCCGCCAGGCGCGGCCTGATGTGCTGTTCGTAGCTTACGGTGCACCGGCCCAGGACCTGTGGATTGCCCGCCATCGGGAGGCCCTGGGTGTGCCGGTCATGATGGGGGTGGGCGGCGCCTTCGACCACATCGCCGGGGTGCGGCGGCGTGCGCCCCTCTGGGTGCAAAGGCTAAACCTGGAGTGGCTCTTCCGGCTGATCACGCAGCCCTGGCGCTGGCGCCGACAGTTGGCGCTCCCTCAGTTTGCCTGGCTGGTGCTGACAGCTCGGACAGCCCGCGCGAAGGAAGGCTGAGGTGGAGGGTGTGCTTTGGGCCAGGTACTGACACTGCCAGACGCGCTGAGGTGGCGACACGAACAGAGGGCAGCCGGTCGCACGGTGGCGATGACCAACGGCCATTTCGACCTCTTGCACGTCGGGCATGTGCGCTATCTGCAGGCCGCCCGGCAACTGGCCGATGCCTTGCTTGTCGGCCTGAACAGCGATGCCTCCACCGCCGCCCGCAAACCAGGCCGGCCGATTGTGCCCCAGGAGGACAGGGCCGAGCTGCTGGCTGCCCTGGGATGCGTGGATGTAGTGGTGATCTTCGACGAACTGACCGCCGAGGGACTGGTGGAGGCACTGCGCCCTGACATCTACGTGAAAGGGGGCGACTGGAACCGGCCCGGCGGCCCGCGGCCGCCCGAGGCCCAGGTGGTGACCCGCTACGGCGGCCGTGTGGTCTTCCTGCCTTACCTCCCCGACCATTCTACATCGGCGATTATACAGCGTATTCGCGCGCTGCCGGACGGCTGAAGGCCGTCCGCCTGCTTGGCCTGCAGCTAGAAGCACGACCATGGCATCATGGAAGCCTGACCAGGCGGATCCACCATCGCAAGGTGTTGAGGCTGCTGTCCAACGGCCGGCCAGCCTGGCGCGGTCGGCGGGCATCCTCAGCCTTGGCAACATCGCCAGCCGGCTGATCGGCCTGGCGCGCGAGTCGGTGATTTCGGGCTATTTCGGCTCCAGCGGCGAGCTCAGCGCCTTCAACCTGGCGGCACGCGTGCCCACCATGATCTATGATCTGCTGGTGGGGGGCATGCTGAGCGCTGCGCTGGTGCCCGTTTTCAGCGACTACGCCCGCCCCGAACGACGCCATGAGTTCGGCCAGGTGGCCAGCGCGATGCTGAGCCTGATCGCGGTGGTCATGGCGGCCGTGGTGCTGGTGCTGGAGCTGATGGCCGGGCCGGTGGCAGCCATCCTGGGAGATTTCGCGGACCCGGCGCTGCAGGGTGTGCTGGCGCGTTCGCTACAGGTGATCGCGCCAGCTGTGTTGCTCTTTGGCCTGTCGGGCGGTGTCACCGCGCTGTTGTATGCGCTAAAGCGGTTCAACTATGCGGCAGCCGGCGCAGCAGTCTTCAACCTGGGGATTGTGATTGCCACGCCCTTGCTGGCACCCGCGATCCAGGTTTACGCGTTGCCGCTGGGGATCGTCCTGGGCAGCCTGCTGCAATTGGGGATCATGATACCTGGCCTGCGCCGCATACGGCTGGGCTTCTCGCTGGCCTGGGGCCACCCCGGGGTGCGCCGCATCCTGCACCTTTACCTGCCGATCGCCTTGGGGTTGATTGTCACTCAGGTCCAGGTCGTGGTGGATGGCCGATGGGCTTCGGCTACCGGCGAGCAAAGCGTGAGCTGGATGCGCTACGCCACCACGCTGATCCAGATGCCGCTGGGGCTGGTGCCGGTGGCGGTATCGCTGGCCGCGCTGCCCACCCTGTCGCAGCGGGCCGCCGAGGGCGACTGGGAGGGCTTCCGCAGCCTCCTGGGCCGTGGCCTGCGGCTGGTGCTCCTCCTGTTGATCCCGGCGACGGTTGGGCTCGCCGCGCTGGCCGAACCGGTGATCAGGCTGCTGTTTGAGCATGGCCAGTTTGGCCCTGCGGATACGGCCATGACCGCGTTGGCGCTGCGCCTGTATCTGCTGGGGCTGCTGTTTGCGGGGGTGGATTTCCTGCTGAACTACACCTTCTATGCCCGGCAGGATACCCTGACCCCTGCCACAGTGGGTGTGGTGGCTGTAGGGTTCTACTTCCTGGCCGCGTGGAATCTGAAGGGGCCGTTGGGGTTCCTGGGGCTGGTGCTGGCCGATTCGGTAAAGCAGGCCGGCCACGCCCTGCTCATGACCGTTCTCCTCCTGCAGAGCATTGGTCGGCTGCGAGGCCAGCGGGTATTGCAGACCGGCTTGAAGGCCAGCCTGGCGGCCGCGGCAATGGCTGGCGCGGTATGGTGGCTGGCGCGCGGGCTGGCAGCCGCACTGCCGGCGGGATTTCTGAGCGAGCTGGCCGTGGTGACGCTCTGTGGAGGGGTGGGGGCCGGGCTTTACATGGCAGGATTGTGGCTGTTGAGGGTGGAGGAGCTGACCGGGCTGCCGTTAAGGCTCGGCAGATGGAGAGTTGTGCCCTGGTGCCGCACCCGGTAGGGACGACCACAGGGATTGTCCCATACGCATCAAGTTAGCGAGGCCAGCCGTAGGGGCAGGGCTTGTCCCTGCCCCAGGGGGCGACCACAAGGGTCGCCCCTACAAGTCCCTGCCCCAATAGGCATCAATTTATGGGACGGGCGATTGGAAATCGCACCGGGTAGCCGAAGGCAATGCCTTCGGCTACCCGGATACGGGCTGGGAGAACATGCGGACGGGACCTATGACCGTTAACTTGATGCCCATAGGACGACCACGGGGGTTGCCCCTACCGCTAAACTTGATGCCTATGGGGCAGGGGTGGTTCCTGCCCCATGACAACTGCAGGGGTTGCCATATGGATGGCGAAATGTCGGGCAACCACGGAGGGTTGTCCCTACGTGTCCGGGAGAAGAGGACAGATGCCCACTCTGACTACTATCATCGGCAGCTTCCTGGGCGCCCTGGCCGCCGGGGTGGGCCAGGAGGTCGCCGCCGACCTGCTGAAAGAACGCACCA
>DAOTZS010000260.1:0-6131 GCA_034434335.1 Anaerolineae bacterium
GCCGCTCTCAGGCTGAAAACCTGGAGGTGATCCTCGCCAACAGCCAGCGCCTGCTCAAGCTGGTGAATGAGCTGCTGGACGTGACGCGCATGGAGGCGGGCAAGTTCAGGGTAGAGCTGGTCCCCATGCCGTTGGAGGTATTCCTGCATCAGTTGGTGGCTGAGGCCCGGCCTCAGGCTGAGAAACGTGGCCTGACCTTGTACGAGACGATCCCCGCAGAGCTGCCGTTGGTGCTGGCCGATGGGCAACGCATTGGTCAGGTGGTCAATAATCTGCTTTCGAATGCCTTCAAGTTCACCCCACCAGGTGGCAGCGTGACCCTCGAGGCTCTCGAGCTGGTTGTTGGGGCAGAGGCCGGAAGTCGTGAGCCAGGATGGGTCGGCCAGGTGGTGGCCCAACTGCCGGCAGGACGCTGGGTAGTGGTGGCGGTGCACGATACAGGGATAGGGATACCTGCCAGCGAGATGCCACATCTCTTCACCCGTTTCTATCGCGGTGAAGGCAGCCGGCGCCATGCGGTACAGGGCACAGGTTTGGGCCTTTACGTGGCCCGGACCATTGTGGAAGCCCACCACGGCCACATTGGCGTCGCCAGCCAGCCCGGCCAGGGGAGTACCTTCTGGTTTGCCTTGCCGACCTATGAGGCGTGAGGCTGCCGGGGGCCGGCGCGAGCGGGTGAAATGGGTGGGCAGGCCTCCGCGTGGGGCACCAGCCAGCGAGCCTGATAGCTCTGTTTGACATCATAGAGACCAAAGTCGTTGCGCGAACGTAACTATTCAGGCCGATTGAAATCGCCCCTCCTGGGCACTTCGTGCCGGGTGTCGGCCTCCGCCGACACCCTTCATGTGCGCATTACCGGAGAGGCCGGCGAAGGCCAACCACTGGCCGCAGGCCCCAAAAGGGTGACGCCTCGGGTGAGCCCTCGGCGTGGCCCTTCCGGTCACCGGCTGGATAGTTACCTGCGAACTCCTCTCTCCTCGAAGCCTGCAGCCCCAACAGCGAGTTTCAGCTTTATCCTCCCATCGCAACAGCGGAGATTGGCCGCCCGCCGCGCCTCTATGCTATAATTCGCCCCGGGAGGCGATATGCTATGCTATTTCCCTCTCGCCGGCCAGGGTTACAATGGTGCGCGGCGCGAGCACAGGCTGGCGGCAGGCAGACAGCCACTGCTGGCTCTTGTGCTCATGGGCATGCTCATGGTATGCGTGGGTGGTTGCGGCAGGAGAACAACTCCCGCCCCAACACCTTTGCCCACACCGACCGCAACTGTCGCGCCGCTGCGGACCGTCGAGCCTACCCGTGCTGGCGCGGCAGAGGAGAACAGCGTCCTGACCCTTACCTGGTGGACCCCTGAGTTCGTCAGCCCCCAGGCGCGCGAGCCGGCAGGCTCTTTGCTGGCCCAGTACCTGGCCGATTTTGAGGCCGCATATGAGGGCCGGGTGCGGGTCGTGCCGGTGCTGAAGGCCCGGTATGGCCGGGGTGGGCTGTTTGACTTCCTGCGTGCTGCTCAGCCGGTTGCGCCGGGGATCTTGCCGGACATCGTGACTCTGGACATCGTCGAGCTGCCTGCAGCCGGGGGCCTGGGCCTCCTCCAGCCCCTTGACAACCTCCTCGACGGGCAAACCCTGGCCCGGCTCTATCCGTTTGCCAGGCAGGCCGGCCAGTTCACGGAGCATCTGCTGGCTGTCCAATTCATCGCCGACCTGCAACATGTGGGGTACATCCGCAGCCGCGTCGAGAATCCACCCGACACCTGGGACGCTCTACTGGCCGGCCGTATGCCTTATCTCTTTCCCATTGCCAGCCCCCAACCGCTTTCCGCGCTCGCTCCAGCCGAGGATGTGCAGCCGGTCTTCATCAGCCACTATCTGTCGGCCGGCGGCAGGCTGGATCTTACCACTCATCAGTTAGTCCTGGAGGAACAGCCGTTGCTGCAGACGTTGTCGTTCTATGCTGCTGCACGGGATGCCGGGATCCTGCCTGCAGAGGCAGCAGAGGTAAAGGAGCTAGACGAGATTTGGCCTGTGTATGTACGGGGTGTAGTACCCATCGCCCAGGTCAGCGTGCAGCGTTTTCTGGCCGAGCGCGCCAATCTGCCTAACATCGGGTTCGCGGCCACACCGGGGCTCTCTGGCCCCGCGCCGGCGGTCAGCACTGGCTGGGCGCTGGCTGTCGTCACGCCAGACCCGGCGCGCCAACAGGCCGCGGCGGCCTGGATCGCCTGGCTTCTCCAGCCAGAGCGCGCTGGCCGCCTTGCTGCGGCCATTGGCTGGCTGCCCACCTCGGCCGAGGCGCTGCAAGTAGCCGGGTCTGACCCTTACTACCAATTTCTCGACGAACAGCTTGCCACGGCAGCCTGCCACCCGGCCGGTGCAGAATACAGTCAGGTGGCGCCTCGGTTGCATAAAGCGGTAGAGGCTGTATTGAAAAGTGGTGCGGCGCCAGAGGAGGCGGTGGAGGCTGCGCTTGGCATGCCCAGATGAGGTTCGACTGCCCCCTCCCCCGCTCGCCTTTGGCGGCAGGAGAGGGGAGGGGAGAAAAGGGTGTTTGCGACGGCGGCCGAAGGCCGCCGTCGCAAACACCCCCTCATAATCCCCCCTCTCCCCTGGCCGCAGGCCAAGGGCCACGCCCCGAGGGAAGAGGGGAGACGAAGGGGGGTGAGGGGCAATGAAGCCCCGAGGTGGCAGAAAGTGCCAGCCAATTTTGAACCATCCCGAGTTCAGCATTGAAATCAGAGGTCTAGCCATGACATACCAGGCTATCGGCAAAAGCATCGCTCGCGTTGATGCACCTGCCAAAGTAACCGGCCGTGCCCTCTACCCGGGCGACATCACCTATCCTGACATGCTCTACATGGCGACCCTCTTCGCCGGCCGGCCGCACGCTCGCATCCTGCGCCTGGACACTTCGGCGGCCGAGGCCGCTGAGGGGGTGGTGGCCGTCTTCACGGCCAAAGATGTGCCGGTGAACGAGTATGGCCTGCAGATCAACGATCAACCTGTTCTGTGCGGGCCAGGGTCGAGCAAACCTGGCGCGGATGTGGTGCGCTTTGTGGGGGACCAGGTGGCGCTGGTCGTGGCCGAGAGCGAGGCCCAGGCGCGCGCGGCCTGCCGGCTGATCCACATCGAGTGGGAAGACCTCCCCCTGGTGCTTGACCCGGAAGAGGCGATGCAGCCGGGAGCCTACCAGTTGCATCCTCACTGCCCTGACAACGTCGCCTATCGCTATCGTGTCCGGAAAGGGGATGTGGAGGCCGGATTCCGCCAGGCAGACGTGGTGGTAGAGAGCATCTACCGGACCCCGGTGCAGGAACACGCCTATCTCCAGCCCGAGGCAGGGGTAGCCTACATTGATGAGCAGGGCAGGGTGACCGTAGAGGTGGCAGGACAGTGGACTCATACGGACCAGAAGCAGATCGCCCATGCCCTTGACCTGCCCCTGGAGCAGGTGCGGGTGATTTACCCTGCCATCGGCGGCGCGTTCGGCGGCCGCGAGGATATGTCGGTGCAGATCACCCTGGCGCTGGCGGCCTGGCGCCTGGCCCAGGCCGGTATCCGCCGGCCTGTGAAGACGGTATGGACCCGGGAAGAGTCCATCATTGGCCATGGCAAGCGCCACCCCATGAAGATCTGGGCCAGATGGGGTGCCCGCCGCGACGGCACCCTGGTTGCGGCGCAGGTGAAGATCATCGCCGACGCCGGCGCTTACATGTACACCAGCAACAAGGTGCTGGGCAACACCACTCTAACCTGCACCGGCCCCTACGAGATCCCGAACGTGGCCGTAGACACCTATGCCGTCTACACCAACAACATACCCTCCGCGGCGTTCCGTGGTTTCGGCGCGCCCCAGGGCTGCTTCGTCGCTGAGAGCCAGATGGATAAACTGGCCGAAGCCTTGGGCATGGACCCCGTCGAGCTGCGGCTGAAAAACGTGCTGGCTGAAGGCCGCCTCCTCAGCACCGGCACCCCCGTCCCTGGCGGCGTGGGGCTGACCCAGGCCATCATCGCCGCGGCCAGGGCGGCTGGCTGGACGCAAGACGCGGCCGGCCATTGGCATCGGCCGCCTTCGTATTCTGAGAAACCGATCCAGGATGCGAAGCCCGAAATCCGCAAAGGGGTGGGCTTTGCCTGCGGCTTCAAAAACGTTGGCTTCTCCTTCGGCTACCAGGAGAACAGCTACGCCCGCATCGAGCTACGCGGAGGGGCGGAGATCCAGGAGGCGATCGTCTACTATGCGGGTGCCGAGGTAGGGCAGGGCAGCCATACCGTGGTGGTCCAGATGGCGGCTGAGGCCTTGGGCCTTCCTGTCAGCAAGGTTCGCCTCATCACGTCGGACACGGCCCTGATGGGCGATGCGGGCAGCGCGTCAGCTTCGCGGTTGACCTACATGGCTGGCAACGCGGTGCGGGGCGCGGCGCAGAAAGCCCTGGCCGCCTGGCGCAATGAAGAGCGGCCGGCCGTGGGGGAGTACGTCTATCTGGCCCCTAAGACTACCCCCCTGGATAAGGAGACCGGCCACGGCACCCCCAACTTCGCCTACGGCTACGTGGCCCAGGCCGCGTTCGTGGCGGTGGACACCGAAACCGGCCAGGTGCGGGTAGAACGTTTCGTGTGCGCGGATGATGTGGGCCAGGCGATCAACCCCCAACAGGTGATTGGCCAGATCGAGGGGGGAGTGGTCCAGGCCCTGGGCTATGCCCTGATGGAAGACTTCAAGACCGAGCAGGGTCGTGTGCTCACCGACCGGCTGAGCACCTACCTTATCCCGACCGTGCTCGACGTGCCCGAGCGGCTGGACCCCATCATTGTACAGGTGCCCGACCCGAACGGGCCCTGGGGCGCGCGCGGTGTAGGGGAGATGCCCTACCTCCCGGTCGCCGCGGCCGTGACAGCCGCAGTCTACGATGCCATCGGTGTGCGTTTCGATGAGTTTCCCCTGACGCCGGAGCGGGTCTGGCGTGGCCTGCGCGGTCGGGCAAAGGTGTCTGACATGTAATCCACCAATCATTGCACAGAAAGGAGGCCGTACACGGCGGCCGGATGGTCGGCTGGCGTGTACACAGGACGAACATGTTGAAGGACCTGGTGCTCAAGAATCGCAGTTATCGTCGCTTCTATCAAGATCAACCCATCACCCTGGAGACGCTGCGCCAGCTGGTGGAACTGGCGCGGCTGGCGCCTTCAGCGCGCAACATGCAGCCGCTCAAGTACGTGCTCTGTGCCGACCCGGCTACCAACGCCGCCATCTTTCCCACTCTGGCCTGGGCCGGCTATCTCAAGGATTGGCCTGGGCCGGCTGAAGGCGAGCGCCCCACCGCCTACATCGTCGTCCTCGGCGACACGGCCCTCAGCCACTCCTTCGATGTGGACGAGGGGCTGGCGATTGAGAACATCTTGTTGGGCGCGGTCGAAAGGGGGCTGGGAGGCTGCATCATCGGCTCAGTGCAGCGAGAGGAGGTCCGCCGCATCCTGGGCATCCCGCTCCGCTACGAGATCCTGCACGTGCTGGCCCTGGGCAAGCCTAAGGAGACGGTCGTGCTGGAGGCTGTCGGCCCCGACGGCGACATCAAGTACTGGCGTGATGCGCAGGGGGTCCACCACGTGCCCAAGCGCGGCCTGGACGAGCTGATCCTGATGGAGAAGGGCTAGGAACCTGATGCCAGATCAGGCCGGTGGCTACGCCGAATATGGCTTTGTGGCCGAGTTCTATGACTACGTGCCAGGGTATCGAGAACGCCGCGATGTGGAGTTCTTCGTTGCCATGGCGCGGGAGGCCGGCGGCCCGGTGCTGGAGGTGGGCTGTGGCACCGGTCGTGTACTGATCCCCATCGCACGTGCTGGTTTCGAGATCGTCGGCCTCGACCTGTCACCTTCGATGTTGGCGGTGTGTCGCGCCAAGCTGGCGCAGGAGCCGTCCGAAGTGCAAGCGCGTGTCCAGCTTATGGAGGGGGACATGCGCGACTTCGACCTGGGCCGTGAGTTCGCGCTCGTTACACTGCCGTTCCGCCCGTTCCAACACCTGACTACCGTCGAAGACCAGCTAGCCTGCCTGGCCACCTTGCGCCGCCACCTGGCCCCTGCCGGCCGGCTGGTGCTCGATCTGTTCAACCCTTCCCTGCCACACCTGGT
>DAOTZS010000261.1:0-7357 GCA_034434335.1 Anaerolineae bacterium
TGGCTGTTTACCTCCCTCCTTAGAGAAGCAGCAGGACCGTCCTGGGCTTGGACCCGCGCCAGGACTGGTTCTGAACGAAAGCGGCTCTCGGATGGGCTCTAGGGAACGGACTGCTGGAGGAGATCAATAACAAGAGACAAAGGAGCTCATCCCCTTCTGTCTTTCGGCTCCGGCCATTGCTCATTCGTCGTTGGTTGTGGGACCGGCAGCGGGCTCTGCTACCGCGTGGTCCCTATTATACGCCGCCTGGCAGCTCAGTCAACTCGCGTGGCGACGCCACGTCGTTGGCTGGAGGCAAGCCTCCGGGCCTGGGATTTTGGCGACAGAGTAAGCTCATGCTAGAATGTGAAATAGTTCGACCGCAGCATTGTCAAGATGGTTACAACGGGCCTTTGAAAGGGAGCAAGTGTTATGCCCACTACGGAAGCACCAACTGACTTCATCCGCGAGATCATCGAAGAAGACCTGAAGGCAGGCAGGTTCGGCGGCCGGGTTCACACGCGCTTCCCGCCAGAGCCGAACGGCTATCTGCACATTGGCCACGCCAAATCTATCTGGCTGAACTACGGCATTGCCCTCCAGTATGGCGGCAAGTTCAACTTGCGCTTTGACGACACGAATCCGACCAAGGAACAACAGGAGTATGTGGATTCCATCATCGAGGATGTGCGCTGGCTGGGAGCTGATTGGGAAGACCGGCTGTTTTACGCCTCGGACTACTTTGATCAGCTCTATGAATGGGCTGTGGAGTTGATCAAGAAGGGCAAGGCCTACGTCTGCGATCTGAGTGCTGAGGAGGTGCGGGAATACCGCGGTACACTGACCGAGCCAGGCCGGGAGAGCCCCTACCGCAACCGTTCGGTCGAGGAGAACCTTGAGCTGTTCGAGCGGATGCGCCGGGGCGAGTTCCCCGACGGCTCGCGGACGTTACGGGCCAAGATAGACATGGCCTCGCCTAACCTCAACCTGCGCGACCCGATCATGTACCGCATCCTGCATGCCACGCATCATCGCACCGGCGATAAGTGGTGCATCTACCCCACCTACGATTGGGCTCACGGCCAGTGCGATTCGATCGAGGGGATCACTCATTCTATCTGCACGCTGGAGTTCGAGGATCATCGGCCCCTGTATGATTGGTTCCTTGATGCCCTGGGGATCTACCATCCCCGTCAGATCGAGTTTGCCCGCCTCAACCTGACTTACACGGTGTTGAGCAAACGCAAGCTGAACGAGCTGGTCAAGGGTGGCTACGTGGCCGGCTGGGACGACCCACGTATGCCCACCATCTCGGGGCTGCGCCGCCGCGGCTATACCCCCGAGGCAATCCGTAACTTCTGTGAGCGGATTGGGGTGGCGAAAGCGAACACGACGGTGGATATCAGCTTGCTCGAACATTGTGTGCGCGAGGACCTCAATAAGCGTGCCCCGCGGGTCATGGCAGTCCTGCGGCCATTGCGGGTGGTGATCGAGAACTATCCTGAAGATCAGGTGGAGTGGGTGGAGGCTATCAACAATCCCGAAGACGAAAGCATGGGTACCAGGTTGCTTCCGTTTTCGCGTGTGCTGTACATCGAGCAGGATGACTACCGCGAGAATCCCCCCAAGGGATGGTTCCGCCTGGGCCCCGGCCGTGAGGTGCGTCTGAAGCACGCCTACTACATCACCTGCCGGGAGGCGGTCAAGGATGCTAACGGCCAGGTGGTAGAGCTACGTTGCACCTATGATCCCGCCTCGCGCGGGGGGTCCACGCCCGATGGCCGTATTGTGCGCGGCACCCTCCATTGGGTCTCGGCGGCCCATGCCCTGGACGCGGAGGTGCGTCTTTACGATTATCTCTTCCTGAAGCCCGATCCCGATGATGTGCCGCCAGGAGCCGATTACAAGGCGAACCTGAACCCTAAGTCCCTGGAAGTGCTGACCGGCTGCAAGGTTGAGCCGAGCCTGGCTGGCGCCGCTGTGGGAAGTCGCTATCAGTTCCTGCGCCAGGGCTACTTCTGCGTGGACCCCGATACACGGGCGGGGAAACTGGTATTCAACCGCACTGTTGGCCTGCGTGACACATGGGCCAAGATCGAGAAAGCCCAAAAGCAGAGCGAAGAAGCATAATATTCATTCCATAACTATTCAGGCGGTGACCGGAAGTCACCCTTTTGGGGCCTGCGGCCAATAGTCGGCCTTCGCCGACTTCTCTGGTCATGCACACATGAAAGGTGTCGGGCGGAGGCCGACACCCCCTCGGGCCGAGCCCTTCGGGGCGAGGGCTGGCACGAAGTGCCCAGGGAGGGCGATTTCAATCGTCCTGAATAGTTACTTTATCCCTACACTTGTGGAGGAAACCATGAAAGGCCACGAAAAGATCATCGAAACCCTGAACCATCTGCTTGCGGATGAGCTCGGCGCCATCAATCAGTATATGGTGCATTCGGAGATGTGCGCCAACTGGGGGTATGAGCGCCTGCACGAGGCGGTGGAGCAACGGGCGATCGCCGAGATGAAGCACGCCGAGAAACTGATTGCCCGTATTATCTTCCTGGAAGGGAAACCGATCGTCACCAATCTCAGCCCGATCCATATCGGGGCGGATGTCGAGGCTCAGCTCAGAAACGATCTGGGGGCCGAACTGGGAGCGGTGAAGGCATACAACGAAGGGGTGCGCCAGGCTGTTGAGCTGGGAGACAATGGAACGCGTGCCCTCCTGGAGTCCATCCTGGGGGAAGAAGAAGAGCACACAGACTGGATAGAAGCCCAGCTTGACCAGATAGCCCAGATGGGCATCCAGAACTACCTGGTGGAGCAGGTGGACTGAAAGGAGAGGGCGATGTACGAATCAGTGCATCGCCCTCTCCTTTGCTCCTGGCTGTTTTTCACTCCCCGCCCGCGACTGCCGGCACCGATGCGACCCGCATCCGCTGTGCCAGTATAAGCCCGCCTAACACGATCCCCACCCCAAACAGGAAGGGCGCCCGCGCGCCGAACAGCTCCCACACCGTCCCGCCGATCAGCGGCACGGTGATGGCCGCGATGTGCTGGATGGCCTGCTCGGTGGACAGGTTGCTGGTGATCTCTTCCCGCGTCACGGCGATCTTTTGGAAGTAGGTGCTCAGCGCTACGTTGAAACCGAAGAAGATGTTGTCCAGGATGAACAGCCCAAACAGTACCGGCAGGGCCGTAATGTACGCGTAGCCCAGGAAGATCAGCGCCAGCGAACTGAAGGTAATAGTCATCGCGGTCCGCTCGCCCAGCCGGCCCACCCATTGCCCGGTCAGCCGCAGCGTGAATACGTTGATGATGCTGTTGACCAGGAAGAGCAGCGCGGTCGTCTGGATGGGCACATGATGCTCGCGCACCAGCAGGAACACGGCAAAGGTGGTGAAGATGTGACGCCGGCTGCCCAGCAGGAAAGAGAGGGTGTAGTAAAGCCAATAGCGTCGGCGCAACCGCACGCGGCGACCGGTCGGCAAGCAACCCTGCGGCCCCCGGAACAGCAACAGGAGCAGGCCACCTGCGATGACCAGGGCAACTACCCCGGTAAACATGGCCCGGTAGCTGGCCCACGCGGCCAGCAAGAGCACCAGGCCGGTACCCGCCACCGAGGCCAGCGACCCCAGGCTGCCCAGGTTCCCCAGCGTCTTGGGCGTGTCCTCCTGCTTCATGGCCATCAGCACCACTGCGTTGCTGCTGGGGTAGAAGAAGTGGAAGCCGACGCTCATCAACAGTGTGGCGAATACCAGGAATGGCACGCCGGTGGCCTGCCCGCTGAGCACGACGCCAACGCCCATCAGGATGATACTCAGGCTCATGATGCGCAACTCGGATACGTAGAGCGCCACAAACGCCAGCACAAAGCCCAGCAGCCCTGGTACTTCGCGTACCGCCTGGATCAGCCCCACCGCGGCCGGCCCCGCGCCCAACTCCTCCACCGCGAAGTTGTTGAACAGCGTCTGCCACACCTGAAAGCCAAAGTTCAGCAGAAAGTTGGAGAGGATGACAAAGACCAACAGGCGCCGGTTGTCATGAAAAAGTTCTCTCATCGCTTTGCCGAGCTCACCTCCGCTCCCGGCCCAGGCCTGCCCCCCGCCTGGCGGGACATCCCTGCCAGGGGACGGGGAGATCAGTAAAGGGGTTTTTCTCCGCTCTGACGAGGGGTCACGCGGTAGCCACAAAAAAGTATAGACAGCCAACTGACAGGAATCAGTTGGCTGTCTATACTTGAGGCTCGGGGACAGGGATTCGAACCCCAACCTTCTGATCCAGAGTCAGACGTTCTGCCATTAAACTATCCCCGAACACCGATTGATATTATAGCATCCTGGCTCTCATTTGGCAAATCGGGTCATGCGCGGGATGCACGCACGATTTGTCAGTAAGCCAGAAGGCCCGGGCGTCAACGTCCGGGCTGAAGAAACCAGCTCCACTGCGCTCTGCTACGTGGCTCGTCATGAGTATCTTGCCGGTTCTCAGCCTATCGGACCTGGTCACGGCTCGGGTCTGGGAGCAGCCATACGGGGTTGCTAAGAGCTACCAATACGAGGCTTTCAGAGTGTAGCCCTTCGACCTGGGCGCGTATATAGCTGCCGGGATCGGGTAGGGTCCAGGCCAGGGTGATGTCTTCGGCTTCAATAGGAGCCTGGCCGCGGGTTTCGCCGTCCACCACCAGCCGCAGGTGACATCCTGTGGCCCCTAAAGCCCGGACGTGCGCCGTCACAGGTTCCCCTGGCCTTACAGCAAGCCGTTCCCCCATCCTGGCCTGACGCCCTCCGGCCTCTGCTTCCAGCTCCACGCGCGGCCCTGTCGGGCCGTTGCTGACGCAAACCCTTCCCGCGCGCAGCCCGGCCAGGATGCCAGAGACGCTCAGTTCTGGCGCATAGACCCAGGTTGTGGGTTGGCCCACTTCCAGGTAAGCCTGCCTGCCACTGGTACTGCCCTGGTGCCGGTCGCTGCCGCCAACCGCCACTACCCGGCGGCCGGCCCGCAAGAGCCGTTCCCACAGCGCCAACGCCTCGTCGTTGCCCCACTCCCACCGCCCGTTCCACACCTCAAGGCAGTCAAACTCGAAATCGGTCCCCAATTCCCAGGGAGGTCCTCCTGAGCGCGGGTGGTTGATCGAGAACAGGCCACCGGCCGCACGCACCCCGGCAGCCACCTCCGCCATGAGCGACCTCGAACGCAGGCGGAAGTCGTGCCAACGCCGGCTGCCCCAGACGTTGGCGTGGCCGTAATAGGTGGTGATCTCCTCAGCCGGGATCAGCAGCAGGTCGTCGCTGCCGACCTCGGCCAGATAGGGCCAGGACGTGACCGTATTGTGGTCGGTGACGGCTACGAAGTCCAGGCCCTGCGCCCGCGCCGCGGCCGCCAGCTCCTGGAGGCTGCCGGGTGCATCAGAGTGATTAGTGTGGGTTTGGAGGTCACCTCGGTACCAGCCAGGGCCGGGCCTTAGCACACCCTGCACCCGAGGGCAGAGAAAGCCAGCCTGATCCATGGGCCGGCTCCTCCGCGGCCTCGTATCCGGCGATACCGGGACATCTTCCTCCGCGGCAAGCGGTACAGCCTCTATCTCCAGCTCGATCTCGCAGCCATCTGGGCGCACCTGGTAAAGGCCCAAGACCACATGCCAAAGGCCGGCCTGGATAGGCCCAGGCACATAGCCTGGCGTCGTCTCCTCCGGCTGGCCCACTACAAAGAAGCGGCGGTCGCTGCCGCTCCAGCCCCGGAAGCCGTCCGCGCCGAAACTGACCCCGCGGGGATCCCAGATGCCGATATCAATGACGTTGCCGCTGCCGTCGGTTATGCTGGCGTCCACGGCGCCGCTGAACTGGTACCGAACCGCCAGCCGCGCCATCCCCTCGGGCACGTCGAAGGGGATCAGCAGGTAGTCACACGTTGCCTGATCCGCACGGGTGACGTGGGCCACGGCCTGCCAGTATACACGGCCATCGGCATTCCGAAAGGGTTTTGCAGGGGGTAAGGTGGCATATTCCGCCATGAAAAGCCCTCGCAGCGGTCAGCAGGGAAAAACGCTCGTAGTAAGCCACGAAGCGGAGCGGAGTGGCGTTTGAATGGCCCAAAATGCCTTCTGGCAGCCGCAAGTAGTGTAAAGTGACATCTAGACGGCACTCCGCTTCGCTCTGTGCCTGACTACGAACGAATTCTCAGACACGCCCTCAGCCATCGGCTGTGTACAGGAAACAAGCTGCTTGCTGGCCATCGGCCACCTGGATCAGGGGTGGGCGAGAGCGCCGACAGCGGCTCATCACGTGGGGGCAACGACTGGCAAATTTACACCCGCTCAGCACTGCGCTACCCAGCTCCTGCTCAGGGGGCAGTTCGATGCGGCCCTGCCATTTCAGCTTGGGGCTGGGGATGGGGATGGAGTCCACCAGCAGGCGCGTGTAGGGGTGCTGGGGGTTCTTGATCAGGGCGGCAGCATTCCCTTTTTCCGCCACCGAGCCCTGATAGAGGATCACCAGGTCGTCGCTGATCTGGTAGGCGGTGGAGAGGTCATGGGTGATGTAGAGGAAGGAGATGCCGAACTCTCTCTTCAGCCTCATCATGATCTCCAAAACCATGGCCCGCAGCGAGGCATCGAGCATCGAAACGGGTTCGTCGGCCACGATAAGGCGGGGTTTGAGCAAAAAGGCCCGGGCCAGCATCACTCGCTGGCGCTGCCCGCCACTGAGCTGATGAGGATACTTGCCAAGGATCTCCCCTGCCTGTAAACCTACCACCTCCAGGCTTTCCTCAATCAGCCTTTGCACCTCAGCCCTGCCCCGCGCCAGCCGGAACTTGCCGATCACCGTCGTGAGCACATGGTCAACTTTGTAAAATGGGTTATAGACCTCGTAGGGGTCCTGGAAGACGGCCTGCACCTCCCGCCGGTACGTCAACCACTCTTCCCTGCTCATCCCGTGGATGTCCTGGCCCTTGTAAAGGATCTGGCCGGCCGTCGGCGCGATGAAGCCGAGCACCAGGCGGGCCAGCGTCGTCTTGCCGCTGCCGCTCTCGCCGGCAATGGTGATGACCTGGGCCGGTTCGGTGGGCAGGGCCAGCGAGAAGTCGTCGAGCGCCACCGTGGCCCTTTTGCGGAGGATACCGCTGGCAAACACCTTTGTCACGTTCTTGACTTCTAGTAGATAGGGTGCCATATGCCGCTCAGTATAGGTGACACGCCACCTGGTGGCCTGGGCCGATCTCCTGCAGAGGCGGCACCTCTGTCCGGCACCGCTCCATAGCAGAAGGGCAGCGGGGATGGAAAATGCAACCCGGAGGCGGGTTCAGGAGGGTCGGCGGCAGGCCGGGGATGGCCTGCAACGTCTTCTTCTCCTGCGTAGAAGGCACAGAGGAAATCAGCAAGCGG
>DAOTZS010000262.1:0-6721 GCA_034434335.1 Anaerolineae bacterium
TTGTGCTGGGGCGCATCGTTGGCCGGCCGCTGGAAGCTGCTCAGCCAGCCCAGCGTGTAGTTGGCGAAGTCAGGATAGCGGGTGCCATGGTTGCCGCTGTAGAGCACCAGGTCGACCCGCTGGGCGCCGTAGTCCTGCGCGAGCTGGTTCATCACCCGGGCGTGGTTGGGATGGACGGTGGTGTCGCCGTCGGGGTGGAGCAGGAGCAGGGGCAGGTGGCGGAAGTTGAGGGCGAACTCGGTGGGCGAGCGGCGTTCGTATTCAAAGTGATAGCGGTAGGGCCGGCGTACAGCCACAAGCTGGTGCGTCGTGGGGTGGTACGCGCCGCACTCTTCCTGCATGGCGGTGTTGAGGGCGGCGTTGGGGGTGGCCTGCCCCTCGCGCGTGTCGTACTCCCAGTTGATCAGGTTGGAGGGGCTGCTGTCAGCCGCCACGGCAGCGAAAGATTGGGGCCACTTGGCCGCGGTGATCATGGCAGTGAGCCCGCCCATACCGAAGCCGACCAGGTAGACCCGGGCCAGGTCTACGTTGTAGTGCGCCCGCATGTAGGCCAGGGTGTCCATGACGTCCCACTGCGAGGCGCGCGAGCCCATGACCTTGACCCCGGTATTGGGCGCGTTGTTGACCTCGCCGTGGAGCTCGGGCGCGGCAAGGAGCCAGCCCCTGGCCTCGGCCGCAGCCGCGTAGTCGTTGAAGGCAGCCAGCCGGGTCTGGTTGAAGTCGTGCAGGACAATGACCAGGGGGGTCGGCACTCCCGGCTGATAAGTCGAGGGGACCTGGATGCGCACCTGGGTGCCTTCGTTGGCATAGCCCTGCCAGTTGTTGTAGTAGGTGCTGGGCACGGTGACGTCCACGATGCTGGCCACCGCGCGCGGGGTGGCGGCGTTGATCGGGATGACCAGCAGCGCGATCAGGCCGAGGACGATCAGCCAGGCGCCAGCTTTGCCAGGGGGAGAACTGTTTATCGGCATCTTGCTCGCTCCATGCGCAGGAAGAGTTGTAACTATTCAGGCCGATTGAAATCGCCCCTCCTGGGCACTTCGTGCCGGGTGTCGGCCTCCGCCGACACCCTTCATGTATGCATCATGAAAAAGGTCGGCGAAGGCCGACCACTGGCCGCAGGCCCAAAAAGGGTGACGCCTCGGGCGAGCCCTCGGCGTGGCCCTTCCAGTCACCGCTGAATAGTTACGAAGAGTTTAGCTTACGGGAATGAACGTACTATGAACAACGCCTGACTCCCAAGGTGAAAGTTTCGTCACAGGCGGGTTCGGTGGCCGGGGGTTATTATAAACCAGCTTGAGGGGTTGGACAAACGGCCGCGTAACCAGGGGTGGCCGACAGCAGGGTAGCCGACGGCATTGCCGTCGGCCACCCATGGCCAAACCGGTCACTGGCGCATGCGGATGACGCGCGCCGGCACACCAGCCGCGATCGCACCGGCCGGCACGTCGCGGGTGACCACGGCCCCCGCGCCCACCACCGCCCCCCGCCCGATGGTCACTCCATCGAGGACGATGACGCCATAGCCCAGCCAGGCATCCTCCTCTATGACGATGTCACCCTTGCTGCGCAGGGGTTGGCTGGCAATGGGCTGCCCCAGGGCGAAGCTGTGCTCGTAGGGGTAGAAGGCGCAGCACGGTGCCACCTGCACCCGCGCGGCCAGCCGGATGGTGCGCAGGAAAGCCGTGAAGTGGCAGTTGGGCTGGATATGGCTGCCGGGTCCGATCTCCACGCTCCCACCTTCGCCCAGCTCGATGATAGTGCCACGGTAAAGGTGGACCCCGTCGCCCAGGGCCACGTGGCCGCCATCCCCGCGGTCGTACAGGACCACGTCGTCGTCCACGTAGCAATGCCGGCCCAGGCGCAGGTCGCGGCAGGCGATCTGGGCGCGCGGGGAGATGTAGCCGGCCGGGTTGAGCTGTGCCAGGGTACGCTTGCCCTTGTAAGGGGGCGCGGCCCAGGTGGCCAGCCAGGTGGCCAGCCGGCCGCGGCGGCTCAACCCGGCGCGGGCCATCCAGAAGGCGATCCACTGTTCACGCAATCTCATGATGCTTCGCTTTCCAGCCCTGAGCAGAGGCCGGCCCCTGACAGGCACCGCTGTTCAGATACCATGCCACTGCTTCGGCGAAGGCCGCGCGCAGGTCCGACTGCGGCATGCCCAGCTCGCGGATGGCCCGCGAGGGATCAGCGGTCAGGCTGGGCGGGAGGTAGCCTGTGGCCACGGCCCTGGCAGGGGGCTTAAGGGGCCGGGTGCCGGCTGCCTCGGCCACCAGGCGCAGGAAGGCCGCGTGATCCAGGTTGCCGGCCTGATGCCCCAGGATATAGCATTGCCCTGGCCGGCCATGCTCGGCTGCCAGCAGATGCCCAAGGGCCACATCGCGCACTGGCACGTGGTTCACCCCGCCCGGCGGATAGGGTGTCACCTCCCCGCGCAGGGCGGCCAGGATGCGCTGGCCGGTAGCCGTGGGCCGGCGGTCACCCGCGCCCACGGGCGCGGTGGGCTTGACGATGACCACCTCCAGCCCGGCCTCGGCCCAGCTCCGCGCCACCAGCTCGCCCAGGTACTTGGACCTGACGTAGTCGCTGGCCTGCTCCCACAGGTTGAAAGGCACCGTCTCATCGGGCAGGCAGCCTGGCCGGGCCGGCCGGCC
This sequence comes from Anaerolineae bacterium, assembly GCA_034434335.1. GTDB lineage: Bacteria > Chloroflexota > Anaerolineae > CG2-30-64-16 > CG2-30-64-16 > DAOTZS01. The sequence continues at coordinate 2,652 of DAOTZS010000262.1, forward strand.
CACGGTGCCCACCGTGCTGGTGTGGACCACCCGGCGCACGCCAGCGGCAGCACAGGCTGCCAGCAGCGCGGCAGTGCCACGCACATTGACCGCGTAGAGCGCGTCGGCCTGGCTGTTGTCGGCGTAGAGGGCAGCCAGGTGGAAACACAGCTCGCACCCCCGCAGAGCCTCGAGCCAGGGGCCCGGGGTCTGCAGATCACCCTCCACGATCTCCACCGGCAGGTCGTCGAGCATGCCCAGCCGGCTGCCTGGCCGCACCAGGGCCTTTACCTGCGCCCCTGCCTCTGTCAGGGCCCGCGCCACATAGCCGCCTATGAAACCGGTGCCCCCGGTCAGGAAGACGCACTTCCCCGCCAACGAGCTGCCCGGGCTGAGGCGAGGCGCGGGGGCCGGAGAGGGGGCTGGCCCCAGCTGTGGCCTGGGGAGAGGGAAGCTGACCCTGGCCCAGCGCCGGCGTAATGCCGCCGCGGCACGGCGCCACACCGCCGGCCGCGGCTGGTTGGCCCGCTCCAGCCAGGCCAGCGTCTCGGCCGGGACGGTCACGCCAGGGCCCTGGAGCGCGGTGCCTGGATAGCAGTGGTAGCGCCTGGCATGGACCGTCGCCTGAGGAACCAGCCGGCGCAGCGCGGCCTCGGTGCGGGCCAGCGACTCGGCCGACTGACCCGGCAACCCCGTCAACACGAATACGCGACAGCGCAGCCCGAGGCGGCCACACTCCTCGGCCACCCTCTGCACCTGAGCCAGATACTCCTCGGCCTCGGCAGCCTCCTTCACCCGGCCGATCGCGGCCAGCAGGGCGGGGTCACCGCTCTCCATGCCGATTTTCACGGTGACACAGCCTGCCTGGCGCATCAGGCGCAACAGGTCGCGGTCGAAGTGCTCGGGCCGCGATTCGCAGGCCCAGGGGAGCTGGATGCGTTGGGCAATGATCTCCCGGCAGAGGCCCTCAACCCTGGCCCGGTCGTGGGCAAAGACCGGATCGCGGATCAACAGGTAAGGTGGCTGGATCTGCCGCGCGATCCAGGCCCATTCGGCCACCGTGCGCTCGATGCTCTGGCTGCGGAACTGCCGGCCCTGAGCTACCGTGTAGGCGCAAAAATGGCACCCGGCCGGGCACCCCCGGCTGCTGAGCAGGCTGACCATCTGGTAAGGATGCCAGGGGATGGCATCCCAGGCCGGCCAGGGCAGTCCGTCCAGGTCGGCCAGCAGGTCGCCGGTGTAGCGCGTGGGGCAGAGGGAGTGCGCGGCCAGCAGCCCTCTGGCCTGGCCTTCGGCCACTGCCTGCACGGCCTCGGCGATCGCCCCCTCGGGCTCGCCGCTCAGGGCGGCGGTGGCCAGGCCGGCAGCCAGCCATTCCTCGGCCACGAAGCCGGCCGAGGGGCCAAAGAGCAGCACCCGTCGCCCTGGCTGCCGCCAGCGCAGTGCCCCATCCGGGGCACGCAGTACCCCATCCGGAGCACGCAGTACCCCATTCGGGGCACGGAGTAGGCGCAGAAAGTTCTCGTCGGCCAGCGCCGTTCCCTGGCTGACCAGCACGGCCACGACATCGGCCGGATGGCCGGCGATGCGGGCCAGCACGTCTGCCAGGGGTTGCGGCTCGGCCAGGGTGTCTATCACCTCGCCGGCCAGGCCGGCTTCCCGGATGGCAGCCAGGCAGGCTGCCACCGTCTGGGGCGGGTAGGGGAAGCGAAGGGGCGCGGGCTCAAGCCGGCCCATGCCGACAGTGGCCTCGTGGAAAGAGGCCATGTCGGGCAGGCCCTGGGGGATAATGAAGAGCACAGAGGGTTTTCTGCTCATAGGCACTCGCTATGCGGGGGACCGATGCTAACCGCTGCCGCCGCGCAACCGGTATACCAGGGTGGTAGTGACATGGTCACGGAAGACCGCCAGGCTCTCCACCTCGGGTGGGGCCTGGGCGGGATCGAGCAGGGCGCGCAGTTGCGGCCGCAGGGTAGTCAGCTCCCAGGTATCCACCACCAGGTAGCGTGCCCCGCGGCGCCGGCCATAGGCCAGAACCTGCTCCCACTCTGCGTTGGGACAGGCGATGGAGGGCCGGTTGGCATAGAGCCCCACCTCGGTGTGCCGGGTCATGATCACGGCGTCGGGCGCTGCCTCCCCGGCCAGCCAGAGGCCGGCGGCCACATGGCTCCACGGCATGGCACGCGTATCGGCCCACAGCCGTTCAGGCGTCACCCAGAGGCAGAAGGCCAGCACAGCAGCCAGGGGCAGGGCAGGGGCCAGGGTGGCCAGCGGCCCGGGCCGGTTGCCGGAGGCCGGCCGGCGAGCCAGCCCGGCCGACGACGCCCTGGCCCATCCAGCCAGGTGCTCCAGCCCGGCTGCCGCCCAGATCAGGCCGGGCACCAGGCCGGCTACCAGGAAGCGGTCAATCACAAAAAAGGCCCAGAAACTGGCCAGCGGCACCAGCGCAGCCCACAGCAGGCCCTCGTCCCACCAGCGTCGCCGGCTCCACGGCCGGCCGAACATCCCCACCGCTGCCAGTGCCACCACCCAGGGCGAGAACAGGTCCTGATGGAACAGGACTCGCCAGGTCTCGGCCATGTTCTGCCGCACGTAGTACAAGAAACGCCGCGGGTTGGCCAGCACATAGTCGGCCAGGCTCTTCTCGAACCGCTCGGGCGAGAACCACATGATCTCCTGGCCGGTGGAGTCAAGGCGCGCGACTGCCAGGTCATGCAGGGCCTGGTCGTGAGCCAGGTAGGCGGGCACGATGTCGAGGACCAGGCCCACCTTGCCGCTGAGGACCCAGTGTCCGGTGATCTGGTGCAGGTAGAGGATATATGGGCTCATGACCAGCAGGCAGGCGACCATGGCCAGGGCCAGGCGCCCCACCGTCGCCGGCCGGAAGAGGGAACCCCGCGCCAGGTGCCAGAGGGCCGCGAACAGGCCCAGCACGGCCAGCCAGATCAGCCCTTCGGGGCGGGTCAGGTAAGAGAGGCCGAAAAGGGCGCCGGCCAGGGCGTACCAGCCCGTTCGCTGTCGTTCGAGGCCCTGGCGAACTGCCCAGACCCCCCCGAAGGTCAGCAACAGGAAGGGGGACTCGGTCATGGTGCCCCACAGGAAGGGCCAGGCGGCCAGGGCGGGGTACACGGCCACCAGGCAGGCGGCGATCCAGCCGGCCCGGCGGCCGTAGATGGCCTGGGCCAGGCCGTAGACCGGCAGGCAGAGCAGCGCGCCGGTGAGGATGTGAATCGCAGCCGTAGCCCAGTCGGGCGGGCATCCCAGCCTGAGCAGCCCGGCCGAAAGGAGCGGCAGGAGTGGAGGCAGGTGGACATCTGGCGTGCCGGCCAGCTCGGAGTAGCCGTTGCCGCTGATCAGATTGCGGGCCACCAGGAGGTGGCCGGCCTCGTCCCAGCGCACCACGCGCGGGGTCATGGCATAGGCCAGGCGCAACAGCCCGGCGGCCAGCACAATTCCCCAGAGGGTCAGGCGTTCTCGCATAGCAGAGCGCGCTCGCGACGTTGGATTGTAGCACAGTCTTCACAACTCTGCCCTGTGCCACCCCTATTGTGGCCCAAAAGCCGTTTGAGCGCAAGAGCTGGGCTGCCCGCAGAGGAACGCGGGTTGAGCACCCTTTGTGGCTTGGGTGAGCCCTGTGATAGAATGTAGCCGGACACTGGCGGTTTTCTTCGTAGTAACGACTTCAGTCGTTCGCGACGCGCTGAAAGCGACTGAAGTCGCTACTACGAGGCCCACATCATGAGGATATCATGAGGATGGTGGCTGGGGACTGGGACGTGACGACCCGGAGAGTGGCTGGCCCACAGCCTGGGGGGTGCTGGCCCTGACCCCGAAAAGCGCTGGGCACGGTCGGGAGACCGTGCCCAGGCTGGGGAGCCCGACCGAAGCGTTGCTCTCTCCACAGACTCAGTTATCGCTGCGGGTGTCGACTCTTGCACTATCAACGTAGCATGCTCATCGGCCGGCCTGCAGTAGAAGTGCTGCCGGGGAGTTCTATCCGCCGCGGCTGAGCACCCACCTTCCTATTCCACAAACGCGATCCGATCATCACATCTCACCCCGCAGCGCGCGATCTGGCCGGCGGGCAGCTC
>DAOTZS010000263.1:0-36680 GCA_034434335.1 Anaerolineae bacterium
GATGAGACGACCCGTATGCGCCGGCTGGTCAATGACTTGCTGCTCCTGGCCCAGGCCGATGCAGGGCTCCAACTCCATCTGCAGCCGGTCGAAGTAGATACCCTCTTATTAGAGGTGTATCGCCAGGCGCAGGTGATGGCACAGGGCGTGACTGTGCGGCTGGGCGCGGAGGATCAGGCCCTGGTGATGGGAGATGCCGACCGTTTGCGCCAACTGCTCCTCAACCTGGTTGACAACGCCCTGAAGTACACCCCCGCCGGCGGCACAGTCACACTGACCCTGCACCGCTCCGGGGGTTGGGTACAGATCGCAGTTGAGGACACCGGCATCGGCATCGCGCCTGAAGACCTGCCCCATATCTTTGAGCGGTTCTACCGGGGTAACCGCAGCCGTACCAGGCATGGCGGCTCGGGTCTGGGGCTGGCCATTGCCCAATGGATTGCCCACGCCCACGGCGGCCGCATCGAGGTCAGAAGCCAGCCCGGTGTCGGCAGCACCTTCACCGTCTGGCTCCCCGAAGCGGACCAAAAAGAGGGCGAACGCTTTCAGGTCTCGTAGAAAAGCTCTTCCTGAGTTTGCCGAAATGATGCAGAACCTGGAGAGCCTGCATGGCGCAGCTAATGATGAGCCACTGGAGGTCAAGGTAGGTGCGCTGCTGAGAGCGCGTGGGCTCACCCTGGCCCTGGCCGAGTCATGTACGGGTGGCCTGATCGGCAACCTGATCACCGATGTGCCGGGGAGCTCGGCCTACTTCCTGGGCAGCGCGGTGACCTATGCTTACCGGGCCAAAGAAGTCGTGCTCGGTGTGCGGCACGAAACCCTGGCCAGGTACGGTGCCGTCAGCGCAGAGACGGCCCGCGAAATGGCGCAGGGTGCCCGGCGCCTCTTCGGAGCCGATATTGCAGTGGCAGTGACAGGGATTGCCGGCCCCACTGGTGGCCTCCCTGACAAGCCGGTCGGATTGGTATATCTCCACCTCTCGGCTGACGACGCCGAGATCGGCGAACGGCACATCTGGGATGCCGACCGGCTGGGGAACAAACGCCGCTCAGCCGAGGCAGCTCTCGCCCTGATCCTGCGCTACCTGGGCCAGCCGATTGAGCAGCACGATCACGCAGGAACAGCCAGAGGAGGGAAGATGACCTTGCCCGAATTCGTGGGCGAGCCCATCCTGGTGCAGGCGCGCTTCCTGCCTGATGGGCAGGTCCAGCCCACGGCGTTTATCTGGCGCGGGCGCACGCGCTATATCGCGGAGATTGGCCGGCAATGGCAGGAGGAAGCCGACGGCATAAGCTGGCGCTGCTACCTGGTGCACACCCCCACGGCAGAAACCTTCGAGCTGCGGCTGGCGCCAGGCGAAGGCCGTTGGATGCTGATGCGTGCCTGGCCTCGACCAGATGTGGCCTGAGTGGCCAGCCACGGTGGAGCCACCATGCGACGCCGCACGCTGTCCAGTGTCGCTGCGCTCTCGGCCGCGACCCTCTTGCTGGAGAGCACCCTGACCCGCCTGTTGGCGGTGGCTCAGTTCTACCACTTCGCCTTCCTGGTTGTCAGCCTGGCACTGCTGGGGTTTGGCGCCAGCGGCACCCTGCTGAGCTTAAGCCCGCGGCTACGGCGGACCCCCCTGGAGCGTTTACTGGCCTGGGCCGGACTTGCCTTCGCGGCCAGTGTGGCACTGGCTTATGCGGCCGTTAATGGACTGCCCTTCGATAGCTACAGCATTGCCTGGGACCGCCGGCAGATTCTCTACTTTGTGCTCTACTACCTGGCGCTGACCCTGCCCTTCCTCTGCGGTGGCCTGGCCATCAGCATGGCGCTGGCGGTCAGCAGTGGCTACAGCCATGTGGTCTACGCCGCTAACCTGCTAGGGTCGGCGGCGGGCGTATTGCTCGCGCCCCTGGTGCTGGGGCTGGCCGGCGTCCCCGGCGCGGTGCTCGTAAGCGCGTTGAGCGGCCTCCTGGCCTCGCTGCTCTGGCGCGCACAGCTCCATTCCGGGCTGCATCGGCTGGCTCTGGCTGCTCTGCTGGGGGGGCTGATCGCGCTCCTGGTCCTGGCCGGGTTCAACCTGAATGACCGTGGCCCTCTGGGCATGACCATTTCACCCTATAAGGGCCTGGCCCACGCCCGACGCTTTCCCGGGTCCACCATCCTTTTCAGCCGCTGGAGCGCTATCTCCCACATCACCGTAGTAGCCAATGCAGGCACCCATATGTTACCTGGCCTCAGCTATACGGCTCCCATCTTGCCTCCCGCTCAACATGGCCTGGCAAGCGATGCCGATGCCCTCCAGCCGATCACCCTGGTGGGCCCGGAGGGATTTGAGGCCGGCGCCTACATGCCCGAAGCTGTGGCTTTTCACCTCCGGCCAGCAGCGCGGGTGCTGGTGCTGGAGCCCGCCGGCGGTCTGGGAGTCCTCCAGGCCCTGGCAGGTGGCGCGCGCACGGTCACCGCGGTGGTTAGCGATCCGCTGGTGCCACGTGCTACGGCGCACACCAACCCGCTGGACATCTACGCTTCTCCCGCAGTCAACACCGTGGTGCAGCCCCCGCGCGTCTTCCTGCATCGCGACCGTCACAGGTACGATGTGCTCTACCTGCCCCTCACCGATCCCTACCGCCCTGTCACCAGCGGGGCTTACAGCCTGAGCGAATCGTATCTGTTGACCGTTGAGGCATTCCAGGATGGGCTGGCCCACCTGGCCCCCGGGGGCATATTTGTCGTCACCCGCTGGCTCCAGACCCCGCCTAGCGAAGGGGTGCGCCTGATCGCCACCCTGGTCGAAGCGCTCCAGCGCCAGGGGGTCAGGGATCCCGCCCAGGCCCTGGTAGCCTATCGGGGCATCCAGACCCTCACCGTGTTGGCCAGGCCCGATGGCTGGTCGGCAGCCGAGCTAGCCGCGGTGCGTAGCTTCACCCGGGCGCTACGTTACGACCTGGTCTGGGCCCCAGACATCCAACCCGATGAAGTCAACCGCTTCAACCGCATGCCCGAGCCAGCCCATTACCAGGCCGTCCGGGCCCTGTTGGCCGCGCCAGACCGCAAGGCGTTCTATGCCAGGTATCCCTTTGCGATTGACCCTGCCACCGATGACCACCCTTTCTTTTTTCACTTCTTCCGCTGGGGCCAGACGCCCCAGGTGCTGGCCACCCTTGGCCGTACCTGGCAGCCGTTCGGGGGGAGCGGCTACTTCGTGTTGTTCGCGCTGCTGGCGCTCGTGCTGCTGCTTAGCCTGGGGTTGATCGCTGCGCCATTGCTCCTGGCTCTGCCAGCCGCCAGAGAGGCGCGCCAGGGGGATGGTGTCGAGGGGCTGGCGGAGCAGAAGCCTCAGGCCCCGGGCCGGCACACCGGTGCCATGCGGGCACTGATCTATTTCGGGCTGCTGGGCATAGCTTTCATGTTCGTGGAGATCCCACTTATCCAGCGCTGGATCCTGCCCTTCGGGCACCCCACCTATGCCTTCACAGCCGTTGTATTAGCTCTGTTGCTCTTCTCGAGCCTGGGGAGCACGCTCGCCAGAAGGCCATGGTTGGCCAGACGGACGACGCCAGGGGCAGTTGGTTTGATGGCGCTGCTCGTCGCGCTCGTGGCACCTCTTTTGACCGAAGCGCTGCTGGGATGGCCAGTGCCAGTGCGCGTGGTAGCCGCGGTGGCCAGCCTGGCCCCACTGGGTTTCCTCATGGGCCTGCCATTTCCCCTGGGTCTGGCCTGGCTGGAAGAGGAATCACCCGGCCTGATCCCATGGGCCTGGGCGGTCAACGGATGCGCGTCGGTGACAGCCTCTGTGCTGGCAGCCATCCTGGCCCTGAGTTATGGGTTCACGGCCGTGATGGTCGTCGGCGCGGCAGCATACATTGGCGCCTGGCTGGCGTTTGGTAGCCGGCGCATCTGAAGCTTTCCTCCAGGGGAGCCCGAACCTTAGACCTGGGCCAGGGGATCAATGCCCTCCGGTGAGGGGAACGAAGACCACATCACCCAGGTTGGTGGATGTCAATTCCTCGCCATGCTTCTCAAACAGCCAGAGGGTTTGGAAGGCGCCCTGCGGACCGATCGGGATAACCAGGCGGCCACCGTCACGCAATTGGCCCACTAACGGCTGGGGAAGGTGATCCGGCGCGCAGGTAACGATGATGGCATCGTAGGGGGCATGCTCTTGCCATCCGTAGTAGCCATCGGCGTTGAGGACCTGGACCTTGTCATAGCCCAGCTCGCGTAGCCGGGCCTCAGCCTGGCGGGCCAGCTCAGGGATGATCTCCACGGTGTAAGTCTCCGCGCCCAGTTCGGCCAGGATCGCGGCCTGATAACCGCTGCCAGTGCCGATCTCCAACGCCTTGTCGCCGGGCTTGATGCGCAGCGATTGGGTCATCAGGGCCACAATATAGGGTTGGGAGATGGTCTGGCCATAGCCAATGGGAAGCGGGTGATCCTCGTAAGCCGCGCTGATATACTCCGCCGGCACGAAGCGATGCCGCGGCACCTTGCGCATCACAGCCAGCACGGCCGCATCCTTTACCCCGCGCGCCTCGATCTGATTCGTGACCATGGCTGCCCTCACTTCGGCGAAGGTATCGGTGGGTGTTGGTGTAGGAGCAGGCGACGGAGATGGTGAGGGGGGCAGAGGTGTCGCGGTGGGCAGAGGTACAGGCGTGGGTTCTGGCAGGAGGCGGGGGGCGATCCAGAATAGCAGGCCAATGACAATAAGAGCGACGACTAGCAGGCCCAGCAAACCAAAAATCAGACGCTTGAACATAAGCGGCCTCCTGTCCATACTCTGAAAGCCTCGCATTGGTAGCCCTCAGCAACTCCATGTGGTCAAGCCCCGATTTGAAGGGGTATTCTGGGCGGCTTCGCCGCCCAGAATACCCCTAATCTCGATCCCCCTTCCCCGCAAGGTGGGGAAGGGGGTAGGCTCACAAGGGTGGGATTTTCGCCAGAAGGCCCGGACGTGAACGTCCGGGCTGAAAGAGCGAAGCCCTGCGGGCTAAGAATCCAGCCCCGAAGGCCTCGGTCCCGAGTCATACCGACCAGGCCTGAGCCCCCTGGCTGGGAGTGCAGACATAGGCCTGGCCGGAGCGGTGGGTGATCTCCTGATAACGGGCTATGATAGCTTTTGCAGCGGCTGTAGCCTGCTCAGCATATGCCAGCGCGATGGCACAACCCCCGAACCCTGCTCCGGTCAGGCGCGCGCCCAGCACGCCCGGCGTAGCCATGGCTAACTCCACCAGGGTGTCCAGCTCAAAGCTGCTGACCTCGTAGTCGTGGCGCAGGCTCTCGTGAGAGGCAATCATCAGGCGGCCGAAGAGAGCAAGGTCTCCCTCTTGCAGGGCCTTGACACTTTGCAGGACGCGGTCGTTCTCGCTCACCACATGGCGAGCGCGCTGCAGCTCGATGGGGGTCAGGAGCTCACCGTGCGCCTCAAGCATCTCCAGGGTGACGTCGCGCAGGGCGCGGATCTCCGGATAGACCGCTCTCAGCTTGCTGACGGCCGATTCGCATTCGGCCCGGCGCTGGTTATAGGCTGAGCCGGCCAGGGTGCGTGGGGCGGCGCTGTCCAGTACTATAAAGCGCGCGCTGGCAGGCACCGGTACGGCCCTGGTTTCCAACGAACGGCAGTCGATCAGGAGCGCATGACCGGCCTGCCCTGCCGCGGAGATTAGTTGATCCATAATGCCACAGTTGACCCCCACCCACTGATTCTCGGCCTTCTGTCCCAGCCTGGCCATCGTGGCAGCTTTCCACGGCAGCCCAGAGACAGCAGCAAAAGCGCGCGCCGCTGCCATCTCGATGGCAGCCGAGGAGGACAGCCCAGCCTCTATTGGTACGTCCCCGGCCACGACTCCCTCCCAGCCTCGCAGGACATACCCTGCCTCCATCAGCGCCCACGCCACCCCCTTCACGTACTCGGCCCACCCGGCCCCGCTGTGCTGCAGGCTGTCCAGTGAGAAAGTATGCACCTGGCCGAAATCCAGGGAATGCAGGATCACCTGGCGGTCAGTCCGTGGCCGGAGTGCGATCCATATCGCCTGGTCTATAGCCATCGGCAGCACGAAACCCTCGTTGTAGTCCGTGTGCTCGCCGATCAGGTTGACCCGCCCCGGCGCCCGCACGAGCAGTGAGGGCAGGTCCCCGAATTCTCGCTCAAACTGACGACAGACTCGTTGTTCTACAGACATGTTTACCTCAGCTTATAGTGGACTTCTGGGCAGCCGCGCAAGCGTTCGGCTGCCTGTTCAGGGGTCAGGTCGCGCTGTGGTTCGCTCAACATCTCATAGCCGACCATGAATTTGCGCACCGTGGCCGAACGCAACAGGGGGGGATAGAAATGGGCGTGCAATTGCCAGTAGCTGTAGTCCTCTCCGGCTGCAGTGGGACCGGTAGGTGCACCGTGCCATCCCATAGAGTAAGGGAAAGAGACCTCGAACAGATTGTCGTAACGGGTCAGCAGGCGCTTTAGGATGTCGGCCAGTGCATTGCGTTCGGCATTGCTCAGGTCGGGTAGACGTCCAACGTGGCGCCGGGGCAGGAGCAGTGTCTCAAAGGGCCATACCGCCCAGAACGGCACCAGAGCCAGCCAGTGCTCGTTTTCTGTTACCAGGCGCGTGCTCAGGTCAGCCTCTAGCTGGGCATAGTCCACCAAAAGGGGCGAGCCATGTTCCTGGAAGTAGGCACGCTGATTATGATCCTCTCGCGCTGGTTCGTGGGGCAAAGTATTGCTGGCCCAGATCTGGCCGTGGGGATGGGGATTAGAGGCCCCCATCATCTCGCCCTTGTTTTCGAAGATTTGTACCCAGCGGTAGTGGGTACCCAGCTCGATCATCTGTTCCGCCCACACGTCAATTACCCGGCGAATATCGGGCAGCGCCATTTCGGGCAAGGTTAGATCGTGGCGGGGTGAGAAACAGATGACCCGGCAGGTGCCCTGCGTACTTTGCAAGCGCAGCAGGGGCAGACCGCCTTCGGGCGCTGGTGGTGTATCGGGCAACAGGGCGGCAAAGTCGTTGGTGAAGACAAAGGTCGTCTCATAGTGGGGATTGCGAACGCCGCCAGCCCGTTCGTTGCCTGGGCAGAGATAGCAGCCAGGGTCATAGGGGAGGCGTGCCTCCTGAGGCGGCCTTTCCACCTGCCCCAGCCAGGGGCGCTTGGTGCGGTGGGGCGACACCAGCACCCAATCCCCTGTTAGCGGATTATAGCGTCGGTGCGGATGATCGCTCGGATTGAAGCCTTCCATCTGGTTGGCCACCTCCGCTGTTTTTCTGCCGGCCAGCCTGATATAAGGTGTCGGGCTTGTGGACAATTATAGCCCGTAAGCGGGGTTCGATCAAACGTGGTCCTCTGGCGTTGCCAATGGGCACCAGGATCCTGCGCTGGACACGCTTCTCACACCATCTCTCCATAGCGCCACGGGCTGAACTCCGCCTCGCCGGCACCGTACATCTCGCTCCTGGACGGCTGGCCAGAAGCGATCTCGATCACCAGGTTGAGCAGCTCGCCTGCCAGCTCCTCCAGGCTGGCCCCCTCCAGGCCGCGGCCGGCGTTAAAGTCCATGTCATCGCGCATGTGATCGTACATGGCCGTATTGGAAGCAATCTTGATGACCGGTGCCGGCTTGAAGCCGACCACAGTGCCGCGGCCTGTGGTGAAGAGCGCCAGGTTGCAGCCCCCCGCCACTTGCCCGGTGACGGAGACCAGATCGTTGCCGGGGGTGTTCATGAACACCAGCCCGCGGGCTCTGATCTGCTCGGCATAATCGTACACTTCGACCAGGGGTGTATGGCCGGCCTTGGCCACGGCTCCCAGCGCCTTCTCGACAATATTGGTCAGGCCGCCGGCCTTGTTGCCAGGGGTGGGGTTGTTATCAATAGCCGTGCCCTGCTGTCGTGTATACGCCTCCCACCAGCGGATGTGGGCCAGCAACCTGGCAGCGACTTCCTGGTTTACTGCCCGGCGGGTGAGCAGGTGTTCGGCACCGTAGATCTCGGGCGTCTCCGCCAGCACCACTGTGCCCCCTTGCCGTACCACCTGGTCGGCTACCAGCCCTACCAGCGGGTTAGCGGTTACTCCCGACCAGCTATCGCTGCCACCACACTGCAGAGCCAATGTCAGCCCGGAGATTGGCTGGGGCTGGCGCTGGCAGGCGTTCACCACAGGTAAGAGCCTCTCGATGGCTGCGATACCTGCCTGGATCGTCCTGGCCGTGCCTCCCAGCTCCTGGATCACCAGCCCTACCGGCACATTCCCTGTCCCGGACGTCAACTGGTAATTCTCTACCAACTCGGAGAGCTGGTTTACCTCGCAGCCCAGGCCGATCAACACGCATCCGCCCACGTTGGGATGTCGCGCAATGCCAGCCAGAGTACGCTGCAGCCAGGTATACTCTGGCCCGCCTGGCCGGATGCTGCAGCCGCTGTCGTGGGTGAGGGCAATTACGCCGTCCACATTGGGGCTGCCCGCCAGGCGGTCCGGGCCAAAGTGATGGGCAATGGCGCGCGCTACATGTGCTGCGCAACTGACCGTGGGAAGGACTACGATGTAGTTGCGCGTGCCCACGCGGCCGTCGGCCCGCAGGTACCCGAGGAAAGTGCGACGGTGGTCTTCGGGCAACGGCTCGACTGGAGAGATGTCGAAGCCAGAACTCTCCTGAAGCCTGACAGGGGGCAGGGCCAGGTTGTGCGTGTGAACGTGTTCGCCAGGCCGGATAGCACGGCTGGCAACCCCGATCGTTTCGCCGTAGCGGTATACCGGTTCGCCCGCCTCAATATCCACCAGCGCGATCTTATGTCCTGGGGGGATGGGTTCCTGCACGGTCAGGCGCGCCGGCGCGCGGCCGGCGGGCTCTCCTGCCAGGATGGTGCCCGGCGACAGCGCGATCTTAGCCAGGGCGATGTTGTCTTTGGGATGCAGACATACCAGGGCACGCCACAACTCGGTCACGCTAGAGATATCACCGATTGACATAAGGTTATGCCTGTTGCTGAGAGCGTGTCTGAAAAATGCTCGTAGTAAGCCACGAAGCGGAGCGGAGTGGCATCTGAATGGCCCACAATGCCTTCTGGCAGCCCGCAAGTAGTATAAAGTGGCATCTAGACGGCACTCCGCTTCGCTCTGTGCCTGACTACGAACGGAATTGGGGCAAGAAGTCGCGCTCCACAGCCAACATCTCCTCCAGAATCGCCTCAGCCTGAGAGACACTGGTGATTACCGGATCGAGGAGCAGGGCCTGAAGCGCAGCCTGGCGGTCGCCATGGACAGCAGCCTCAACCAGGCGATCCATGATGGCCACCTGGGTTCGACACATAGCCGCGATCGGTTCTGGCAGGGGGCCCACTGGTAGCCCATGGACGCCCCTGGCGTCAACCACGGCTGGCACCTCCACGATGGCCCACTCTGGCAGGTTGGGGATGAGGCCAGCGTTAGGGACGTTCACGGCCAGCTCGTACTGGTGTGTGTTGCCCAACACCCCAGTGATGATCGGCACGGCCCGCTCGCCAGAGGTTTGTCCCAGCAACGGGTCCACCGGTTCGGCTCCTGTGGCCCACCGCTCCAATTGCTCCTGGAGCTCTCTGGCGTATTGGTCGGCAGCCGCGAAGTCGTATCCTTCCAGGCCACAATACTCCCAGGCATACGCCAGGTATTCTCCCACATGGTCATCAGAGGGGAGGGGCCAGTAGCCAAACGCGTCCATCAGGTAATGGCAGAGCTGGATGCCAAACCGGTAGCCGTTCATGGTGGCCTCTTTCGGCCTGCGCTCGGCCATGGCGCGCTTGAAAGCGGGGTAGAGGTCCTCGCCAGTAGACTTGCGTCGCAGGTCAAGGACCCAATTGAAGTGGTTCAGGCCGGCCGCCTTGGGGTCTATCTCGTCGGCGGGCAGTCCCAGGACCTGGCCGATGGCATGTTGGGCCATGCCGATGCCATGGCAGAGGCCAACGAAGTGCAGGTTGGTATAGCGGCTGGCGGCCAGGCAGATGCGGCCCTCAGGGTTGGTAAAGTTGAGGACCAGGGCATCCGGGCACAGGTCTTCAATATCGCGGCAGATCTCCAGCACAAGGGGGATGTTGCGCAGGGCGTGAAACAGGCCTCCAGGCCCGCCATTCTCACCCAACACCTGTTTGACGCCGTGTTTGAGGGGGATTTGGAAATCGAGGCGCCACAGCTCATTGCGCCGCACCGCCACGGAGATGAGCACGAACTGCGCGCCCGAGAGCACCTCACGCCGGTCGGCAGTGGCGCTCAGCCTGAAGGGCCGGCCGGTAGCGTCGTTCAGGCGTTTGGCCACCTCCAGCATCCGCTGTAACTTTTGGTGGTTGATGTCCACCAGGGCTACCTCAGCCCCAGGCATGAGCTCCCGCGCGGCGAAGAGGTCGCTCAACATGCCGGTGCCGAAGCTGACACTGCCGGCGCCGATCAAGACGATTTTGGTCATCCGTGTGCTCTCCCATGGAATTGCGGCAGGTAGGGCCGATAGGTCTCCAGATAGTCATCCAGAATCTGTTCAGCTACATCCAGATCGCGGATCACGGGATCCAGTAACAGGCATTGCAGCGCAGCCTGGCGGTCACCGTGCACGGCCGCGTCCACGCACAGGCGTACCACGGCCAGCTCGCGGCGACACAGCTCAGCTACTGGCTCGGGCAGAGGGCCCACCCCCAGGCCAAAGATGCCCGCGCCGCTGATGACCCCAGGGACCTCCACGATAGCTCCCTCGGGCAGGTTGCTGATATACCCTCGATTGGGCAGGTTCAGTGCCAGGTGATAGTGGTTGCCGGCCTTGCTGATATTCTCAATCACCTCTACTACTCCTTCGCCGTCGAGCTCTCGCAGGTGCTCGATGGGCGCGCGGCCGTCGGCCAGCGCGGCAATCTCCTCATGGGTCTGATGGCGCAGGCGGTCCATGCGGGCCCAGTCGTAGAGGCTGAGCTCGTATTTCTCCCAGGGCCGGGTGAGGGGGTCGCTTACCCAGGGCAGGTATTCGCACAGGTGTTCATCGCCGGGGATAGGGAACACGCCAAAGGCGCGATAGACGCGGCGGGTGAGGGGCTCGAAGGCCGGGTCAAAGGCGGCCCACCGTTCGGCAAACACAGGGTAGAGATCCGCGCCGGTGCGACGGTCTCGCAGGTCAAGCATCCAGGTGAAGTGGTTCAGGCCGGCGGCCTTGATGTCCACCTTTTCCACCGCCTGCCGCGCCAGGAGCCCCAGGCGCGGCCACAAGTCGGGATCAGCGTGGGTGCTGATGACCCCCTCCGGCACCTGAATGCCTAGCAGGTCGGCCAGCACATAGCCAACCATGCCATAGCCGGCGTAGATCTGGTGGCAGAGGCCCACAACCTTGATCCGACTGTAGCGGGCAATGGCATCGCAGATGCGCACCATGGGGTTGGTGAAGTTGATGAACCAGGCATTGGGGCAGGCCTGCTCCATGGTGTGGGCTATCTCCAACACCGGGCCGATGTTGCGCGCGGCGTGGGCGAAGCCCCCCGGCCCGCCATTTTCGGCATAGGGTTGGCGCACCCCGTACTTGAGGGTGATCTCATAGTCCTGTTTCCAGAGCGCTTCGCGAGGCGGCACCTCGATAGCCGAGACAACGAAGTGGGCTCCTTCGAGCGCATCCTGGTGCCGGGTATGGCTGGAGATGGTCATCTCTGCGGCCCAGGCGCGGTTGAGGCGCTGAGCCAGCCTGGTCATGAGATCGAGCGCTGTGGCATTGCGGTCCACCAGCGCGATATGGCTGCCGCGCAGGCATTCGCTGCGCAACAGAGCGGAGAGGGTTTTGAGGCCGAAGCTGGCGCTCCCCGCACCGATAACCACGATTTTGACTGTTGACATGGCAAGGGCTCCTTCTCTGATAGCAGTTTTGAGACGATTATTTCGTCTGCCATACACTGGCGATTTTGCTTCGTAGTAACGACTTTAGTCGTTACTACGAAGCCATATCCTGTGTCTCTCAGGTTGCCAAGCCCAAGATATGGGTGTCTCCCGAATTCGCCAGAGCCGGGTCGTCTATTGATTATGTGCCGGCAAGCGCTCCGCCGGTGATGCCCCGGATGAACTGGCGCTGGAACAGGAAGTAGATGACGATCGTGGGCAAGGCTACCATAGTTGCCCCAGCCGATACCAGCGGCACATTGGTAGCATACCTGCCCTGGAAGAATGCCAGGCCCAGGGGCAGGGTGCGCAACTCCTCGCTGGAGACCAGAACCAACGCCAGGAGGAAGTCGTTCCAGGTCCACACGAAGAGCAGCACCACAAGGGTCAGCACAGCCGGCCGCACGACCGGCAACATCACCCGCCACAAGGCATTCCAACTGTTGCAGCCATCCACCTTAGCTGCGTCGGCCAGATCGCGTGGCAAATCGGCGAAAGCCCCTCGCATCCAGAACGTGCCAAAGCAGACGCTCATCCCCACCTGGGGCAAAATTAGCGCCCAGTAGGTGTCTACCAACCCCAGTCGCTTCAAGTTATGATAGAGGGGGATGATGAACGCCTCCTGAGGTGCCATGATCCCCAGCAGGAAGAGCAGAAAGAGAGGTCCGCTCAAGGGAAAGCGCATACGGCCGAAGGCATATCCTGACAGCAGCGACAATAAGGTGGAGGCGCTTACCACCGCTACTACGACCACCAGGCTGCTACGGAAGTAGTAAGCAAAGCGCGCCTGGGTCCAGGCCTGGACGAAGTTGCCCCAACGCCAGGTCTCCGGTAGCCTGAATACCCCCTGGGCGATCTCGCTACTGCTCTTGAGGGCAGTCAGTGCCACGATCAGGAAAGGGGTGACAGCCAGCAGCAGAAAGACGACCAGTACCAGGTAAGTCGGTGCGGCCCGGACCCAGCGCCGCGCCTCACTCCTCAGGCGCGACCAGAAGGCATATCCTGCCAACGGGCGTCGCTGCAGGGCGCTGGCACCATGGGTGGAGGTGGCGAGCGAATTGACCGGATCGTCGCGTCCTGAATGCAGCTTCATACTCAGCTCTCCGAGGTGGCTCGCAGGCGGATCGAAAGGACAGCGTAGGAAACCAGCATGATGATAACCGTCAACACGACAGCGATAGCGGCTGCGTACCCTACCCGGTTGATCTGAAAAGCATTGCGATAGAGCCACAAGCTGGCCACCATGGTCTGGTTCCCCGGGCCTCCCCGGGTAGTGACGAAGACCAGGTCAAAGATGCGCAGAGCGCTGATCAGGGTGGTCACCAGGGCGACGGAGATCTCGCTGCGCAGGCCGGGTAGTGTGACATGTCGGAACTGCTGAAACTCGTCGGCACCGTCAATTTTGGCAGCATCATAGAGCGCCTCATCAATCCGCTGTACGCCAGCCACGAAGAGCACCAGGCAGAAGCCGTACTGGACCCAGGTGCCCACCACGCCAACTGCCGGCAGGGCCAGGGTGAAGTCACCCAGCCACGGCCGTGCCCACGCGGCCAGCCCCAGGGCCTTGAGAAGCTGATTGAGCGGGCCGAAGGCGGGGTTGTAGATCCAGCGCCACACCACACCCACTACTACCATTGACATGACGTAGGGAATGAACAGCCCGGCCCGGAAAAAGCTCAGCCCGCGTATCTCTCGCCGGGTCAGCATGGCCGTCAGGAAGAGGGCCAGAAGGATCGGGAAGGCAGTATAGAAGGCGATGAACAGGAAGTTATTGCGCAGTGCAATATGCAGGACCTGGTCGCCAAGCAATCCCAGATAGTTAGCGAGGCCAGCAAACACCGGTTGGCTGAAGCCGTCCCATTCGTAGAAACTATAGCGGACCGTATCGAGGATAGGCCACAGCACAAAGCCGGCGTAGATGAGCAGGGCAGGAAGGATATAAAGATAGGCCACCCACGGCCGGTATCCCGGCTCGTAGCTTTTCCGGTGGGCGTGAGGGGCGCGCGCCAAGCGACTCATCCTCCTGAGGAAGGTTCACTCCATCCTCTGAAAGGGCAAATTACCCGGCTGGGCATGGTGGGCAGGGCAGCACCCTGCTTACAAGCCAGATGCGGCTGCCCTGCCCAACAGCTCTACTGGCCTTTCTCTTGTAGGAAGGCGCGATGATCTGCCTCGAGCTTCTCGACAAACTGTTCAGGTGTGATCTGTTTGGCCATCAACTCCTGCAGGGCAGCAGTGATAGTATCGTAGAAGGTGGGCGATGCCCAGTCCAGATAGTGTCCAACGGCATCGGTGCTGTTCATCCGGTTCCAGGCAATTACCAGGTCAGCGAAGAGAGTGCCCTGCTGAAGTTTTGCTGTGTCCACTGGCGCCACAGGCACTGTGCTGGATTCAATCCACGCCTGGGCAGCCCTGTCAGACATCATCCAGTCAATGTACTCGGCGGCCAGATCGATATTCGGCGAAGTAGCGCGGATCCCGTAAGCGGTGGAGGTGCCGCCGATAGACATCTTATAGGCACCTTCGCTGGCCGGAGGCACCAGGAAGAAGCCAATCTTGTCACCGTTGGGGCCTGCCTGGAAGGTGCTGCTCATCCAGCTGCCGGTCAGCATCATCACCCCCTGGCCGTTGCTGAAGAGCGCACCCGAGTCATCGTAGCCGATCCCCTCGAAGCCAGGGGTGAAGTACCCTTTCTCCACCCACTCTACCAGCTTACGCGCACTCTCGATCTGCTCTGGGGTATCCCAGGTGGCACCCTTGCCCCAGCCGTAGATCAGGTCATCAAGGTAACTGCGGTCCTGGATCTTGGTGTTGAGGATTTCACCGTAGATGTGGATGGCCGGCCAGCCATCCAGGTTGCCAAAGGTAATCGGGATATAACCGGCGGCCTTGACCTTCTCCAGGAGCGCTTCAAACTCGGCAAAGGTCTTGGGAATATTCAGGCCCAGTTCCTGGAAGATATCTTTGCGATAGTAGACACCGACCAACTCGGCGACAGGCGGTACACCGTACAGATTGCC
The DNA here is from genome assembly GCA_034434335.1 of Anaerolineae bacterium. GTDB lineage: Bacteria > Chloroflexota > Anaerolineae > CG2-30-64-16 > CG2-30-64-16 > DAOTZS01. The sequence goes on from DAOTZS010000263.1 coordinate 14,877, forward strand.
TTCGCCAAATGACTTACCATCGGCGGTGAAGCTGTTGCGTGCCACAATGCCAGGCGAGATCTTCTTGGACCAGCCGTACTTCTCCGCGTAAGGGGTCAGGTTTACCAGCAATCCGCCCTGGACCATGGCACCCATATCCGACCATCCCTGGTTGATCTGGGCAACATCAGGGCCATCAGGGCTGCTGAAGGCCAGTTTAGCAGTTGCCTTCAGGTCGTCAAACGACTTGACGACCCGGTTGATAGTGACCCCTGGGTGAGCGGCTTCGAACTCGGCGTGCAGCGCCTCGATCACCTTACTCTCCTCCTCGCGCGCCCAGATGTCCCACACGGTCAGGGTTACAGCGCCGGCTGGGGCGGGGGGTGCAGGAGAAGCCTCAGCCGGGGTCTGAGGTTGTGATACCGCGGTAGGGGCCGCTGGTGGGACGCAAGCAGCCAGGCCAGCTGAAAGCATGATGACGATGAGCAGGGTATACAGACGTGCAAACATGGGAAATGCCTCCTTAGTACAGTGTGCTAACTTGCTGCCCACATGATTGGATCAGGAATCCAATAGCACCTTGGGGTGAAGCAGGGTTTCCGGGCTGCTGGCAGTATCGCATACAGAGTACCACAGGGTTGCATATTTATCAACTGGCGTGGGGTGTAGCGTGCGCAGCGACAGCCCGAGGAGTACAACAGATGCCTTCTGACCACCTCCTGAAGTAACCCGCCTTTGCTTTAATAGGGTTATCTGCAGTATAATCTGAGCCAGCTCCTATCTCACCTATGCTAATGGAGGTTGCTGCGTGGACATTGACTGGCTTGGCCATTCCTGCTTTCGCCTGCGCGAGGGCAACGTCACCATCGTTACCGACCCTTATGATAAGAGTATCGGTTACACCATGCCCAGGGTGCGAGCCGATATCGTTACGGTGAGCCGCAACGCACCTGATCATGCGGCGGTTGCTTCGGTCAAGGGGGAGTTCAAGGTTGTAGACAGGCCGGGTGAATATGAGATCAAGGGCGTATTCATCACGGGCATACAGACCTGGTGTGGCACAGGGGCAAAGGGGGAGCTCAAAGAAGAGAATACGGTCTTCGTCTTTGAGTTCCCCGACCTTACAGTATGCCATCTGGGGGATCTGGCCCGGGTGCTCACCCAGGCCCAGGTCGAAGCTCTGCCCGGCATTGATGTGCTGCTGGTCCCTGTAGGTGGGGGCGGCAGCCTGGATGCCCACAAAGCCGCCGAGGTGATCAGCCTTCTGGAGCCCAGCATCGTGGTTCCCATGCATTATCGTACCCCTTACGTGACCTTGAAACTTGATCCGCTCAGCAAGTTCCTCAAGGAGATGGGGGTGACTGAACATGCCCCCCGCGAAAGCCTGCGCATCACGCGTAACGAGTTGCCCGAGGAAACTCAGGTGGTGGTTTTGGAGTGCAAGCAGGGTTAGGCCGCCCTTGTGCCCCATCGAAGGGGCGGGGCAGCTCAGAGATCTGGAGCAGGCTCGGGTTGGATCAAGAGAGCCTTGCGGACCACAGGCGCGGTTGAAGTACTAAGGGGTAGGGCGACGAGTCCAGCGCAACAGCCAACGCTGCCACAGCAACGGCTGTAACCGTTCCCAGTCGGCGAGAGTGGTCGCCAGGGCCTCGGCAGAGGGTTGCTGGCGGCCATATTGTTGGGCGACAAAGAGAGATACCAGCCGGGTGACGGCAGGTTCGGTCTCGGGCAGGGCCGAATTCCAGGCAGCAGCATGTTCCAGGGGTGTGTGACTGGCTGGCCAGGGGATGCGCAACCGGCCGGCCCAGGTGGCCAGCAAGTCAAAGAGGCGTGTTAGCAGCTCCCTGTCGCGCAACAGGGAGCGGTGCCACAAGAGTCTTGCCAGCCATCCTCCCAGGGCGAGGACAAGCAAGGCTGCCCCCGCTATCGTGCCAGCCAGATGCCTCTTCACCCATCCCATGAGGCCCCCCATTTCGGCCTCAATAGGCGCCAACTCCGGGTTTCCCCGTTCTGGCCTCAGATCATCCAGAGAATCCATTCCACCGCCCGGCGGTTGACTTTGGCTCGAACCTGGCATTTCGGTGGGCCTGGCTACCGGCCGCACCAGCAGAGGTTCTGAGGGGGTCGGCTCGAACTGGATCCAGCCATACTGGGGGAAGTAAACCTCTGGCCAGGCATGGGCGTTGCGTTCCAATATCCGATATATCCCACTGCTGATCTGACTGCCCATCTGGCCCTCCGGCAAAGGCAGTTCTTCGCCTGGGGTATAGCCCGCCACAAAACGCGCCGGAATCCCTATGACCCGCAACATCACCACCATGGCGCTGGCAAAGTAATCACAGTAGCCCTGGCGAATGTCGAACAAGAAATAGTCAACGCCATCGGCTTCGGGCGGAGGTGCTGCGATCTGCTGGTTGTACTTATACTGACGCAGGTAGTATTCCAGAGCGGTAGCCTTGTCGTAGGGATTGTCATAAGGGGCGGTGACTTCCCAGGCCAGCTCCCGTATCCGTTCGGGCAAGGTCTCAGGCAATTGCAGGTAGCGCTTGAGGATCCATTCAGGATAATTGGGAGGCGCAGTGCGCAGCTGGTCCACCGTGGCCAGGGTGATGGCCGATACCGCTTGATAGCTGCTGCCGGCTTCCAGGAAAGCGCGACTGCGCAGCATCGAGACCGTTACGGCCTGGCTACCGTCGTCCTGCCAGATAGTGCTGATATCGGCATTGGTCGGCAATGATACCCGCAACGGCTGCGGCGGCACGAAGATCACATTCTGCCCCTCTTCGAGTAGACGCACGGTTACGGTTAGCTCATACGTCATCTCAAAAGAGGGCTCCCCCAGGGGCTGGTAGCGCTCCAGGATGGTCACATCTTCGTCGGTGTTGAGCCAGCCCTGGCCAGTGTAAGTGTCGTATGTTACGGCCCGCCAGTAGGTGCGCCTGGGGGTATATGCTTCAAAGATGGGCCGATCACTAAGCGCGATAGGCCCGCCAAGGGTCAGGCTTTTGCCGAAGACCGCGGCCGGGACCGTTGCGGCCGGGTAATTGAGGGCCTGGTACATGCGCGACCAGGTGTCTTCAACGGTGCGCCACGGCTCCTCAAAGGGGCGCAGCAAGCGTTCCATATTCACGCGGTCAGCGATGCGCGGCATCGTCCATGCCAGCGCCACCACGGTCAGGGCGAAGACCAGCCCCGCTTTCAAGAAGTCAATATAGATATCGGGTGCGTAGCGGATACGTGCCAGTTGCCAGCGCGTTTCGTTGCGGGCCAGCTCAACGCGGATCGCCAGCAACAGAGTTGCTACCAGGTAGGCCAGCAGATAGCCACTGAGCCGGATCGGCGAGTAGTAGAGGTTAACCAGCAGGGCAAGCCCGGTGGGCAATATGGCGTGGAATAAGCGCCTGTGGCGCACCAGGCTCCACAGTGCCAGGTAACCCAGCCACCAACCAAGATAACATAGTTGCGTGACGAAAACCAGATTATCGGCGCTCGGGCCACCGCTGATCAGCGCCGTCAGCCACGTGATGTTGCGCCTGATCAATTCCTCAATGCTGGCGTGCAGATTGAGGTCGGGGAACACGATGTGGTCGAGGAGGGTGGTGTTCCAGGCAATGCTTGCTAAGAAGCTGTAGAAGAAAGGAAACACCCCTTTCCAGCGCGTGAGCGCGAGCAGGAAAGCCAGCACTGCACCTCCAAACACCGCACCGCGCACGGCAGCCAGCCCTTCGCTCCAGGCTGCTGTGTTAAGGGCTTCTACCATGCTTCCCAGCATGGCCAGGGCCAGGAAGAAGGCCAGCCACCCTCCGCTGCGGCTTAGGCGTTCTTGAGGTGATCGTGCCGGCGGGACAGCCAGTTCTGAGATGGCAGCTTGAACGTGAGTAGTCATGGGTTCATTGTACAAGATGTAGGAACTCTGTCAAACTCATCCAGGGCCGCGCGGCTCAGCCGCAGGCCTCTTGGGCGGGATCCTTCGGGCTCGGCCTCCGGCCGAAGCGTCGCCCACCAAGCGGACCGCACCCAGCTCTCACCAGCTTAAATGACATTGTAGGACGCGGTTTTTCCTCGGGCTCGGCGCACAGGTATAATGGTGGTAACTACTCAGGCCGATTGAAATCGCCCTCTTCAGGTGCTTCGCGCCAGGCCTCGCCCCGAAGGGCTCGGCCCGAGGGGTGTCGGCCTGCGCCGACACTGCTCGGTGGTGCAGCCAGGAGCAGGTCGGCGAAGGCCGACCGATGGCCGCAGGCCCAAATGGGGTGACGCCTCGGGCGAGCCCTCGGCGTGGCCCTTCCAGTCACCGCCTGAATAGTTACTGCTGGGGTTACTCTGATGGCAAAGCCAGACGATTTTCCAGATGGAGACAAAAATGAAGACATCATCGTTGCGCGATCAACATATGGTCAAGCCTGGCCAAAAGATATCCCTCAGTGAGATCGCCCCGGGCTACACAGGCCCCTATAGCCAGAAGAGCGAGGTACAGGGCTTGCTCCAGGCCAACCGCAAGGAGCTGGTTCGGCTGCAGGAGTTGCTTTATGCTGAAGCACGGCATAGCCTGCTTATTGTGCTACAGGCCATGGATACAGGGGGCAAGGACGGCACAATTCGCCATGTAATGCGCGGTGTGAACCCTCAGGGCTGTGTGGTGACGCCGTTCAAGGTACCCACAGCAGAAGAGCTGGCCCACGATTACCTCTGGCGCGTGCATAAGGCTGTGCCTCCCAAAGGGATGATCGGTATCTTCAACCGCTCGCATTATGAAGATGTGCTCGTAGTGCGGGTCCACAATCTGGTACCTGAGAGTGTGTGGAGCAAGCGCTACGAGCAGATCAATCAGTTCGAGAAGCATCTGACGGAAAATGGTGTCACCATCCTCAAGTTCTTCCTGCATATTTCCAAGGAAGAACAGAAGCGGCGTCTGCAGGAGCGGCTAGATGACCCTCGTAAGCAGTGGAAGTTTGCGGTGGGGGATCTGGCGGAACGCCAGCGCTGGGATGAGTATATGGCCGCCTATGAGGATGTCCTGAACCTTACCAGCACCCCTTGGGCCCCCTGGTACGTCGTGCCAGCCGACCACAAGTGGTATCGCAATCTGGTTGTTTCCAGCATTGTGGTGGAGACACTACGGGGGTTCAACATGAGCTATCCTCCGCCCAAGGAAGATCTTACAGGCATTGTTATCCCAGATTGAGTGACCCCGGAGGCCAGCTCCTGGCGAGATTAGTCAGAACGCAGCCGTAGATAATGCACAGCGTTGCTTTGCAGAAGACAGGTGCTTCCCGTGCAGGTCGCGCGGAACTCGACTAGCTGGCCTGGGCTGATAGGCCAGTCTACCGGATAGTTGGCCGATTCCCCGGTCAGCCATTGTGGCAGGTCCAGCGTGACCACCGACTGACAGCATCCGGCTACCGCGGCGAACAACGGGTTCAGCCCCTCAATCAGCAGCCGCCAACCATTCTGATCCCCTCCCTGGGTGGGGTCTATATCGGACATGAAAGCAACATCCCTGACCAGGCCCTGGGCGATAAGCTCGCCATCTTGCAAGGTTGGCTCGCTGCCCCACAGGGTGAGCGCACGCTGGGCGCTCCGGCCATCGCCGGCTACAGCGCGTAGGGTGTAGAACTGGTTGCCAACGGGGCATACCTGCCGTGTGCCGATCCCAGCCACTCCTTGTTCTGGCCCGTCGGCCTGCAAGTACACAGCCTGCACGTCTTCTACAGACCAGTGAAGGGTTGTGCAGCTTCCCGGCCGGAGCGTATACTGTTCAGCCCAGAACCGCATGATGATCGTGTCGGCTGGGCGGACCACGATATTGAGTTTTCTGCTAGTTATAGTACTGTTTTCCCCTTCGACTCGCAGCTCATAGGTGGTGGTGTTTTCGGGGCAGATCCGTTGAGAGGCTTCGCCGGCAACCCCCTGGCCGTTCAGGTAAACTGCCCTGACGTTGGTGACTCGCCAGCGCAACGTGGTGCACTTGCCACGCGTGATCTCATAATCGTCGGCGGTGAATTCGATGGCAGATTCGCCAGCCGCCTGCACGATAATGGTGATGGTGCGCTCCTGGGTGCCGGTTTCGCTCACCGTGCGCAGTTTGTATACTGTGGTCTGAGGCGGGCAGATGGTGCGGCTTTCGTTGCCAGTAGTTGGACTGTCGTTCAGATAGACAGCCTGCACGTTCTCCACATTCCAGTGCAGGGTGGTACACTCGCCGGGTGCCAGTGTATAGCGCTCTGCCCAGAAGACACTGGCCCAAACGGGCCGCGTGGCCGTCGGCGAGGCGGGAGGCGGAGTGCTGGTCGCGGTGGGCGACGGTTCCGCGCCTGGCGCGGGAGTTCTGGCCCCTGGCGGGACACGGCGGGTAGGGGTGGGAGGCATGGATGGCTCGGGCTCAGGGGCTCCTGCCTCTGCTGTACCTGTAGCTATGGCAAGCTCACCCCTGCCTGGCTCCGTAGCCACGGCGGGCGGGGTGGGTGTCTCAGGCAGGGCCAGGCGCACGGTGACCTGGTTGCTGACAGGGAGCCAGCGCCCCTCAAATTGGGCTTCAAGGGTGATCCGGTATTCACCAAGCCCGCCTTGGGCCAGGATGTCGGCCAGCGACAGGGTCAGGCCATCTGCTGGCTGGTCCACGAGGGGCTGGCCATTCAGGTCCACATGCCAACGCAGTGGTGGGGTCGTCTCAGATGGCAGCGCCGGCCGTACTACCTCTGTACCCACTACCTGGATTGGCAACGTCTGGGTGTACTCGATGGCAGTGCTGAAGCGGCGGGTAGGTGCCGCTGAGTCCTGGACAATGAGGATGGCGTACAGGCGACCGGTAGTGCCAGGCGGTATGTCCAGTTGGGCAGGCGAAAGGTCGAAGGTGTGCTGAACGGATATCTTGCCTGCGGCCCGGTCCGTTTCAGGTTTGAGCCAGATGACGGCCTCAGCCACGGTGTGGTCGAGGCTGGGATCGCCGGTCACCTGGCCGGCACCCCCCGAGCTATCCCTTTTCAAAACGAGCCGGGCCTGGATGTAATCATGCTGCAAAGCAGGCAGCGCCGCGTAGCGATACTCCATCTTCGCGATCACGGGAATGGTCGGCCGGCCCACCTCAAGTGGGGGTGTGTGCAGTACGATCGTGGCATCGGCCAGGCGCCATTGGCCCTGGATGCTGAAAAGGGCCGGCGTACTCACCCCGAACTGGATGCTCTGTCCAGTCCATCGTCCACTGAGGCGCTCCCAGGTCCGGCCATTCCACCGATAAGGGGCCAGGTCGTACTGATCGGGGGTGCACTCTGGAGGAAGCGGCAGCTTGAGCAAGGCCACGCCGGTCAGGCTTCCCCCTTCCAGCGTGAACTCGTAGGCCCGGCCGATAATACTGCGAGGAACAGGTGCAGCAGGCGCGTCGTCTACTGCGCGCAGCGTGACCACAGCCGTCTCAGAAAGTGCCTGGCGTGGCAGGGAGAGCTCGGCACCGTCGCGTAGCCCTACCAGTCCTCCTTCAGCAGGGCGGATCACGGCCGTGGCCGTTGTGGCCGGCCGCGACTCCAGTGGCTCTGTTTCCGGAGCCGGTACTGAGGTGGCCTCTCGGCTGCGCTTACAGCCGGCCAGGGTCAGGGCGACGAGCACTGCCAGGAGGCAGATCATCGCGCGGCCCACAGGATGAAGCAGACGGTTGTTGCTCATATGCAGCTAACGTGTCTCCAGTCAGCGTCTCAGATAACCACCTGCATTGAAGGAGCACAGCAAGTCTAAAGCCAGCGCGGCCAGTTGTCAACATTTGGAATGGGCAGGCGGGCTGGGCTTGCGCAACGGTTTGGCACATATCTCTACATAATGGGATTAGGGAGGGAACGTGGGGACGCTACTCCCTGAGCTTTGGCTGCCTACCCACGCGCATGGTTGCTGATTTCGGCTCGCGTCAGTTATAATACGGTTGGTTTGCATGGTGGGGAGTTCCCAACTTGTTGGGGACGGTTCTCGCGCCCAGGTGAGAGGGCCCCAAACAAGTTTGGGAGCTTCAGAGCCTATTCTCCCCACCCCTCACCCGTTGCGAGGGGGGAAAACTTTTCGGGCCCAGCCTCCACTGTGGCCACTTACCCCCCCGCAGGCTGCCCGGCGATAAATCACCGGGCTAAGAGGGCAAAGTCCCTTTGGGGCTGGATTCTTAGCCCGCAGGGCTTCGCTCTTTCAGCCCGGACGTAAATGTCCGGGCCTTCTGTCAACTCTGGGTATTCAGGCAGAAGGGGCTGGGTTGGTCCTCTATCTTCTGCCTCACTGTCTGGGAAGAGCTCCGGAACAGCCCTTCAGGTTATGGGCATTGTGGCCCTTTGGCTCGCGGCCTTGTGCGCACTTGCGGGGTAAGGCTTATGGCATCATCAGTGCTACCACTCCTGTTTGTCCTGGTCGTCATCGTTGCTGCAGCCAAAGCTGCGGGGTTGCTCAGCACCTACTTGCGCCAGCCCGCTGTGTTGGGCGAGCTGCTGGCCGGCCTGCTTCTGGGTCCCTCTCTACTGGACCTGCTGAGCTGGGCACCCTTGCAGAGTGCGCCGCATCTGGCAGAGGTGATCGCCGAGTTCGCGGAGCTGGGGGTTATTCTTCTGATGTTCATCGCCGGGTTGGAGGTCGATCTGGGCCAGATGCGCAAATCGGGCCGCGTGGTCCTGCTGGCCGGAACGCTGGGCGTGGTGGTGCCTCTGTTTTTGGGGATGCTGACGGCGCTGCCCTTCGGTTATCTTCCGGTGCAGGCTCTGGCTATCGGCATGTTGCTGACCGCTACCAGTGTCAGCATTTCAGCACAGACGTTGTTGGAACTGGGGGCACTGCGCAGCAAGGAGGGAATTGCCTTGCTGGGGGCAGCGGTAGTAGATGACGTGTTGGTGATTATCCTGCTGTCAGCCTTTCTGGCTGTAACGGGCGGAAACGGCGCGGGATTGCTGGGCATACTCTGGCTTATAGCGCGCATGGTGATATTTATGGCCCTGTTTGGCCTCTTTGGCTGGCTGGTGTTGCCCTGGTTCTTTGATCGGGTTGCGCGTCTGCCGATCAGCCAGGGACTTGTAGCAGCATCTGTGGTCGTCACCCTGGCTTATGCCTGGTCGGCTGAGGTGGTAGGCCACATTGCCATGATCACTGGCGCTTTTATGGCCGGCATCTTCGCGGCGCGCTCGGCCATACATCGCTCGATCTACGAAGGTGTCAGCGCGCTAACCTATGGCTTTTTCGTGCCTATCTTCTTCATCAACATTGGTTTGCAGGCCGATGTCCGGGGCCTCAGTGGCTCTACCCTTGTCCTTAGCCTCCTCATTGTTGCCGTGGCGATACTCTCGAAAGTGGTCGGTTGTGGCCTGGGAGCCCTGATAGGGGGGTTCAATGCTGGCGAGGCATTGCGCCTGGGCATGGGGATGATCTCGCGCGGAGAGGTGGGTTTGATCGTGGCCACCATGATCGTGGCTAGCGGTATCGTGCCCAAAGAAATCATCACCCTGGCAGTTCTAATGGTCTTGAGCACCACGCTTGTCACTCCGCCGCTCCTGCGAATCGTGTTTGCCAGGCAGCGGGAGCCAGAGGAGGCCGTAGCCGGTGCTCCGGTCGAAAGTGTTGAAGCTCAGTGAGGGCATATGGCGACACTCATTATCATGGTACTTGATGACGTGGGCAAACTACAGGACGTGATGGATACCTGGCGCAAAGCTGGTAGTTGCGGCATCACGATCCTGGAGAGCAGTGGTGCAGGCCGGCTGGCGCGCATGGGCGCGCGCGACGATCTGCCTCTGTTTCCTGGCCTGCAAAGCATCCTCAGCCATCAAGAGACCCATCACCGTACGTTGTTCACGGTGGTGGGCGATGACGTGGACCTGAAGGCGTTTTTCGATGCTACGGAGGCTGTGGTAGGATCATTTAGCGATCCTGGCACCGGTATTATTGTTGCGCTCCCTGTGCTGGATGTGCGGGGAGACAAGAAAAAAGGCGGGCCGTACTGAGCTGGCTGGCCGCCTCGTAGGACTATCTGTTCTTCCTCCGTTGACAATCTGGCCATTGTCAGTATAATGGCGGGCGTCAGACCGGAGCAGGTTGGTCTTGGCGCTTACCCCCTCGATTACCGAAACCGTTCAGGCATCGTTGCCCCAGGATCAGCGCAGGTCCTTGTGACTGGTGCGGAACACCCGGCCCAGAGGTGTGCCGGGCCTTTCTCCCTTTCTATGTAGCAGCAAATATCTGGGAGAGGCTGATGGCTCGTTTCATCCTCATGAGGTTGGCAGGGTTGGTGCCCGTCCTGCTCATCCTGTCAATGATCACTTTTGGGCTCATGCATGAGGTGCCTGGTGGCCCCTGGAAGTATGGCCAGCGCCCCTTCTCCGACGAGCAGCTTGCGGCCCTCAAGGCGCGCTATGGGCTCGATAAGCCCCTTTGGCAGCAATACCTCATTTGGCTTTCCGGGGTGCTGCACCTGGATTTCGGCATGTCTTTTGAACACCCGGATGAATCGGTGGTCGGCCTGATCCGGCGCACCTGGCCCACCACGATGCACCTGGGTGCCATGGCCCTCTGTCTGGCGTTCGGGGTCGGCATCCCGCTGGGTGTGATTTCCGCCCTTAAGCAGAACACCTGGGTGGACTATGCGGCCACCCTGATGTCCGTTGTCGGTTTTGTCACGCCGCACTTTGTGTGGGGCATCCTCTTTATCCTGATCTTTTCGCTGGCCCTCAAGTGGTTACCCACGGGGGGGTGGGATGAACCCAGGCAGTGGATCATGCCCGTGGTTGCTTATTCCCTGGCTCCCATCGCGACCATTGCTCGTTTCACCCGCGCCAGCATTATCGAGGTGCTGCGCGCTGATTACGTACGCACAGCCAGGGCCAAGGGATTACGCGAGAGCGCGGTTGTCATGCGCCACGTGATGAAAAATGCTCTGATCCCCATGGTGACGGTTTTCGGTCCCCTGATCCCCGACCTGATCACCGGTTCCATCTTTATTGAGGCCATCTTCCGTGTCCCGGGCCTGGGCAAGTTCTGGGTGACCAGCACTATCAACCGCGATTACCCCATGATCATCGGTCTCACCATGTTGTGGGCGGTGTTGATTGCGCTGACGTATCTGATCACCGATATCATCTACGTGTTTGCCGATCCCAGGGTGCGTTACACATGAGCGAGCAAAAGGCATCGGCCACCTCAGCGATGACAGGTATGGTAACTCCCGGCCGGGCCGAGGTGGGGCAGATGCCAGCCAGGCCCCGGGCAGAGACGGGGTGGACGGCCGCGGCGGCCAGGGCAACGCGTGAAGCCGAACTCCACGCAGCGTATTCCCCGGTTACCCTGCGGGAACGCGGCCTTTATCGCGAGGCGGCGCGGCGCTTCTTCCGCAACAGGCTGGCGATTGTCGGCCTTTTCTTTGTCGTTGTGCTGACGGTTATGGCGGTCTTCGCCGATGACTGGTTTATTGCTTTGCCCCTGGGCCGGGCCCCGCGGCCCTTGATCGCGCGCACATCCTACGAGAAGATCTTCTTCGGGCCGGTAGGCGCGTTTCCAAGCCTGAAGTACTGGATGGGTACGGACCTTAATGGGCGAGACTTCTTCAGCCGCATCGTGTATGGGGCACGTATCTCCTTGAGCATTGGCATCCTGGCTCAACTGATAGCTCTCCTGATTGGCATTCCTTTGGGAGCGGCTGCCGGGTGGAAAGGGGGCCGGGTGGACTTCCTGGTGATGCGTCTGGTGGACATCATGTCGGCCATCCCTACCCTGCTCTTCGCTTACCTCATTATGGCACGGCTCGGCGCCGGTTACTGGAACGTGATGTTGGCCATCGGCCTTACCAGTTGGATCAGTGTGTGTCGTCTGACGCGGGCCCAGTTTCTGGCTTTGCGCGAAAAGGAGTTCGTGGAGGCATCGCGCATGATCGGCGCGGGAAGTTGGCGTATCATCCGTTTCCATCTCCTGCCCAACGCTATGGCCCCGATCATCGTTTCTTTGACCCTGGGCATCCCCACAGCTATCTTCGCCGAGGCCTCGTTGAGCTTCCTTGGGGTGGGGATCAACCCCCCGATGCCGAGTTGGGGCCAGATGCTGGGCCGGGACGGCGTGACGAACATGACCTACTACTGGCATCTGGCATTCTTCCCAGCGATGATGATCGCCATCACCATGTTGGGCTTTACCCTGATGGGTGATGGCCTGCGCGATGCACTGGACCCCCGCATGATCGGGGAGAAGTAAGCCAAAAGGAAGGAGGTGGTCTCCCAGGAAACAGCGCAATGAGTAGGGGCCAGGGAACCCCAGTTGGGAGCCCAAATAGAAGGTGTTCCTGCAGATAGAGAGCCAAGCCAATCAAGGAGAAGGGTAAGATGAAAGGCAAACTGATCACACCCCTGATGCTATTGGTCATCCTATCTCTGGCAGCCAGCGCTGTCCTGGTGGGCTGCGCGCCGGCGCCACAGGCTGTACCCCCAACTGAGGCACCAAAAGCTCCAGAGGCGAAACCGGTCGAGCCAACGAAAGCTCCAGAGGCCAGAGTGGTAAACCGCGCTGGCGTGGTGCTCCCTCCCGATGCAGCCCCCATCGAGAAGCAGGTGATGCGTTATGCCGAGACAGAGCTCACCTACCTCACGTGGGATGCCACCGTATATGATGAGAACGTCGGCGATGTGTTTGCCTGGTCCGATTCGTGCGTGCGACCTGATGAGTTCTACCAGCCGCAACCCAATGCCTGCACAAGCTGGGAGGTTTCTGGGGATGGGCTGACGTGGACCTTCCACCTGCAGAAGGACAAGAAGTGGAGCGACGGCACGCCGATCACGGCCGATGACTGGGTCTTCACCCTGCAGCGCTATGCCCGGCCGGATTACGACTTCGAGTGGTTCTACAGCATGGCCGGCATCGTGAATTGGAGCAAAGTGGTCAATGGCGAGGTGCCTCCCGAAGAGTTGGGGGCTAAGAAGGTGGACGACTATACCTTCACCGTGACCACTGAGCGCCCCGTCCCCTATCTGGTCAAGATCTTTGCCGACTTGTGGGTGGTTCCCAAGCATGTCGTCAAGGACCGGCTGGACGATGGCTCATGGGCATTCAAGAAGGAGAACTGGGTCTTTGCCGGCCCCTATAAGCTGGAGAGCTACACCAAGGGCAAGGAGATGGTCTTCGTCGCCAACGAGATGTACACTGGCCCCTTCCCGCCCATGATGGACAAGATCATCGTCACCTTCATGCCGCCCGAGGTGCGCTTCAACGCCTACAAGAACGGCGAATTGGACGCCATTGGCGGCGGATATGAGAACGACCTGCCCCCATCGGCCATGGCGGAGATCATGGCCAACCCCGAGCTGAAGAAGCAGCTTATTAGCTGGCCCAACTTCATCACCTACTACCTCTTCTTCGATACCTGGAACCCGCCCTTCGACAACCTGAAGGTGCGGCAGGCCTTCAGCCACGCCATTGACCGCGACGCGTTGATAGAAGGCCCGCTCAAGTACCAGGCTGTGGCTGCTTACACCATGAATCCGCCTGGCTTCCCCGGCGAGAGCGTTGAGGAACTGAAGAGCATCCAGAACTATGACCCGGAGCTGGCGGCTAAGCTGATGGCCGAGGCCGGCTATCCTGACGGCCAGGGCTTCCCCAAGCTAACCCTCTACACCCGCCAGGCATTCCCCGCTCTGACCAACGCGGCTGAGGCGATTGCGGCCATGCTGAAGGAGAACCTGGGCGTGCAAGTTGAGGTTCAAGACCTGGAGTACAGCATCTTCACCGAGGGGTATCGCAACCAGAAGAAGAACAAGGGCGGCAACTTCATCTTCGCGCTGGTTCCTTACGAGTTCGACTTCGTTGATGGCAGCAACCTGCTGAGCGTATGGGGCGGGTGCGAGCAGGAGGGGGCTGACCTGTCCCAGATGCCTGGTCGCCATACCTGGTACAACAAGGAGTACAACCAGCTCCTGTGTGAGGCCGGGTCAATCCTGGGTGACGAGGAGCGGCGTAACGAGCTCTATCGGAAGGCCGAGCGCATCCTGATCGAAGATGTCGCGCTGGTGCCCATCTACCATGGCATCTTCGTGGCCCTGGTCAAGCCCGACATCCGCGGCCCCATGCTGGAGCCTGGCAAGGATGGGGTGGTGACCTGGATGCGCCATCGGTTCTCCTCGCGGGAGAGCCTGATCTACCGCTCAACAATACCGAGGGAATAGGGGCAGAGAGGGCTTTGTTGAACAACGCGGGGCAACCACATATATGGCTGCCCCGCGTTGTTTTTTCTATTCGGCGGTGACTGGAAGGGCCACGCCGAGGGCTCGCCCGAGGCGTCACCCTTTTGGGGCCTGCGGCCAGAGGTCGGCCTTCGCCGACCTTTCTCATGATGCACACATGAAAGGTGTCGGCGGAGGCCGACACCCCTCGGGCCGAGCCCTTCGGGGCGAGGCCTGGCACGAAGTGCCCAGGGAGGGCGATTTCAATCGGCTGAATAGCCGATGTGTTGGGCCAGGAACTCGAGCACACTTGCCCGCACCTGGTCGTGGTGTCCCAGGAGCAGGTGGCCACCTGTCTCCACGCGGAGCAGGCGCGCACCTGGCACATGGGTGGTAACGAAGGTGGCGTGGTCGAAAGGCACCAGCGGATCATCTGCTGCATGGACCACCAGCGTTGGAGCTGAGATGTTGGCGAGGGGATAATGCTCGAGCGTGCGGAGCTGGCGGCAGTCGTTGAGCAAGCCGTCGCGGCGCGAGCTGAAAGGCAGGAAGGCATCTGCAAACGCGCGCAGCCAGCTCACCTCTGCAGGGCTTAATTGTCTGAGCATGGAAGGCCGGACCCCCGCTACACCCATCAGCCAACGTCGGCCCAGGGTACTCATAAGCCACCACAGGAGTTCCTGGCCGGGCAGCAACGCGGCCAGCTCGGCCAGCGGCAGCAACGTGTTCTCCACGCTGTGGCTCACAGCGGATAGGAGCACCAGAGCAGAGCAGCGGCTTGGGTGTCGCAGGGCGAATTGGAGCGCGGATGGGCCGCCGGCGGAAATCCCGACAATGGCGGCGCTGGAGATGCCAAGTGCGTCGAGCAGGGCAGCGTGGGCATCGGCCTGCGCGGCAGGTGAGCCGTCCTCCGGCAGCGGCGTGCGCAGATACCCAAAACGAGACATGGCGATCCAACGGAAACCGTCGCCCACCATCCGGGCGATGAGCAATCCCTGGTCATATCCGCCTCCTGCGCCATGGACGATCAGCACGGCGGGGCCTGCGCCCCCGGCTGCATACTCGATGAGACCCGCCTCTGTCTGCACGACCTTACTGCCCGCAAGCAGGCGCTGCTGCGCCAGATGTACGCGCCTTGCGTGGCGCAGATAGCTTCGTGCTGCCAGCGCACTGGCAACGCCCATCAGGGCCCCTCGGGCAAACCAGTTGATCCTTCTCATCTGGCCATGCTCTCCTTTTTTGGTAGCTACAGACGGGATGATTCAAAAAAGGCTAACACCTTCTGCCCCCTCGGGCCTTCACTGCCCCTCACCCCCCTTTGTCCTCCCTCTCCTCCTCTGGGCGTGCCCTTGGCCTGCGGCCAGGGGAGAAGGGGGAATAAGATGGGGGGTTTGTGGCGGCCGAAGGCCGCCACAAACCCCTTTTTCTCCCCCTCCCCTCTCCCGCTCGCCTTCGGCAGGGGGAAGGGTGAGGGCCCTGGGCGGCGACTCTAACGACCGCAAAAAGTGTAAACCAATGCCTGGCGATTATAACACATAAGGGTCGTCTCGCCCCTTTGGCGGTTGCTGGCAGTATGGGTAAGCTGCCTCCACGTGGCAAGGCAGCAAAAGCGAGGTGCCTTCTGGGGCTGGTTGTGCAGCCGTCAAAGGGACCATTTTGCACCAGAAGGTCAGAAGGCATATACTGGACCCGACTCGCGCATTGTTGGCGGAGGCTGATGGACTTCTCTTCTGTATGGACAGCCTTGCTGGCGGAGCCACCTCGTATAGACGGGCTCGATCAGCCATTGCATGTGGAACCCGAGGAGGTTGCGCGCGCCTACCTGCCGTTGGCCGAGATGCTGTGGGCGCGGCAGCGGGCCCTGGGCCGTCGGCTGTTGGTCGGTATCAGTGGCCTGCCCGGCAGCGGCAAGAGCGTTACCGCTGCTACCCTGGCCCGGGTCCTGGATATCCTGGGGCAGGAACGGGGGGATCGGGCCATTTACCTCAGCCTGGATGGCTTCCACTTCCCCAACGCCTGGCTGGAAACGCACATGGGGCCCGATTACGATGGCCACCTTGTCCCCTTGCGACAGATCAAGGGCGCTCCTTCCACTTTTGATGCCGCTGCGGTTGCAGAACGCCTGGCGCGTGTCCGCGCCGGCGAGGAGAGTGTACCGTTCCCGACTTACAGCCGCCTGCTGCACGATCCGGTCCCAGATGCGGTGATGGTGACCGCGGCCCATCGGTTGATCGTGTTCGAGGGAAACTATCTATTTCTGGACCTGCCGCCCTGGCCGACCGTGCGCGAGTTGTTCGATGTGCGGCTCTTTGTGGAGACGCCGACCCCCGCCCGTATCCACAACCTGCGCCAGCGGCACTTGCGTGGAGGCAAGACCCTGGCGGAAGCAGAACACCATATTGCCGCAGTAGACGAACGCAATGCCGGGCTCATCGCAACCAGCGTGCGCTATGCAGACCTCCGGCTGATACGTTCGTCCGATAGCATGACATTGGAGAGAATGGAGGGGATTGTCTCCGGGGGCGGGCTGTAGCTCAGGTGCCGTGGCGCGTGCGGCCGCGGCCTGGCGCGGAGCGGTGCTGCGGCAGGATGCAGCGGAAAGGGTTCACCGTATGGGATGGCTGTCGGCGGGGTGGATAGGTGGCGTGGTAGTGCTGGGATGGCTGGCCGGAGCCCTGGCCAACTGGGCTGCTGACCGGTTGCCCTCGGCAGCGTCTGCGGGCAGGGCCAGAGATCCGGGGGAGGCGCAGGGTCTTGTCTTGTGGCACTACTGGACACTCGGCTGGTATCCCTTCCGCCGCGGATGCTGCCCCCATTGTGGTGTGACGCGGCCCCTACGCGCGCCTCTGCTCGAGGCAGGGATGGCTGTCCTGTGGGTCATTGCCTGGCTTCGTTTCCGGGCTGAACCGATCAAAGTGGGCCTGATATGGGTCTACATAACTTATCTGCTGACCGTAGCCGTGATTGACCTGGAGCACCGCCGCGTCCTCAACAGCATGACAATCCCTGCCGCCATCGTTGCGCTGGTGGCGAGTTTGCTTACGGGCAGGCCCGAACCACGGGACGCACTATTGGGAGGGGCCATAGGGCTGGGCCTTTTCTTCATCCTGGCCCTGATAGGCCGCGGCGCGTTGGGCGCTGGGGATGTCAAGCTGGCTGGGGTGATAGGCCTGATGACCGGCTACCCGCAGGTGCTCTCAGCCCTGGCCGCTGGCGTTTTGCTCGGCGGCCTGGCCGCCCTGGTGCTGCTGATCTCTGGTCGCCGTGGCCGGCGCAGCTATATGGCATACGCGCCCTATCTGGCGCTGGGTGCGTTGCTGGCCCTTTTTGAGGTGGTCGGCGGGGGCTAAAGCGCGGCGTAACTATTCAGGCCGATCGAAATCGCCCTCCCTGGGCACTTCGTGCCAGGCCTCGCCCCGAAGGGCTTGGCCCGAGGGATGTCGGCCTCCGCCGACATCCCTCATGTGTGCATCACCAGAGAGGTCGGCGAAGGCCGACCTCTCTGGCCGCAGGCCCCAAAAGGGTGACTTCCAGTCACCGCCTGAAAGTTACAGCGCAGCTTGGTGCCTCTGGTAGAGTGCCCGAGTCATGATGACCTCACGGCTGCTGGGCCCGCTGTGGATTCTCGTATCTGCAGACGGCAAGGGATCAGGGCTGTGCGCGGCTCTCCTGTGTAGGTGCCGTTAATGCGTTCAATGAGAAATTGCGCCGCCCTGGTGCCCAGTTCGGCCGCGTCGGCCGCCACTGCGGTGATGGATGGGCTGTAGAAGGCATAGTAAGCCACATCGTCGAAGACACACAGCGCCAGATCATCGGGCATGCGCAGGTTGCGCGCCTTGACTTCGCGGAGGACTGCCTGCGCCAGCCGATTGCTGCTGACGAGTAACGCGGTTGGCCGGGGAGAGGCGTCAAGGAGTTCTGTCACCAGGATGTCTGCCTCTTGGGCCTTGAAGGAGCCTTCGCGCACGAGCTGGGGTAATAAGGGTAGCCCGGCGTCTTGCAGGGCCCGTTGGTAGCCCAGCAGTCTGCCGTGGCCTGGAGTGAGGGAGGAGGGCAAATTGAGGAGGCCGATGCAGGTGTGGCCAAGGGCAACGAGATGCCGCACGGCCTCGTAAGCTCCAGCTTCGTTGTCAAAGAGCACGCAATCGGCTTCCAACTCTGTAATCTGACGGTCAATCAACACCAGCTTTCTGCCCTCGCGTACTATGTTGAGGATAAGGTTCAGGTTGGCGCCTGTGGGCAGCAGGATGATGCCGTCCATTGCCCGGTCATCGAGCATCTCCAGCAGGATGCGTTCTCGGTCGGGCGATTCATCGCTGTTGCAAATGGTGAGGCTATAACCCTGCTGGAGCAGCACATCTTCGACTGCTTTCTCAATAGAGGCCAGGATGGGGTTGAGGATGTCTGAGATCACCACCCCTACACCGTATGTCTTCTTGGTTTTCAGGCTACGGGCGATGGTGCTGGGGCGATAGCCAAGTTGTTCGATGGCTCTTAGCACCCGTTGGCGGGTTTCCTCTGATACGGGCCGTGGCCCGTTGTTGACGACGTAGGAAACCGTTGCCGGGGAGACACCAGCCAGCCTGGCAACATCATTGCGTGTGACCCCCATAACTCTCCTCTGCGCACGGATCCGATATCGTGCGTGGTTTACACGAGTCGAACACCTCCATCATAACGAACCAGGGGAAGAGTGTCAAGTTCCGCTCCCGACATCCACGCTCTCCCATTTGCCCCGGTAGCAGAACTTGAAGGCCAGGCGCGTCCAGTGAGCCGGCAGCCTGGGCCTGAGCTGCCAGCCATCCTCTGTCAGGTGCAGGCCGCCGAAGCCGAACACGGTCGCCTGCCACAGGCCACCGGCGTTGGCGCCATGGATACCGTCCGCGGCGTTGTGACGCACGTCCCGCAGGTCAGCTCGCGCGGCGCGCATGAAGTGCTGGTAGGCTGTCTCGATGTCTCCAACCCGGCAGGCCATGATGGCGCTGATGCTGGGTCCCAGGCTGGAGCCGTGCTCGTGGTCGGTGCGAGGATCATAGTACTCGTAGTTGAGCCGCACCTGCTCGGGGTCAAAGCGCTGGGGCAGCAGGAACTGCAACATCAGGACATCCGGCTGTTTCAGGATCTGAGTTTTGGCGCACCCCTCAATTCCTAGCAGCACTTGCATGGAGTGCGTACGGGCAGGGTCCCGCAGGACGGCGAAGTCGGGCTCGGCCAGGGCGAAATAGCCGGCAAACTGCTCGATCAGGCCCGTCTCCGGGTCCTCGGGCAAGAGCATGCAGCCGATGACGTCTGCCCAGTGGGCCAGCCGTGCCTCGCTCAGGTCAAGGGCCAGGGTCAGCTCGGCCGCTTTGGCAGGATGCTCACGGCGCAGCCAGCTCAGCACCTCCAGGCCGGCCTCCAGATGCCAGCGGGCCATGAAGTTAGTGAAGGCGTTGTCGTCAACGTGGTCGTGGTACTCGTCTGGGCCGATGACGTTGCGGAAGTGGTACTTGCCATCGGCCTCTCGCCGGGCCGCGCTGGCCCAGAACTTGGCCCCATCCAGTACCAGCTCCGCGCCGTGGTCTCGCATCCAGACGTTGTCGCCCGTGATCCGCCAATACTGCATGGCCGCGTAGGCGATATCTGCCGTGATATGGATCTCGATATCGCCGGTCCAGATGCGGATGAGCTGCGTTGGGTCGGCGAAGTGGGGTATCCAGCTTGGTGTTACCTCCCGGCCGTCGCTGGCGCTCTCCCAGGGGAACTGCGCGCCCTCGTAGCCGTTGGCCGCGGCCTTGGCCCGAGCGCGCGGCAGGTTGTGCCAGCGGTACATGAGCATGTTGCGGGCCAGCTCCGGCTGGGTGAGGGTGAAGAATGGCAACATGAAGATCTCGGTATCCCAGAAGACATGATGGCGATAGCCGAAGCCGCTCATTGTCTTGGCACCGATGCTGGCCCGTTCGGTCCACCGCGGGGCCGCGATCAGGAGTTGGAATATGGCGAAGCGCAGCGCCAGTTGGGCCTCGATATCGCCCTCCACCACCACGTCAGAGCGCTCCCAGGCCCAGGCCCAGGCAGCTTCACTCGCTGCCCGCCAGGCCGCATAACCTTCGGCTTGCCCGCGGCGGGCCAGGTCCAGGGCAACCTGCCAGGGGTCGTCGGCATCGTGGCTGCTCACCACCGCGACAAGTTTCTCCATCCTCAGAGACTCACCCTGGCCCAGCTTTGCCATGCACTCCACAGCCGGCTGGCCATCGGCGTCGCAGGGGTGGGAGTGCCAGCCAGGCGCAGTTATCTTGATAGCGGCGGCCAGGGCCAGGCCGATGCCGCTGGCCCTGGTGCGCACCTGGAGGGCGACGTTGTCGGAGCCAACCTCCTGCCGGACCAAACGCCAGTGATGCAGGCCCATGTCGTCCACAGGCGCCGCGGGCAGCGGGCTGTAGACGTGGGCATCCAGCCCAGTCCGCAGCCGCACCTCAGCTTCCCGGCCCTCGACCAGCCGGATTTGCAGGTGCAGCCCGGCCTGGTGCGGATCGGCCAGGCTGACAAAACGCTCGAACTGCAACTCGACGATGGGGCCATCCTCGCCCGGCTGCCAGACCACACGACGGGTCAGGATGCCGCGGCGCAGGTCGAGCTGGCAGCGATAGGCCAGGATGCGGCCCCGGTCCAGCCGAAAGCGTTGGCCGTTGATCCACAAGTCCACCCCCCACCAGCGGGGGATGTTGGCCAGCTCCTCGTAGTGCAGCGGCACATAGTCCCAGACCCGGTGCACGAAGGCTGCCGGCTGGTCGCCAGGATACCCCTCTTCGAAGCTGCCGCGCAGGCACATATAGCCATTGCCTATGGTAAAGATCGTTTCCTTATGGCGCTGGCGCTCCGGCTCGAAGGCGGCTTCGGCAATAGTCCAGGAGGCGCTCTCCAACCCGGCCAGGATCGTGGATAAGGTAACTCCTTGCAGTGTGTCGAAGCGCAGGTGCGCATGGCCCACCCGTTCGGCCGGCCCCAGGCCAATGGCCCACATGCCTGCAGCCAGTGCCGCGTCAATGCCGGCCTGCGCGTCTTCGACCACCGCGCACAGGCCAGGCGGCACCCCCAGCATCTCAGCAGCCTTCAGGAAGATGTCTGGGGCCGGCTTGGCGCGCTCGGTGGTGTAACCATCTGCCACGGCATCCAGCAGGTGGCCGATCCCAAGCCGTTCGATCACAACCTGGGTATTCTTGCTCACAGACCCAATGCCGATCTTGAGGCCGGCGCCGCGCAGCTCGTGCAACAGGTCAAGGACGCCGGGCAGCAGGTCGGCCGGCGAGACCTGTTCCAGCATGGCTGCATAGTAGCTGTTCTTGCGCGCCATCATCTCGGCAATCTGCTCCTCGCTGGCTGGTCGGCCAGCGAGGATGATCAGCAGCGAATCACGTCGCGAGACCCCGCGCAGGCGCTCGTTGATTTGCCGGTCGAAGGGAAGTCCTTCTTCGTCGGCCAACCGCTGCCAGGCCTGATAGTGATATTCGGCGGTATCGGTGATAACGCCGTCCAGGTCGAAGATAACCGCTTTCAGGTTAACCATGTCTCCTCACCAGCGTCAAATGCGGAGGGCACAGGATATATCGGTCAACGAGGGCCTTTTGTTGGGTGAGCATTCAGCAGGGCAAGCCCGGCCACAGTATAGCATGCTGGCCAGGCCCTGTCAACGCCC
>DAOTZS010000264.1:0-7616 GCA_034434335.1 Anaerolineae bacterium
CCCTTTCCCCCGCTCTCCCCTGGGAGGGGAGAGCGGGGGAAACCCCCTTAATGCCGATCTCCCCGCCCCCTATCAGGGGGCGGGGCCGGGGGTGGGGGTCAATCCGGAAAGTGTAGAATCCAGCTTTACAAAGCACTAGAGGAAGTGCCAGGCACTTGGTAGGGTGGCCCCCCGCAAACTGATGTTTAGATCAATACTTCGTAGACAGGACATAACGCGATGGCAGAGCAGAGGCTACCTAGACTACGCGCTCTGGATATTCGTCCCATCTTCCAGGATGGCCGCTCGCTCCTGATGCTTCGAGACCCGCTGCAGTTGAGCGAGAGGGCCGTGATCATACCCCGCGAGCTGGCTCCCGTGCTGGCTTTCCTCGACGGCAGCCGCGATCTGGCCGGCCTGCGCGCGGCTTTGATGGTGCGCCTGGGGTTGCGCTTTGACATGGCGCTGCTGGAGAGGCTGGTCGCGGTCCTCGACGAAAGTTTCTTGCTCGAGAACGAACGCTTTCTGGCGGCCAAAACCGACGCCCTCGCCGCTTACCGGAATGCTCCCTTCCGGCCTCCGCTTTCGGCCGGGCAGGGTTATCCGGAGGAGGCCGACGCCTTGCGGCAAATGCTGGACAGCTACCTGCACGGACGACCGCACAGCCAGCCCAGGAGCTCTTTCCCGGTGCGGGGCTTGCTCACCCCACATATTGACTACGCCCGGGGTGGGCCAGTATATGCTGCTGTCTGGGGTGAGGCCGCCGAGAGCATTGAGAACGCAGAACTGGCCGTCATCCTGGGCACCGACCATTGGGGTTCCGACGGCACGTTTACCCTCACCCGCCAGAATTACGCCACCCCCTATGGCGTGCTCCCCACGGCTCAAGGTGTGGTGGATGTGCTGGCCGAAGCCATTGGCAGCGAAGAGGCCTTTGCCGGGGAGCTACACCATCGCACCGAGCACTCGATTGAGCTGGCTGCTGTCTGGTTGCACCACATGCGCCAGGGCCGGCCATGCGAGATAGTCCCTATTCTTTGTGGCTCATTCGGCCATTTTATCCGGAATGCTATCCAGCCAAGGGAGGATCAGACGATCCAGGCTTTGGTAGCCACTTTACAACAGGTGATCTCAGCACAGCCGACTCTGATTGTGGCCGCCGGCGACCTGGCTCATGTGGGTCCGGCCTTTGGCGACCAGCCGCTGGACCTCAGTGCTCGTGCCCAACTCCAGGCCGCTGACGAGCAATTGATCCGCGAGATCATAGCGGGCGATGCAGAAGGCTTCTTCCAGAGTATAAGCCGCGTGCAAGATCGGTATAACATCTGCGGCCTGCCCCCCATTTACCTGGCCCTTCGCCTGCTCAGTCCCACTTCAGGGGCCCTGGTGGCTTACGATCGTTGCCCGGCCGACGCCCAGGGTACGTCTGTCGTCTCTGTTTGTGGTGTCTTGTTTAGCTAGCCTGGGTCTCGTTGTGGGCTTGTGCAAGCATCATGAGAGAGGTCAGCGAAGGCCGACCTCTGGCCGCAGGCCCAAGAAGGGCCACGCCGAGGGCTCGCCCGAGGCGTGGCCCTTCCAGTCACCGCTGAATAGTCTTACCGAGAGGACACCCCTTGCACTTCCTGGGCTTTCGCTGCGCACGCCGTTGCCTGCCCATGTTGCCACGCCCTGGCCGCAGTGCTATAATCATCCTGCCCGGCTGATGCCGCCGTGAGGATAGATCGAACCTGGAGAGGAACTTACGTGACGACTACCGATCATAATTCAGTCCTTGCGGATACTCCAGAGCAGCTGGCCACACCGCAAGCAGCCGATACCCGCGAACCCACCTTTCTGAGCGCGCTTTGGGAGCTGGTACAAACCGTTCTCCTGGCTCTGGTAATCTTCCTGCTGATCCGCAATGTCATCCAAAACTTCCGCATTGACGGAAACAGCATGGAACCGAACTTCCACGACGGTCAATTCCTGATCGTCAACCGTTTTGCCTACTGCCCCG
Organism: Anaerolineae bacterium; assembly: GCA_034434335.1. Classification (GTDB taxonomy): domain Bacteria; phylum Chloroflexota; class Anaerolineae; order CG2-30-64-16; family CG2-30-64-16; genus DAOTZS01. The sequence goes on from DAOTZS010000264.1 coordinate 1,976, forward strand.
GCCTGCACCTCGATCTTCCCTTCCTGGGCATTCGCTGGCAGAAGACCTGGTGTGTGCGCCAGCCCAGGCGGGGCGATGTTATTATCTTTGCGTACCCTCTCGACCCAAGCCGCGATTTCATCAAACGGGTAATTGGCCTGCCCGGGGAGACCGTGGAGGTCAGGGCAGGCAGGGTTTACATCAATGGCCAGTTGATGCCCGAACCGTTCGGCCCCAACCCTGGCAGCTACAGCGTAGGGCCAATTACCGTCGGCCCAGACGAGGTCTTTGTCTTGGGCGACAATCGCAACAACTCCAGTGATTCGCGCACCTGGGGCCCTTTGCCGCAAAAGTATATTATCGGTAAAGCCTTGCTCTCTTACTGGCCACCCCGCTATTGGGCTATTGTGCCCCACTACGATCTCACGGACCTCGGGGCCAGCCCACCTTGAGGCCAGAGCAACCGTTCTCAGCTACAGAGACAAAGGGAAAGACCCATGTCCCGACACGAACTCCTGATCATCCTGGCCCATGCTCAGTTCTGCGATGGATGCCGCCAGCGGCTGCTGGCGGATCCGGCTTCCGTCTTCCTTGGCCGGCTTTTGACCGAAGAAGAGAAGGAAACCCTGGCCCGGTTGTGCGCGGATGATTTCCTGACCCCAGAGCGCCTGGGGCACGCTGCAGATACCACACCCGCAGAGCTCGACCAATATCGTGATCATCCCGTGGCCCGTCTCAGGCACCTGTGACGGTATATTGCGGATAGACGGGAGGTAAAGTGCCCATGGAGGTTGTGCCAGGATTATATTGTCTGAGTGAAGTGGGTTGGGGCGTCAACGCTTATCTATGGTGGCCTGGGCCAGCCCAGGTTGCAGAGGGCGCTCCGCTTCTGTTTGACTGCGGCTGGCCATGGTCTGGTCAGGGATTGGCAAGAAGCCTGGCCAGGTTGGGGTTACATGCTGGGGAGATCCACGCGGTGGCCATCACCCACGATGACATTGACCATACCGGCCGCCTGGCAGTGCTTCAGGCGGTCAGTGGTGCTACAGTGATTGCCCACGCGTTGGAAGCTGTACGCCTGGCGAGCACTAGCTGGCGCGAGCCGCCGGGGAACCGGGGGCCGATCAACCTGGTTATGGCAGCCGCCAAGCGCTTCTACCAGCGCTGGCCCCATCACCCTGTCCAGGTGACCTGCCCTGTCGCTGATGGGGATAAGTTACCCGGAGGGTGGATGGCTGTGCACGCGCCTGGGCATACGCCTGGTCACACCGCCTATTTTCATCCCGGCCTGCCTGGTCCTGACGGCCTCCAGCGGGTGTTGGTGGCTGGCGACGCGCTGGGTCACAGTGGCGGGGGAAGGCTGCGTCTGCCCACACCCATCTACACCGAGGACATGAACGCTGCGATAGAAGCCATCGGCAAACTGGCGAACCTGGCACCGGATATCATCTGCTTTGGCCATGGCCCGGTGCTGCGCAATGCAGCCGAGCCATTACGCCGTTTCGCCGATTCGTTGTTCCGGCAATACAGGGGGTATTCTGTTGATTGACCCATTTTGTCTCGCTGAGATCCTTATCCCTTCGGACAAGCTTCAGGCGCGGGTGGCGGAGTTGGGCGCTGAGATCAGCCGCGATTATCAGGGACGCGACTTGCTACTCCTGGCTGTGCTGAAGGGCAGTGTCATATTCCTCAGCGATCTGATGCGCCATATCGCTGTCCCCCATGTCATCGACTTCATGGCGACTTCCAGCTATGGTGCCGGCACCGAATCCTCGGGCGCAGTGCGCATTCTCAAGGACCTGGATGCGCCGATCGAAGGGCGTAATGTCCTGATTGTTGAGGACATCATTGACACCGGACGTACGCTGGACTATCTGATGCGCATCCTGCGGGCGCGCCGGCCGGCTTCTCTGCGCGTCTGCACCCTCTTGAATAAAGCTGCCCGCCGGGAGGTCGAGGTGCCGGTGGACTATGTGGGCTTTGACATCCCCAATAAGTTCGTGGTCGGCTATGGGCTGGACTTTGCGGAGTTGTACCGCAACCTGCCCTATATTGCGGTCCTGGCGCCAGAATGTTATGGGGGCAGGTAACCTTCTTTCGACGCGGGCGGCTATAGGCGGGCTTATCCTGTGTCTGCTGTTGGCGTTGGGATGGGCCACGCCGGTCCGAGCCGATGCCTTGATCCTCTCTGTTGGCCCTCCTGGTGAGGCCGGCCTGCAACTCGACGCCGCGCTGCTCTCCCCTCGCTGGCCGCCGCAATGGCAACCCGTGGCCGGGTGGCAGACTTACACCGTCAAGCCGGGCGATACATTGACTGGAATCGCTCGGGCGTTCGGGGTCGAGCCGGTTGTGCTGGCTGCCCGCAACGGCCTGGCGGACCCAGACCTTATTGTCGTGGGCCAGCAGCTACGCATTGCCCCTCTGAACAGCACCCCTATTGCCCTGCCAGCCGATGGTTCTCTTCTCCGGGTCCAGTGTTGGCCCTGGCCGCCAGCTCAAGGCCAGACGCTGGTGGTCTGGCTGCATGCGCGGCAGCCGGCCACCTACCGCGTAGAGATGGACGGCTATTCCTATCCAGTGTGGTCTGTTGGCCGGCATGCCTGGGCGGTAATCCCCCTTTCCCCCCTGGCTGATCCCGGGCTCCGGGCCTTGGAAGTGGCCGCGGATGAGACAGCTATTACCCTTACCATGATGGTGCAGGCGGGCGATTTCGGGTGGCAGGAGATCCCTGCCGCGGTAGCGGACCCGATCCTGGCCCAGGCCGACAAGGTGCGCGCTGAAGCGGAGCGCATGGCAAGCCTGTTTGGCGGGCTTAGCCAGCAGGATTGGAGCCCCCGGGGTCGTTTTCGCAGCCCCTTGGGGGGAGAGTATCCGCGCACGTCTCCCTTTGGGACGCGGCGTAGCTATGGCAGCGGAGGCGGCCTCAGCGCCCACGCCGGTGAGGATTTCAGCGCCCCGCCGGGGACCCCGGTGGTAGCCCCGGCCAGTGGAGTGGTGGTGCTGGCCGAGCCCCTCTTCGTGCGAGGAAACGCGGTGGTGCTGGACCATGGCCGCGGGGTATTCACCGGATACTGGCATTTACAGACCTTACATGTTGCCGAAGGCGAAAGGGTAGAGGCAGGGCAGTTGATCGGTGAGGTGGGCAGCACCGGCTTGAGCACAGGTGCGCACCTGCACTGGGAGATGCGCATCTACGGGGTGGCAGTGGACCCGCTGCAATGGCTACAACGCTAGAACCCCGAAAAAGCGCATCGCCGAACTTCGGTCCGGCGATGCGCTTTGAGTGACAGAAGAATGGATTATCATCCCCCACCCGTGAGTGGTTAGCCTTACCTGTGAGCAGGCTGTTACTTCTCTTCTTCCTCTTCTTCCTTCGCCTTACCCTTGGCCACCACCTCAACTTCACCTGGCGCCACTTCAGCCACCTCCTCTTCCTCCACCGCAGCGCGCGTGAAGGTCAGGGAGAAGACGACCTGATCGGGCTCGGCGAGCACCTCGACACCCGGCGGGACGATCAGGTCTCGGACATACACCACATCCTCCTCACCCTTCAGGCGGGAGAGGTCTGCCACTATATGAGTGGGAATGTCAGCAGGCAGACACTCGACCTCAATGGTATCCAGGTGGCGGACGAGCACGAGGTCAGGGGTAGCCAGGGCTGGCGCCTCCCCCTCGGGAACGATGGGGACATCGAGCCGCAGCTTCTCGGTCATCGAAACGGCCTGAAAGTCCACATGCAGCACATGATGTTTGATCGGATCACGCTGGACCTCGCGCATCAGCACCTGTAGGGGAGCCTGGTCGCCGATCTGCAATGAGAGCAGCCCACCGCCTGCTTTACGCAGGGCCTGGTGCAGGTCTCTGACACTGACCGAGATCGGCTTGGGCTCCAGTCCCTTGCCATACACCACAGCGGGCACACGATTGGCATTGCGCAGCTCGCGGAGCTGATGACGTCCTGGCCGGCGCGGTTCCGCTAGCAGAGTCATGTTTTCCATGGACGAATTCTCCTGATCATACAACGGCCCGGCTGCTGCCGGGCCTGATTGAACGGATTCACATTCTAACCCAGGTAATAGCTTTCGTCAAAATCCCGCCGCCGTCTGCTATGGTGGTCTTCCCATAAGATGTTGTTGGTCACTATGGACCAGGCAAAACTGGCGCACTATCATAGTGTTGTGGTAGACTCGCCACGCGGGTTGACCGCGGGCTTTCAGACTTCTCTTTTCCCCTTCCTTCTCCGGGGCTGGCAGAGCACTGAGAAGAAAGACGGGGGAAGTATCAGGCTGGGAGGGTAAGCTGCTTTGAGCAGGCTTAATATGGAGAGACATGGCCGGTTGGTCCTGCCGGCCGAATACGTGGCCCGACATGAGCTTAGTGAGGGAAGTCAGCTGGTCTTTGACCCAATTGAGGACGGCCTGGCCCTTCGTTTTGCGCGGCCCGATGCCCGCCGCGTCTACATCGAGGTGACAGCTCTCTGCAACCTGAACTGCGCCATGTGTGTACGCCAGGTGTGGCGCGATCCTCCTGGGGCAATGGCATGGGAGACCTTTCAGGCCGTGGTTGAAGGATTGCGCGCTTTCCCCAACCTGCGCAGGATCACCTTTGGTGGCTTCGGCGAACCGCTAACCCATCCTCGCTTTTCAGAGATGTTGGCCCTGGCAGCAGAGCTGGGAGTGGGGATGACCCTGACCACCAACGGCCTGCTGCTGGATGAGGCAATGGCTAAGGAGCTACTGGCTGCCCACCTGGACACGGTGGTCGTCTCCCTGGACACAGTGCATATCCAGGCCTACGGGCAGGCGCGTCTGGAAAAGGGCGTAGACCAAGTGTTAGATAACATGCGCCGGCTGCAGGAGCTGGCCCGGCAGCGAGGGCAGATGCTCCCCCGCATCGGGCTGGAGTTCGTGGCCATGCGCAGCAACCTGGAGTGGCTATCCAGGCTACCCGAGCTGGCCCACGATCTGGGAGCCACCTTCGTGTTGGTCACCAATCTGCTACCTCATACCCTGGAGATGGCTGATGAGATCCTCTACGATCGAGATGAGCCGCTGCCTACCCCTATAGGCTGGCCAGTCGCCACTGGCGATTGGCTGCTATGGGGCACTGCTAAACTGCCTCGCATGAAGTGGGGGGCCTGGCGGCGATGTCGCTTTGTCGAAGATCGGGCTCTGGTCGTGGGTTGGGATGGTGGGGTTAGCCCTTGCTATCCCCTGATGCATTCGTATCCCTATTACATCTATGGCCGGCGTAAGGAGGTCAGCCGCTATGTGCTGGGCAGGGTCCCAGAGCGGCCTTTGGCTGAGATTTGGACCTCGGACGAATACGTCTTGTTCCGGGCCAAAGTGCGGGAGATGCGTTTCCCCTCATGTGTGGACTGTGGCCTGGCCTGTACGTATGCCGAGGACAACGAAGACTGCTGGGGCAATGTGCCCTCGTGCGCCGATTGCCTGTGGGCACAAGACATCGTGAGATGTCCGTAGGAGGCGGGTGGGGGGCGACTTCGGTTGGCAGCGGCAGGTAGTTACGCGGTAGCACAGCTTTCAGTCCATAGTAGAGGGTTTCGAATGGACGAGTTTGACACGGCGCGGGCGCTCTTGCGCGAGTTCAAAGGGGACACGTATCTGCACGGCCTGGGTGTGCTGCCCCAGGTTGGACAGGT
>DAOTZS010000265.1:0-6467 GCA_034434335.1 Anaerolineae bacterium
CTTCTCGATCTTAGCCACCCAATCCTTTAGCCCGGCAGACCAGTTCAGCTCGGGCGCGTGGTCCAGCAACATCTGAATGGTGAAGACTACATCATCGGCAGTGAAGGGATGGCCGTCACTCCAGGTCACCCCTTGGCGTAGTTTGAGCGTCCAGACGTCCATCGTCTCATTAGACGTCATGCTCTCGCCCAGCCAGGGCTCGATCTCGCCCGTCTCGTAGTTGAGGATGAAGAGAGGCTCCAGGATCGCCTGATGATAGCCGTGATCGCGGCGGCTGCCCGGCACGTAGAAGTTCCACAGGTCTGGGGACACCACGCGGCCACCGTCAATGTCGAAGATAACGGTCTTGCGGCGCTCCGCTTCCTCAGGAGAGATAGCCGGCTTGGCTACGGTAGGTGTCACCTCCACAGCTACCGGCGGTGCGGCTGGTACAGGCGCACATGCAGCCAGCGCAGAAGCACCCGCCAGAGCAGCGCTGGCACGCAGGAAATCACGACGTGAGAGTTTTCTGGCAAGCTCGGACATGGTGAACTCCCTCCTCCCTAGAAATGGGCTGAAAAGGTCTGACAAACTGTGTCACAGCCTGACAGCATCGTCCTCCTGGGTTTGGGAACCCTCACACTCTCCCCGCGCCTCACCTCCTTTCCAGAACGCAGCAATACCAATAATCCCATCCCGGAATACGATGAGGTGGAACACAGATTACCTGTTATTGCACTGAGGGGCTTGACGTGATCAAAAGCAAGTTTACCATGATGACAAACAGAAGTCAAATAGTGCGGCACGCGCCTGCGCGCCAACGGGCGCCAGCCACTACGATGACAAGCAAAACCATGGGACGCGCTTGTACTCTCCGCCTTGTGCTGGCACACCCCTGGTCCCCTCATTGACAAAACCGCCCCCCTCAATCTACAATAGCACCATCTCCCGCATGCCCCATGTTGCCTGTCCAGTGCCGGGCTGGTGGGAATGCCATAACGCCGCCCAATGGCGGGCTCCTGCTTTGGTCTGCTTTATCTCCAGCAACCCAATGCTCAGAGTTTGTATTCCAGGAGGTCGCACTCATGATCCGTATTATCACAGACTCCACCTGCGAAATGCCGGAGGAAGTGATGAACCATCCGGCAGTTAGTGTTGTGCCGTTGTATGTCCTCTTTGGCCAGGAAGTGTTGCGAGATGGAGTTGATATCACCCGTGAGCAGTTTTGGGCGCGGCTGCCCAAGGCCGACCCGCTGCCGACCACCTCGCAGGCCACGCCTGCCGACTTCCTGGAGCCTTTTCGCCGCTACACCGATGCTGGCGATGAGATTATCACGATTGTTATCTCCAGCAAGCTTAGTGGCACCTACGCTTCGGCCCTGCAGGCCCTGGATGAGCTGCCCGGCCGGCCGATCGAAGTGATTGACTCCCTCAGCACCTCGGTGGGATTGGGGCTCATGGTGCAGGAAGCCCTGACCATGGCTGAAGCCGGCGCGACACGGGCCGAGATTGTGGCCCGCCTGAATGCCATGCGGGAGCAAGTCCACATCCTCTTTGTGGTAGAGACCCTGGAGTACCTGCAGCGGGGTGGCCGCATCGGCAAGGCGCAAGCCTTTGTCGGTACCCTGCTCAAGTTCAAGCCGCTATTGGGCATCGTGGGTGGTGAGGTGGTGCCAGTGGCCCGCGTGCGCAGCACCCGTAAGGCCCAGGACACCATGTTAGAACTGTTGGCCCAACAGGTGCCGGCGCGCGGGCCCGAGGTCAGGCTGGCCGTGACACACGCCATGATCCCCGACGATGCCGCGCGCATCGGCCAGGAGCTGACGGCGCTCTTCGGCTCGACACGTCTCTTCATCAGCTCCCTGGGACCTGTCCTGGGCACCCATGTCGGCCCAGGGACCATAGGCGCGGCTGTCTGTGCAGGGGGCTGAGCTCTGGTGCTTTAGAGTGATAAGGGGCGGGTTGCCGGGGAAAGCTGCCGAACGCTGCGCGTCGGCTCGGCCCTGATGGTGTTATAGCCTATGCCAGGCCCGGAATGTCAAGATGATCGCGTTTTGCCAGATTCGGCCAGCTACAGAGAACTGGATGAGGCCAGCCTGGTCGAGCTGGCCAAGCACGACCCCGAAGCTTTCGGCGAGTTGTACGAGCGCAACGTCGATCGCATCTACAACTATGTCTACTATCGGGTTGGCAATGTGCCGGATGCGGAAGATCTGACAGCGCGCACCTTTCATCAGGCGCTGAGCCATATCCAGCGCTATGAGAATCAGGGTTTGCCGTTTGTAGCCTGGCTCTACCGCATCGCGCACAACCAGGTGGCCAATTACCATCGGGCCTCCAACCGCTGGAAGGTGACCTCACTGGACGAGGTAGAGCTGAGCAGCAAGCCCGCTGATCGCCCGGACCGGGTGGCCGAGGAAAATGAGCGCCGGCGGGCGCTCTGGGCTGCCATCCGTCGCCAGCCGGAGGAACGGCAACGGCTGCTCATCCTCAAGTTCGTCGAGCGCCTGTCTAACGAAGAGATAGGCCGGCTGATGGGGCGCACTGAAAGCTCCATTAAGTCGCTCTACTTTCGCACATTGCGGGCTCTAAAGGCCGACCTGGAGGCGCGCGGGTGGTAAGGATGGCACCGGCTATGCCTGGCAGAGATGCATGCAAGCCAATGATGGCCGTGAGGATATCCTAATGAACCGTAACCCAATTCCCCCTTCGTTTGCCGGTGATCATCAGGTGGACTGTGAGGCGCTGGCTTTCTCCCCTTATGCCGCGGGAGGGGAAGAGGACTCCCTACGCCCTGTGCAGCGCTTTCAGGCTACGTTGCGCGGTTGGCTGGCCCCCATCAGCCTGGTCTCGCTCCTCTCTCTCTCACGGGAACTGGCCAATCTATTAGTGGCAGTGCAACCGCGGCCCGAATTCCGGGCGGCGTTGCGGCGCAGCCTGCTGGCCAGAGCCCGCCAGCAGTATGCCCAACATCTGCTCTTCACACCGGAGCCAGACGGCGATGGCCGTCTGGCCCGGCTCCCGGGTTGGTGGCGCGGTGGGGAGCGGCTCACGGGTAAACATCTGGCCCTGGGCGCGGTGGCAGTGGGGTCGGCCGTCTCCCTGGTCAGCATTCTGGCACTGACGGTACGGCACTACCGCCGGCAGGCAGCTTCTTCACCTGGCGCAGGCCTGGGGACAATGTAGGGATCGCCGCCGGCGCTGTATCCCGCGCTTTCTGTGCATCAGTATGAACTGGTGGCAAACCTCCCGCGAGCTTTCCATAGCCACGCGCATGGCCCGGCCAACCGATCGGCCGGCCCTGGCTGCTTTGCTGGCCGGCAGTTGGCGCCGCCATGGGATGGCGGCTGCCGACGAGCAACTGGCCCTGCTCAGCAGCGGCGTCAGCCCTGTCGCCTGGCAAGGGGATCGGTTGTTGGCTTTCCTGGGCATATCTCCGCGTGCTGAGGTGGCCGAGGCGGCCGAACATTGGGCAGATGTTGCCCTGATAGCCCTTGCCTTGGGAGTCCCGGCCAGCCGCACCCTGCGCGCCCTGCTCGAGACAGCCTTGCCCGCCCTCTACGCCAGAGGGGTCACCGGGCTGGTTTGCCTGACCGACAAGGGCTGGCTGCGGTCGGCCCTGGCTGAGATCGGCTTCCGGGAAGCGGACCAGGTGCTGACCTATGTGTTTACCGGCCGGCAGCCGCCGGCCAGCGGCCTGGTAGCCGAGCTGCGTCCGGCCACCCCAGCCTGGGCCGAGGCAGTGCTGGCGTTAAACGCGGCAGCCTTCCCACCGCTCTGGCGCTACGCTCCGGCCACTACCCTGAGCTGGCTGCTCACTGCCGATCATGCAGTAGTGGCCTGGGTGGATGGGCAACCGGCCGGCTTCGCCCTGACGACAGCCAATGGCCAGGCCGGCTACGCGTATCTGATCCGCGTGGCAACCCACCCCCAATTCCAGCGCCGCGGCATCGGCCGCCAGATGGTGGCCGACGCGATCCTCTATGGTCAGCGGGCAGGCGCATCAGGCCTGATGCTCAATACCCAGGCCAGCAACACCGTCTCCCGCCACCTCTATGAGGCGATGGGCTTCCACATAAGCGGCCCGCTGACTGCCGTGATGATCTACCGGTTGTAGGGTTCAGGCATCGGCGAGCAGGTCGGCCCACACCCGCTGACGCGATTCTTCATCCTCGAAAGCGAGATGGACCGTGACGAGGCTGCGCTTTGCTGCACGCCCCTGATCTTTGTCAGAAGAAGGCGGGGAGTTGAGGTACGAGACGCGCAGGGCAGGAGAGGTCTGGGCGCCAAAGGATAAGAGGCCCGGGGTGATGGTCCGGATAGCCTCTGGCCGGAAAAAGATATACCACATGCCCACGTGCTCCTCGGGCATGTGAGCCAGTTTCAAGAAGCGCGAGGGATGCACGATGGCCATCACAGCATGCTCGCGGCTGGTGAAGGTGCGCCAGTAGGCCAGCAGGTGGGCGAAGAAATGGGTCTTGCCCTCCACCTCAAACGTGCCTGTGGCGTGCAATTTGACCTTGTCCTTGGGGTCGAGGGCCAGGCCGGCCGGGGCAGCGATTCCTGGCTGTGATGTGAAGGCCACAAATGAATGCCCCCATCCCCACCAGTGCAAGATCATAAAGCCGAGCGCGACGGCGACCAGCAGGGATACCATCGCCCAATAGGCTGCCCCTGCCGGTGGCCGTCCCCGGAGCAGCCAACCCAGCAGCATAAGCACCGCGCCGGCCAGGGTAACGGTCACCCCCCAGCGATGCACACTCCATTCCCCCCACCGGTGGATGGCAAGCTGATAAGCCAATCGTAGCAGCCGGCCGGTCATCGTTGCGCCCCCACCCGTGATGCACGGCCACGCCTTGTCAACATGATGCTGGAGAGCACTACCGTGGCCCCTACCCCCTGCAACCAGGTCAGATGGTCCCCCAGGGCCAGCCACGCCACCAGGACAGCTACCACGGGGGTCAGATTGGAGTAGATGGCTGTGCGCGCGTTGCCCACGCGTTGTACACTGGTATACCAGGCCACATACGCCACCACCACCGCGAAGATCAGCGAATAAGCCAACCCCAGCCAGGCTTCTGGCGCTACCCTGAGCCACTCCTGACGGAGCAACTGGGGGATACTGAGCAACACCAGTGGCGGTGTGCCCGCTAACATGCTCAACGCGGTCAGCTTCAGAGGCGAATAGCGCGTCAGCAGCCCTTTGCTGCCGGTAGTGTAGGCGGCCCATACCATCGCCGCACCCAGGATCAACAGATCACCCCGCAATGTGCCTCGGCCGAGGCTGATTTCGCCACCGCTGCCCAGGATCAGCAGCAGGATCCCCACAAAGGATAGTACCACCCCGATCCACGCCAGCACGCCCACCCGTTCGCTTCCCAGAAGCCAGCCATAGATCGCCACGAAAACCGGGGTGGTAGCCATCAACAAGGAGGTGTTGGCAGGGGTGGTGAGCGCCATCCCATTGATGAACATGAGTTGGTAGAGAGTATGCCCGATCAACCCCAGCAGGATTACCGGCAGCAGGTCGCGGCGGGCCAGATGGAACGATTCGCCCCGCAGGTAGAGAATAGCCAGGATGAGCAAGGTGGCCAGGCCAAACCGTAACGCGTTGAAAGCCAGGGGTGAGAAGGTGCGCAGTGCCACCTTGATCACGCTGAAGTTGATTCCCCAAATGAGGACGGTACTCACCACGGGCAGATCGGTGCCAGACCACAGGCGCGTCCGGGGCAGCCTGAGGGAGCGCATTTCGGCCATGATCTACCTCTGACTACAAATAGAAGCAGCCCCGCCAGGGAAGGGCAGGGCTGCCAGATGTACAGTGCGCTTAGTTTCAGGCAAACATCGCATGGAAGTCCGCCGCCTCTATCGTCTCGTACTCCATCAGATAGCGGGCAATCTGGTCTAATTTGGCGCGATAGGTGCGGATGATCGAGCGCGCCCGTTGGTAGGCCTCATCCACCAGCCGTCGCACCTCTTGGTCAATGGCTTCGGCCACCTCCTCGCTGTAGTTGCGCTGCTCGCCAATCTCCCGCCCCAGGAAGACCAGCTCTTCCTTTTCGCCGAAGGTCTGCGGCCCCAGCACATCGCTCATCCCGTACTGGGTGACCATCTTGCGGGCCAGGGAGGTAACCCGTTCCAGGTCGTTGCTGGCGCCGGTAGTCACGTCACCGAAGACCTCCTCCTCGGCGACCCGCCCCCCCAGCAGGCCGGCCAGATCATCCCGCAGCTTGTTGCGGCCGTAGAGCAGGCGGTCCTCTTCGGGCAGTGGCATGGTATAGCCCAGTGCCATGCCCCGGCTGATGATGCTGATCTTATGCACCGGGTCGGCATTGGGCAGCATCTTCATCACCAGGGCGTGGCCGGCCTCATGATAGGCCACGATCCGTTTTTCTTCGTCGGAGATGAGCCGGCTGCGGCGTTCGGGGCCGGCGATGACCCGCTCGATGGCCTCCTCCAACTCAGCCATGCCAATGCTGTGCTTGTTG
>DAOTZS010000266.1:0-6721 GCA_034434335.1 Anaerolineae bacterium
CGGGCATCTCTCTCAGCCGCTCCCCGGCGCCCCCCGTGAGCATCAGCCGCGGCATGGCCGAGACCTTTACCTGGACGGTTACCATTGGCGGCAGCACCCCAGACCGGGTCGAGTTCCGCGTCCTCGATCCTGATGCCGTCGTGGTAGACTCCCAGACCTACCCTGGCACCACTGGCCTGGCCATGACGCGCGTCTATACCGTGCCTGCCAGCCCCAAGGAAGGCCGCTATCTTGGTGAGGTGGCCTACTACTCCCTCGAGGCCGGCCAGGAAGCCTACGCCAGCGTCTCGTTCTACGTCGCCGAGCGCGGAAACCTGCAGGTCTTCAAGTTCGATGACTTCAACGGCAACGGCCTCCAGGACCCCGGTGATGACCCCGTCCCAGGGGTCCTGATCCAACTGCTGACGCCATTTGGCGACACGGTCGGCAAGGTCACCGGCCCAGACGGCCGCGCAGTGTGGGAAAATATCGCCATCGGCAGCTACCAGGTCAGGGAGGTCGTTCCAGCGGGCCGGGAACCCACCCTTCCTCCCACCACGACCGTGCAGGTGGAGATCAATGCCACGACTTATGTCACCTTTGCCAACCGCATCCCACCTGCTGCCATCGCCGGACAGATCTGGCACGATAAGAATGCCGACAACACCCACGACCCCGGTGAGCCGGGCCTGGCGGCCATCGCGCTGCGCCTTTACCACGACAGCGACGGCGATGGGCTGCACGATCCCGGCGAGCCGCTGGCAGACCAGCGCGACAGTGGCCCCGACGGCACCTACACCTTTACCCTGGTCTACCCCGGCGACTATGTCGTCGCCGTGGACGTGAGCGACCCCGACCTGCCGGCTGGGCTGGCCCTGCTGGGCGACCCCGAGCAGGCAGCCACGGGGCTGGCCCCCGGGGAAACCCGCTTTATCTCCTTCCGCTTCGATGACAGCGCGCTCATCGGTGGCCGTGTGTGGCACGATGCCAACGGCAACGGCCTGATCGATCCCGGCGAAACGGCCCTGCCCAACATCGCTGTCTGTCTTTATGAGGATACAAACGGCAACGGGCTGCTCGAGCCAGGGGAGCCGTTGATCGGCTGTCAGGAGAGCAGCTCCAGCGGCAGCTACAGCTTTACCGGCCTGCCCGGCGGCAACTACATCGTGGACCTGGACCAGGCCGATCCCGACCTGCCGGCTGGCTACCAGCCTACTACCCCCGACCCTGCCGCGGTCACATTGGGCACGGGCGAGGCGCTAACGGTCAACTTCGGCCTGCGCCAGCCGGCCACCCCCACGCCCACTGCGACCCCCACCCCTACGGCCACCCCTACGCCTGTCCTGGGCTGCATCATCGGCCGCAAAGTTGACGAGCTGCACGTTGGCCTCCCCGGCTGGACCATCCACGCCCGGCCCCGTGACGCCGCGCAGCCGGTCCTGACAACCGTCACCGATGGGAGCGGAGATTTCCACTTTAGCGAGCTCCTCCCTGGTTGGTGGACCCTGTGGGAGGAAGAGCAACCTGGGTGGGCACCCGTTACGTCGGCCGTTTTTGACGTACAGGTGCCGGCCGGCCCGGCCTGTGCCGAGGTGCGCTTCAAAAATCGGCAGGTCTGCGGCCTGGACGATTACGAGCCCGACGACTCCCCGGCTGCCGCATCCTCGATCTTGCCCGATGGCACACCCCAGAAGCACACCCTGGAGCCGCCCACTGATACCGACTGGGTGACCTTCCGGGCCGTGGCCGGCGCCACCTACACCCTGCGCACCGACAACCTGTTGGGCAGCACCGACACCACCCTGGCCCTCTACGACACCGACGCCCTGACCCCCCTGGCCTACAGCGACGACATCGTCCCGGGCAGCGACCTGCGCTCCATGATTGTCTGGCAGGCACCGGCCAGCGGGTTCTACTTCGCCCGCGTGCGCGATTACTACCAGGCTGGCGCACGCGGCTGCCTGGGCTACGAGCTAATCCTGACCATGCAGGGCCACAACTACCTGCCTCTCGTCGTCAGGCCCCAGGCGCCCACCCCTACCCCCACCCCGTCGAGGACTCCTACCCCGACGCCCACGCGCACCCCTGGTCCTGTGCTACAGCCGTTCGTCATCTCAGGCATAGAGTACCCCAAGGGCATCGGGATTGACCTGACCAGCCACCGGCTGTATGTGGCCAGCCGGACCACGAACCAGGTGTACGAGGTCGACCCATTGACGCGGTCTGTGCTGCGCACCATCCCGGTCGGCCGCGAGCCGTTCGGCGTGGCTGTCAACTCGACCACCCACAAGGTCTACGTCGCCAACTTCGTGGGCGACAGCCTGAGCGTGATTGACGGCCTCAGCGGCGCGGTGCTGAGGACGATCTCCTTTGCACCCTACGGCGAGCCCACCTACGTGGCGATCAACGAGAGCACCAATCGCATCTACGTGCCACTGCACGACGGCGGCCGGCTGGCGGTGATTAACGGCGCCACCGACACCCTCATCACCACCCTGGCGGTCGGCGACGGGGCATTCGGGGTTGCCGTGGACCCGCTGCTCAACCGCGTCTACGTCTCCTGTCGCGACTCTCGGCTGATCCGGGTCGTAGACGGGGCCACCCATACCCTCCTCGAGGCACTGACAGCCTACCCCGGCGGCGAGCCATATGCGCTTGGCATTGACCCGGCCTTGGGTCAGCTCTACGTCTCCTTCGCGCCCGTTCCGGGCAACCCGACCCAGGTGCTGGCCTACCGCATCCCGGCCTCGGGCCCTGCCTTGCGCAGCACCGTGCTCGTCGGCCAGGGCGGCCCCGATGGCGGCGGCGGGCTGGCCGTCAACCCGCTGACCCACCATGTCTTCGTCAGCAACAGCCAGGAGGATTCGGTCTCCATCTTCGACGGCGTCACCCTGATGCAGCTCATCACCCTGCCGGTGGGCGACAATCCCCATGTGGTCGCCTTCGATCCAGGGCTGAACTATGCCTTCATCGGCAACCGCGGCAGCAACAGCATCAGCGCCATCCCAGACGTGTTCTGAATGGGTGGCCGACTGTGGGTGGCCGACTGTGGGTGGCCGACGGCAATGCCGTCGGCCACCCACAGTTTTTTGGCCACCCATCCGCCCCACGTGTATAATCCAACTATCATCGTACAGGCGGTGACTGGAAGTCACCCTTTTGGGGCCTGCGGCCAGAGGTCGGCCTTCGCCGACCTCTCTGGTGATGCACACATGTAAGGATGTCGGCGTAGGGGCGATCCGCTGGATCGCCCCACCTGGCACGAAGTGCCCAGGGAGGGCGATTTCAGTCGGCCTGAATGGTTACCCATCATCCATCTGGAGGCATACATGACCCTGGTGAACGAGGCGGTGCAGGCCGCGCTGAGAGCCCTGGGCAACCCGGACCTGGAGAGCCTGCAGATCGTCAGGGCAGAGCGGATCGCGCAACAGTACTACCCCCACCTGGACCCGGCCCAGCCGAGCCTGCTGGTCGGGCTCAGCGACGCCCGGCTGGCCGCCCGGGTGGGGCAGACCCTGCTTCAGGCCTACCCACCAGAGCATCAGGTCACCCTGGTCCGCGGTGGACTGGCTCAGGCTTTGCCCCTCTCGGCGCTGGCGCAGGGCGATGGTTGGGGGCCCGAGACATGCCTGTGGGTGCCGGCGCTTCCCGCCCCTGGCTCCTACGCTGCCCTGCAGGATGTGATCGCCCACCTGCGCGCGCCAGACGGCTGCCCGTGGGACCGCGAGCTGACCTGGGCCAGGCTGCGGGCCACCCTGCTGGAAGAAACCTATGAATTGCTGGCAGCCCTGGACGCCGAAAACGCGGCCAAAGTGGCCGAGGAACTGGGCGATCTCTTGTTGCAGGTCGCCATGCAGACACAAATTGCCTGCGAACAGGGCCTCTTCCGCCTGCCGGATGTGATCCAGCGCGTGGTGGATAAGCTGATCCGGCGCCATCCGCACGTCTTCGGCACGGCCCGCTTCAGCGGGCCAGAGGAAGTGCTGGCCAACTGGGAGGCTATCAAGCGCGCCGAACGGGCCAGCAACGGAGAGCAACGTTCTCCGCTGAGCGGCATCCCGGCCAACCTGCCGGCGCTGGCCCAGGCGCAGGCTTACCTGGATCGTATGTCGCGGTTGGAGGCGGTGCCGGTGCCAGACGCGCCCTGGGCGGCGCTGGCCCAACTCCCCGCAGGTGCCAAGGTCACCCCTGAGATGGTGGGGAAGGCTCTCTTTGGCCTGGCGGCCTGGGCGTGGGCACATGGCATTGATGCCGAAAGCGCGCTGCGCCAGGTCAACGCCACCTACGCGGCCCAGGTGGCCGCTCCTGGCTGAGGAATACCGATGAACAAAGGTTTTACTGGCAAAATCCTGCGCGTTGACCTGACCCACCAGAAAATCTGGACCGAAGAACTGGACGCGGGGACCTACCGCCTGTATCCCGGTGGCCGGGCGCTGGCCGCCTATCTGCTGCTGAAGTTGCTACCGGCCCGCACCGACCCACTGAGCCCCGACAACGTGCTGATCCTGGCCAACGGCCTGCTGACTGGCGCGCCGTTCTCTACCGCCACGCGCTTCAGCGCAGCCGCCCGCTCACCCCTCACCGGCGCGTTCGGCGAGTCGGAGGCAGGCGGCTTCTGGGGGCCCGAGCTGAAGATGGCCGGCTGGGAAGCGATCGTGATCACCGGCCGGGCGGCTGAGCCGGTCTACTTGTGGATCAGGGACGACCGGGCCGAGATCCGAGACGCGCGGCACCTGTGGAAACGTGACCCGCTGGAGGCCCAGGCGATCATCCGCGAGGAGACGGGTGAGAAGCTGGCGCGTGTGCTCCAGATCGGCCTGGGCGGGGAAAACCTGGTGCGCTTCGCGGCACTGACCAACGAGCTGCGCCACTTCAATGGCCGCACAGGTATGGGCGCGGTGTTTGGCTCCAAACAGCTCAAGGCCATCGCAGTACGTGGCACGGGCAGGTATCTCGACCTGGCCCACGACCCCCAGGCTCTCGCAGAGTTGGGCAGGCGCCTGGCCAAACAGGTAAAAGAGCATCCCGCGAGCTGGGAACTGTACCTGCGCGGCACCCCTGGGCTCACCAGGGGCCTCAACGCGGCCGGCATCCTGCCCACGCGCAACTTCATCGCCGGCGCGTTTGAAGGGGCGGAGAATATCTGCTGGGAGGCCTACGAAAAGGAGCTGTTCAGAGCACGGCGCAGTTGCTATGCATGCGCGGTGCGCTGCAAGCGCGAGGTCCAGGTGGATGGCCGCTATCAGGTCAGCAACCAGTACGGCGGGCCGGAGTACGAGACTGTGGCCGGCTTTGGCTCCAACTGCGGCGTGGACGATCTGCAGGCCATTGCCAAGGCCAACGAACTGTGCGGCCGCTTCACGTTGGACTCCATCTCCACCAGCTCGGCGATAGCTTTCGCCATGGAGTGCTTTGAGCATGGCCTGATCGGCCCCGAGGAGACTGGCGGCCTGGAGTTGCGCTTCGGCAACGCGGAGGCCATGGTCAAATGCGTAGAGATGATTGCCCGCCGTGAGCACATCGGCGACCTGTTGGCCGAGGGGGTCAGGCGCGCGGCTGAGCAGATTGGCGGGGACGCCGGCCGTTTCGCCATGCACGTCAAGGGGCAGGAGCTGCCCATGCACGACCCGCGCGGCAAGCTGGGGCTGGCGCTGGGCTACGCAGTCAACGAGGCCGGCGCGGATCACCTGAGCACGGTGCACGACCCCATGCTGGCGAACCCCGAGTCGGTCAGCTTCAAGGGCGCCCAGCCGCTGGGCATCACCGAGGCGCTGTCGCCTTTGGAGCTAAGCCCACGCAAGGCCCGCAACTACTTCCTGATGGAGAACTGGAACAGCTTCGAGAAAACTGTGGGGCTGTGTTTCTTCGGCCCGGCCCCGCGCTCCTTCATCCAGGCCGACGAGGTGCTGACCGCCGTGCGTGCGGCCTCGGGCTGGGACGTGGACATCCCTGATCTGCTGCGCATCGGCGAGCGGGCTACCAACCTGGCGCGCATCTTCAACCTGCGAGAGGGGTTCAGCCGCCAGGATGACACCCTGCCCGAGCGGCTGTTCCAGCCCTCGCAGGCCGGCGCCCTGGCTGGCCGCAGCGTGCCCCGCGAGGACTTCGAGCGGGCCTTGACCGCGCTATACGAGCTGAAGGGCTGGGATCCGCAGACCGGGGTGCCCACGCGCGGCCGCCTGGCCGAGCTGGGCATTGAATGGGCTCTTGAGCTGCTATGATACGGGTCCACCTGGGTGGACACCTGGACTGGTATGATCCCCAGAAACGCAGGTGGCTGGAGGTGCCGGTTCAAGGGGCCATCGGGCTGCTGGCTCTGGCCCGGTGCCTGGGGGTGCCGGCCAGCGAGATCGCGATCGTCACGGTCAACCGGCGCAAGGCCGAACTGGAGACGGACAGCGCGCGCGACGGAGACACGGTCGAGTTCTTCTCCGCCGTGGGCGGCGGATGATGGGAGCAGCGTCGGCGAGCGAAGGCGGTTCAGCCAGCGGTTTTGACAGCCTCCCTCTCTACAGGTATACTGCACACGCCCCTTATCTTTCAGGAGTTACGCACTTTAGGGCGTATCGCCCCATCCCCCTACCCCCTTCCCCGCAAGGGAGGGTGCTTATAAAGTAGAGAAACATGGCGGTCGTGGTTTATAATTTATAAAGTCATCCTTCCTTACCGGAGGTAAGGCAGCTATGTTGAGAGAAAATTACCATCGAGAACTTACAGAGTTGGACCTTTTGGTTTTTGAAAA
>DAOTZS010000267.1:0-7947 GCA_034434335.1 Anaerolineae bacterium
AAAGCATCTGGATGGCGAAGATCACCAGTAGCCCCTGGAACATCCGCTTGAGGGTCATCGTGCGCATCCGTCCGCCCAGCCGTGGCCCTGCTTGCGCGCCTATCAAAATGCCCAACGCGGTGGGGATCGCCACCTGAGGGTTGATGTAACCGCGGCCGTAGTAGATCAGCGCGCTGGTCGCTGCCGTCACACCGATCATGAAATTGCTGGTGGCAATGGCTGCCTTGAGCGGAATGCCCATCACCAGCACCATGACAGGCACCTTGATGATCCCCCCACCGATCCCCAACAGCCCCGAGACGTTGCCGGCCAGAAAACTTGCCCCCAGCCCCAGGGGCAAATTCCGAACCCCATAGGAGACCATGGCGCCGGTGAGCGGGTCTGCAAACGAGGTGTCCAGCACCCCAGTTGGCGTCGCGGCGGCCTCCTCCTTGGGCATGCGGCTCATACTATAAACCACGTACAGCAACACCAGCCCGAAGATGCCCTGCAAGACCCTAGGGCTGATCAACACTGCCGTGATCCCGCCCGCCAGCGCGCCCAACGTGGTGGCCACTTCCAGCACCATTCCCAGGCGAGTGTGGGTCAGCCCACGGCCCACATACACCGCGCCAGCCGCCGACGAAGTGGCGATGACGCTGATGATCGTAGCTCCAATCGCAGTCTTGATCGGGATGCCCATGAACAGGGTAAATATGGGGATCAACAATACACCGCCCCCGATCCCCAGCATACTACCCAGCATCCCCACCACGACTGCGACGAAGAAGATCCACCCAAACATTTCGATGGGGGCAGGCCTCGTGCCTGCCCCCGCGGTAGGGGCGGGCACGAGACCTATCCTACCCCCTGTAACTTCTAACGGATATTCTTCTCCGCCAACTCGGCCAGCATCTCCACATTTTCCTTGGAGGCAAAACCACCGCCGGTGTCGATATGCAGCCCAGAGAACCCGTAGATCTTGGTCAGGCAGATCTGCAGGATCGGCAGATAGCCCTGCAGCCAGGGCTGCTGGTCAATCACCAGGTCGGTCCAGCCGCCGCGGATCGCTGCCACCGTCGCCGGAGAAAGGTCGAACCCCGCGCCATAGATATCATCGGGGCCCTTGCCAGCGGCCTTGAGGTAGGTCTCCAGCGTTGCCGTCAGGCCACCATGATCAGTGACTACCAGTTTGACATCGGGGTGCGAGGAGACGTAACCGGTGAAGGTAGGCGTGCCGGCCGCGGGATCCTTGTTGGTGGCCGCATCGATCTCGATGTAGTCTACCACCAGGCCGGCCTCCTCCAGGGCATCAATCACGCCCTTGGTGCGCAGACCACGCGTTGGCTGCGACAGCAGGCCCCAAACCATCGCCCGATCCCCGGCCTTCAAGCCGAAGCGCTTAACCGCCTCCGCGCCCAGGGCATGGCCCGAACCATAGAGGTCCTGGCCCACATAGCCAAAGCCCACGCTGGCATACTTGGCCTCCGCCTGCGGCAGGGTGGTATTCTGGCTGGTGACGATGATCCCCTTGGCGATCGCGTCATCAATCAGCGGATCGAAGGCCTCATCCCCTGGGTGCCCCATCACCGCGATGCCGTCCGGCTTGGTGGCCACTGCTTCCCGGAACTGCTGGATCATCTTCTGGGGATCCCAGTCTGACCACACGTAGTCCACTTTGGGGCCCAGGTCAGCCTCGGCCTGACGGGCGCCGTTGTACACGTTCACCGCGAAGACGCCACCCTGTGGCCCGCCGGGGAAGAACACGATGCGGACGTTGGAGCACCATTTAGCCCCCTCCGCGGGCTTCGCTTCGGCCGGCGCAGCGGGAGCGGCCGGAGCGGCCGGTGCAGCCGGTGCCACCGCAGACGGCGGAACACACGCCGCTGCCATGGCCAATATCACGACGAGAAGCAACACATGCAAGACACTGCGACGTACAGACCCCTTGAACATGGTTCACCTCCTCTGCTTGTAAGCGGGGCTAATACCGAAATCTCTGAACAGAGTTGCTGGCCAAATGTCTTCAGAACCGGCTCTCACCCCCTTTCTCACCAGCATGAAGGGATGGTTCACATGCCCACAGCAATCGGCTGACGGTGAGAGATTCGGCCACCCACATGGGCAGCTTAAGTGCCAGCCGATTCCGAACCATCTCAAGGCCCACACGAGGTGTGACATACTAGAGGAAATAGCCAGATCGCGCACCTGGCTGTGGGCAGATTGGGCACGAAGAGCAACTGTAACTATTCAGGCGGTGACTGGAAGTCACCCTTTTGGGGCCTGCGGCCAGTAAGTCGGCCTTCGCCGACCTCTCCGGTGATGCAAACATGAAGGGTGTCGGCGGAGGCCGACACCTGGCACGAAGTGCCCAGGGAGGCCGATTTCAATCGGCCTGAAAAGTTACGAACGGCTTTCGATGCCGGCACCAGTATAATGACAAGGTTATGATTTGTCAAAGGGCCCTGCCCTGCTGACCAGTGCGCTATGAAGGCGTGCGCAACACAAGCCCAGGGAGCCCGAGAGGCGCGACCTCGTTTCCCCCTGTCCTACATGCGGTGGCTTGCGTCGAACCGCGGCGCACGCCCCTATGAGCTCGCGCATGGACAGTTCGTGCGATTTGGGCTACAATACGGGTTGCCAGCACAATCCCGTCATAGGGAGGCTTATCATGTCAAGGTATCTTGGGCGACGCGAGTTTCTCAAACACCTCTTGCTATGGTCGGCTGCCGGCAGCGCTCTTGGCCTTGCCGGCTGTGGAACGGGCTCCGGGCCGGAGCCCTCCCCTGCTGTCCGGCCTTCAGAAGCGGCGGTCCCCTCCCCTACACCGGAGACCGAAGCCGGCCCGGCTCCCCTGGCACCCGCAACCCCGGCCGGCACGGCTCCGTACCCTGATGTGGCGGTAGCGCGCGGGCCAGGTGCCAGCCCGGCTGAGCTGACGCGCCGCGCCATCGCTGCACTGGGCGGCATCGAACGCTTCGTGAAACCCGGCCACGACGTCATCGTCAAGCCCAACATCTGCAACGCCTACCACGGCCCCGAATACGCCAGCACCACCAATCCCGAGGTCGTCGCCACCATTGTCTCCCTCTGCCTGGCGGCCGGCGCCCGCCGCGTGCGGGTGATGGACTACCCCTTCGGCGGCACACCTCAGGCCGCTTACGAGAAGAGCGGCATTGCCAGCGCCGTGGCGGCTGCCGGTGGCCAGATGGAGGTGATGAACCGCATGAAATACCGCGCCACTCCTATCCCCGCCGGCAGGCGCATCAAGGAGTGGCAGGTCTACGGAGACATCCTCGACGCTGACGTGGTCATCAACGTCCCCATTGCCAAGGATCACAGCTCTGCCCGCCTGACCCTGGGTATGAAGAACCTGATGGGGGTCGTCGAGAACCGCACCGGGTTCCATGCGCGCGGTCTGCACCAGTGCATCGCCGACCTCAATACCCTGGTACGACCACAGCTCACCGTGGTGGACGCCGTCCGCATCCTGGTGGACAATGGTCCCACCGGCGGAAACTTGGACGACGTCAGGCAGACCGACACGGTCATTGCCAGCACCGATGTAGTCGCCGCCGACGCCTATGCGGCCACGCTGTTCGGGCTCCAGGGGCGGGACATTGGCTATATCCGGCTCGGTGCTGAGATGGGGCTGGGCCGCCTGGACCTGGACGCCCTCAAGATCGAAGAGATAACGGTTGAGGCGTAGGATGCACACCCTGCGTCGCCTGCGGCCCTGGGTGCAACTGGTCGCCCTGCTGCTCTTCCTTGCCCTGCTGGTAGGGACGGGCAGGCCGGGATGGCCCACCAAGTGGATCTTCTTCGCGGACCCGCTAGCCGGTCTGGCCCACACCCTGGCTAGCCGCCACATCGTCACCGGCCTGCTGATCGGCAGCCTGATTGCCCTGCTCGTAGCCGTGGTCGGTGGCCGTATCTGGTGCGGTTGGCTCTGCCCCCTGGGCACGGCGCTTGATTGGATGCCCGCGCGGCGCAGCAAGCGCCACGAACCTGACCCCTTACCAGGCCTCCGTTCCTTCAAATACACCCTCCTGATCCTGATCCTGGCAGCGGCACTCCTGGGCAACCTGACCCTTTTAGTCCTTGACCCCCTCACTATTGCCTATCGCACTGCCGCAGTGGCAGTATGGCCCCCGCTCAACGCTCTGATTTCAGCCAGCGAGACGCTGCTATATCGCCTGCCGCTGCTCGCCGGGCTCATTGATGCCTTCGAGGCAGCCCTGCGCGGGCCTTCTCTGCCCCCAGAGCAGCCTCGCTACGGTGCCATCCTGGCCGTTGCCCTGCTTTTCGTGGCCATCCTGGCTTTGAATGCCTGGCGTGCCCGGTTTTGGTGTCGCTACCTCTGTCCACTGGGTGGGCTGCTGGGGCTGGTGAGCAAGCTGGCATGGCTGCGGCGCACGGTAAGCGAGAGGTGCATCGAATGTGGACAGTGTGCCAGGGCGTGCCCCACCGGCACCATTGACCCAGACCGGCATTTCGCCAGCGACCCCGCCGAGTGCATCATGTGCCTGGAGTGCGTGCCCGCCTGCCGCCAGCGGGGCCAGCTCTTCGTTGGCCACCTGCGGCCGGCCGCCTGGCAAGCCTACGACCCCTCTCGCCGGCAACTGATCGCCGCGGCCGCCCTTGCTGTGGTCGGAGTCGGCCTGTCCCGCGCTGATCCGGCGCTGCGCAACACCCCAACGCGGCTGATCCGCCCACCGGGAGCAGACCAGTCCGATTTCATGGCGCGATGCATACGCTGTGGGCTCTGTCTCAAGGCCTGCCCGACCTCTGGCCTGCAGCCGGGGCAGGGCCAGGTGCCATGGGCCGGGCTGTGGACACCTGTCCTGGTGCCTCGCCTGGGCCACTGCGACTATAGCTGTAATGCCTGTGGCCAGGTGTGCCCGGTAGGGGCCATCCCCCCTCTGCCGCTGGAGGAAAAGCGTCGTAGGGTCATCGGCCACGCCTACATAGACCGCAGCCGCTGCATCCCCTGGGTCGACAACCGCACCTGCCTGGTCTGCGAGGAGATGTGCCCCCTGCCTCAGAAGGCCATCTTCCTGGAGGATGTGGTGGTGGAGGACTATGATGGCACCCGGGTAGAGGTACGCCGGCCCTATGTGGTGCACGACCTCTGCATTGGCTGCGGGATCTGCGAAAACCGGTGCCCTCTCAACGGAGAAGCAGCTATTCGCGTCTATGCTCCAACGGAATTGGGCGCCGTAGGTTAAGGGGAAGCGCGCCAGCCGCAGTCTCCTCCGCGGCTCAGGGCATAATCGCATATCATAATTTGTCGTCCCTTGCCCGGCATGGTATGATGCTAACAAGCGATCAAGGAGCTGGTGCCCATGAAGACCACCCGTATCCTCTGGCTCTTGCTGGCCTTGCTGGCTGTCGCCTTCCTGGGCGTCTCCGTGATCCAGGCGCAGGACGAAGGGCCGGTTGGCACAGTCAATGCTGCCGTGGTCAATGTCAGGTCTGGCCCCAGCACTGCCTATCCGATTATCACCCAGGCGACCCGCGGGAGCGTGTACCGCATCACCGGCCGTAATGCGGCCGGCACCTGGTGGCAGGTATGCTGTGTGAGGAACCGCAACGGCTGGATTTGGGCGCGACTGCTGACTGTCAAAGGGGATACTTCGGGCGTGCCCGTCGTTCCGGCACCACCCAGGCCCACACCCCGCCCTTCACCTCGACCCCAGCCAACGCCTACCCCCACTCCACCTGCCGGCTGGCGAGGTGAGTACTTCAGCAACAAAGACCTGCGGGGCACGCCCGCCTTTGTGCGCTACGACCCGCAGATCTACTTCCGTTGGGGAACCGAGTCCCCTGGAGGCAATCTTCCCGCCACGAACTTTTCGGTGCGCTGGACCCAGGTGGTGAGCCTGGCCGCTGGCGATTACCGGTTCTTCGCCCAGGTTGACGACGGCGTCCGCCTCTACCTGGATGGCCACCTGGTGATCAATGCCTGGCGGGATAGCCCTGTCTCCACCCAGGTGGGTGTTTTCGAGAAGGTTGGCCCCGGCCAGCACACCATCACGGTGGAATACTATCAGGCCAGCGGGGACGCGATCATCATTGTGTGGTGGGAAAGGGTGGGCGACTTCCCCGAGTGGCGCGCGGAATATTTCAACGACATCTACCTGGAAGGGCCACCTCTCCTGGTGCGCAATGAGCCGGCCATAGACTTCAACTGGGGCCTTGGCTCGCCCGACCCCCGCGTGCCCACCGATAACTGGAGTGCTCGCTGGACGCGCTGTCTCCAACTGGATGCCGGCCACTACGACTTCTTTGCCCGTACCGCCGACGGTGTGCGCATCTACCTGGATGGCTGGCCGGTGCTGAACCACTGGTATGACAGCACAGGCTACGACATCTACCAGGGCTGGTCCTACCAGGTGCAGAGCGGTACACACTGCCTGATTGTCGAGTACTATGCGCGGGGTGGTATTGCCTATGCCCAGGTCTGGTGGACCAGGCGTTAGGCCGGCCAGGGTATACCTTATTGCCAACCCAATGCAAGGAGGCCCAGTGTGACTGTCAGAGTGCGCCTATTGACGTCTCTCACCCCAGAGGGGGACCAGGTCCGCTTCACGGTGGCGTTCGCTGCGCCCGCAATGCCCCGCCCGACCCCTGCGGCCGAAGGCCAAACAGAAGAGGCAGGTAATGAACAGGCGGAGAAATCGGAGATGGCCTGTGCGCCGGCCTTTCTGGAGACCGGGGATGGGCAGCATTTGGAGCTGGGGTTGTTGTGCTGTCCCACCCAGACCACCTGGCGGCAGGAGCACCGCCAGGACCTGGCAACGTACCGCTATCAAAGCCCTGGCCCCTTCACGGCCCGGCTGCGCTGGGGAAACCAAACCGCGGAGGCATGTGTGAGACCTGGTGCGGCCAGTGTTCAGGCAGCCTGGCAACAGCCCGAGCTGCAACTATTCGCGGTAGAGCGCCTTCATAACCAGCCTCTGCGGCGCATGGTAAAAGTCCTGGTCTCAGGCCTGGCCAGGGGCCAGCGGTTGAGGCTGGATGGAGGGGCCGGCCAGGTCTGCTGGATCGAGGCCCAGGGGGATGGCGAAGGGGGTGGCGAATGGACTTTCAGCTATCCCAAGCCCGGCGCATACCTGGTGGGGCTCGATCTGCTGGACAACGATGGCTTTTGGCTGGCCACATTGGGGGAGGCTCCGCTGGAGATCACTGCTCCCCTGGAATTCCTGGCGGAGGAGCAACCGCAGCCCGCTTCAGCCGCAGAGGCCCTGGCGCCGACCGACTTCTCGTACGAGCTGGCTGTCGCGGCTTCAGCCCAACCTCCCTGGCTGCCTTACCGCTATGCGCGGCCGGCCTGGAGCGGGACGCGTACTTATACGACACCAGGGGGGAGCCAGGTCTCGCGCGTGGTCGGGGCGGGCACCTGTCTTTCCATCAGGGCCGAGACTGTGGTGGGGAATGTCCTCTGGTACCAGACCGGCTCCGGTGACTGGATCCCCGCCAGCTCGGTGAATCTGATCACCCCCTCTGAACTACGCGGGGTGGAGCTGGCAGAGGTGACCATACCCGAGCCGCCAACGCCTCCCCCCACACCGCCGACCGAGTTGCGCCAGGGCGTTGTCACCGCCGGCACGCTGAATGTGCGGCCGCGGCCTGGCGTGCGGGCCGACAACCCACCCATCGCACAGCTCCATGCTGGCGACCAGGTCACCATTTACGAGGAGGCCCTCTCCGATGGCGCCACCTGGTACCGCATCGGCGAGGGCCGCTGGGTGCACAGCGCCTACATCCGCCTGGTCACGCCGTCCGAACCCGCGCCACCTTCGCCTCCGCCAACCGGGCTGCGCCAGGGGGTTGTCACCGCCACTGCCCTGAACGTGCGGCCACAGCCTGGCGTGCGGGCCGACAACCCACCCATCGCACAGCTCCATGCTGGCGACCAGGTCACCATTTACGAGGAGGCCCTCTCCGATGGCGCCACCTGGTACC
>DAOTZS010000268.1:0-18549 GCA_034434335.1 Anaerolineae bacterium
CCAGCGTCAGCCAGGTCCTGCCCGAATCGAAGATCCTGGCCTTTGCCGGGCGTCCGGTGAGGGCCGAGGCCTGGATACGGCCCCTGGACGAGGACACCGAGGCCTGTCTGATCCTGGAAGACGGGATAAGCACCACTTTTTCTTGTGAGCGGTCCCCGGCCGTCTGGGAACGGAGGGAGCTGGTGCATACCCTGGCTGCGGACGCCACCTATCTCAGGGTAGTGTTGACCGTGGGTCCGCGGGGCGATTTTGCGGCCACAGGCAGCTTTCTGGCCGACGATGTCAGCCTCTGGGCTGATGGCCAGCCTTTGGCGCTGGCCAACTCGGGTTTTGAGGCCGCAGGCTCGCCTCTGCTGACGTGGGTAGGGGAGATGGCAAGCCGGTTGCAGTGGCCGGCCGGGCTGTGGCATGGCTGGTTCAACCGTGCCAGCTATAGGCCAGAGCACCTGGCCCGCTATCTGCTGTATGTAGCCCTGGCTTTCGCTCATTTCTGGGGAGATTTCGGCTGGCTACAGTTGCCGCTGCCCCTGGGGTGGTATGCCCTTTTCGCCGGCCTGAGCCTCTTTAGCACCCTGGGCTTGATGCGGGCCGGGGCGCGACGCCTTCAGGTGTCGGGCCGAGAGCTCTCGAGCAGGGACCGCTGGCTGCTGGTGTTGGCCGGCGCAGCCGGATTTGCTCTGCTGGCGGTTTTCCTGCCCATGATTGGCCAGCGTTGGCAGCCCCAGGGCCGCTACTTGTTCCCGGCCCTGGTACCCATGCTGACGTTGTTGCTCTATGGCCTGCGGAGCTGGTTGCCGTGTCACATGGACCCCTGGCTACAGCGAGCCGCGCTAGGGGGATGGATCCTGCTCCTCACTGGCCTGGACCAGACGGCACTCTGGCAGGTGCTCTATCGGGCGTACATTCACCCTGGCGGTTGAAAGGTTAAACAGGTGACGATAAACAGCACGCGCGTTTTGTGCATTGGCCTGGACGGCGCCACCCTGGACGTCGTCGAGCCCCTGGCCGAGATCGGCTACCTGCCCAACTTGCGGGCGCTGATGGAGAGAGGCGCCTGGGGCCGGCTGGACTCTACCCGGCCGCCTCTCAGCCCGCCGGCCTGGGCCACCTTCGCCACGGGGGTCAACCCGGGCGTCCATGGGGTCTTCGATTTCGTCACCCGGGCCGAGGATGGCACCTTTCGGGTGGCCAACGGCGCCAGCCTGCGCCAGCCGACCTTCTGGGCCCGGCTGAGCGCGGCCGGCCGTACGGTGGGCGTGGTCAACGTGCCCCTCACCTACCCGCCGACACCGGTCAACGGTTTCATGGTCAGCGGCATGGATGCCCCCCGCAAGAGCACCCCTACCACTTATCCGCCTGATCTGGCTGCCGAGATCGTGGCTCGTTTTGGCACCTACTGGGTAGAGCGCCACACCGCCAGCCTCCTGCCGCTCTCTTCCCGGCGCTTCCTCAGCCGTTATGTCGCTGACACCCTGGCCATGATGCGCCGGCGCGGCCAGGTGACGCGCTGGCTGCTTGAAAGCTACCGGCCAGAACTGCTGGTAGTGGTCTTCATCGGGACAGACCGTCTGCAACATCTCGACGGCCAGGCGTTGGAGGCCATTACGTCGCGTCGTGGCCTGGACCGGGCGGCCCTGGCAGATAACCCTGTGGCAGCCGCCTACCGCACCGCCGACCAGGAGATCGGCCACCTGTTGGAGGCAGTGGACAGCACCTGGCACATCGTCGTGATGTCCGACCACGGCTTCCGGCCCTACGAGCGGGTCTTCAACCTGAACCGTTGGCTGATGGAGCAGGGATTTCTGGCCCTAAAACCACGGCGCTGGCCACCGCGCGTCGGTGGCCCGTTGCAGGGATTATGGGCACGCCTGCGCGGCCGGGTAGCGGGGACGGGGGTTCCTGGCCCCCTGGAGCGCTTCCTGGCCGCGGTAGATTGGCCACACACGGTAGCCTATTCGTTTGGCGCCTTTGGCAGCCTCTATCTCAACCTGCGCGGCCGCGAGCCACACGGGGTGGTCGCCACAGTCGCCGAGGGAGAGGCACTCCTCGCCGCCATCGCTGAGAAGTTACAGACGTGGCGTGATCCAGAAACAGGTGCGGCCGTGATCGCCCGGGTTGAGCGGGGCCAGGGACTGTATAAGGGGCCCATGGCCGGCTGGGGGCCCGATCTGGTCATGGAGATGGCCCCAGGGTACTTCATCCGTAACAGCCTGGAGACCTGGTCCTCGCGGCTGGTTGAGCCGGCCGGGCAATATGCCGGTCGGCAACTGCCTCACACGGCCATGCACGACCCGCAGGGGTTGCTGATCATGGCTGGGCCGGCAGCCCGGAAGGCCGCGGCGCAGCCGGCCCATGCCGGGATCATCGACCTGGCGCCTACCCTTCTGTACCTGGCCGGGGAACCGGTGCCTTCGTCGTTGGAGGGAAAGGTCCTTGTGGACTGGCTGGATGCGCACTATGTGGCACAACACCCCGTTCGTCATGGCGACGGCGAAGTGGGGGCAACTGGCCTGGCCCACGATTACACCCCAGAAGAAGAGCGCATTGTAGCTGCTCACCTGCAACGTCTGGGGTATCTGCTTTGAGCGGCCGCCGGATGCCAAGAGCTTGTCTGAAAAAGGAGTGATCCTCTGACAACGAGTGTGGTCGTGGCTCACAGTGCCGCGCGGCGGGTGGCGCGCAATACAGTAGCCCTGCTCATGGGGTCGGCCGGCAGGATGTTGCTCAGCACCCTGTTGCAGGTGCTGGTAGCGCGCCAACTGGGAGCGGTTGGCCTGGGTAAGTATACCCTCATGCTCGCGCTGGTGAGCATCTTCCAGACGGTCAGCGAACTGGGATTGCCGTCGCTGACAATCCGCGAGGCAGCCCGGGCACGCAGCGCGCTCGGGCAGTACTTCTACGCGGCCGGCACCTTGCAGTTGATCGCCTCTGGCGTGGCCTGGGCCGGCATGGTGGGCCTGGGTGCCCTGTTGGGCTATCCGCAGGACACCCGCCTGATGCTACTGATCGGCGGCGCGAGCCTGATCCCGTATGCGATCGTCTCGGCTACCTTCACGATCCTGCAGGCCCAGGAGCGCATGGTGCCGGTGGCGGCGATAGATATCGCCGGGGTAACGCTCAATGTGTTGATCAATGCTGGCTTGCTGTGGTTGGGGTTTGGGGTGATCTACCTGGCCGGGACGCTGGTCGTCACCCAGAGCCTGGCCGCAGTGGCCGCGCTGTGGGTGCTGGCTTCTCTTGCCCCCTTGCGCGGGGACAAGAGAAGCCAGCGGGCAGAGGTCGGGTACAGCCTGGGCCGGCCAGCATGGTATCCAGGGTTGATGCGAGCCCTGCTGTCTTTCGCGCCCGAGTTTTTCCTGCTGGCCCTGTCGGTGGTAGCCTTCAGCCGGCTGGATGTGCTGGCGCTCTCGCGGTTGAGGGGAGAGGCTGAGGTGGGGGTTTATACCGCCGCCTTCCTGATCGTGAATGCTGCCAATCTGGCGTTCATCAGCTATGGTAACGCCATCTATCCTCGTCTGGCCCATCTCTTCACCAGCGACCCGGGCCGCTTCTCCGCGTTGGGCGAGCGCATCAGCAAGCACGCGCTGATCCTGTCCCTGCCCGTGGCCGTCGGCGGGATGCTGCTGGCCGACCAGATCATCGCTCTCATTTACCATAGCGCGCAGTATGCGCACTCGGCCGCGGTCCTGCGCCTGGTAGTCTGGTATGCGGTGCCCTTTGCGTTGAACGCCGTGTTGTCTCGCCTCCTGCTGAGCAGCAACCGGCAGCGCCAGAGTGTTTACGTGGCGGGAGCGAAGCT
Source organism: Anaerolineae bacterium (assembly GCA_034434335.1). Classification (GTDB taxonomy): domain Bacteria; phylum Chloroflexota; class Anaerolineae; order CG2-30-64-16; family CG2-30-64-16; genus DAOTZS01. The sequence continues at coordinate 3,800 of DAOTZS010000268.1, forward strand.
GGCCTTCGCGCTGATCGCCTATCTGGTCCTGATCCCGCCGCTGGGGGTCATAGGGGCGGCATTGGCCACCGTGCTCTCGGCTGCCTTGGGCACGGTCATGAATTGGTTGTATGTGGCCAGATATGTGGTACGCCTCAGGGTTTTGCACATACTGGCCCGGCCGGGCCTGGCTGCCCTGGGCATGGCGGCAGTGTTGCTTCTCCTGCGGACTCATGTGGCCATCGAGATCATCTGCGGGGCGGCAGTGTACGTTGCGCTGACCCTGGTCCTGGGTGGGCTGGATGGGGAGGATTTGGGGGTGCTGCGCGGGTTATGGAGTGGTCGGCCGGCCACGGAGGGCAGATGAGCAGTTCCTGGCCGCGTGTCTTGATCATTGGCTGGGATGGCGCGGACTGGTCGCTGTTGGGGCCGCTCCTTGATGAGGGCCACCTGCCAAACCTGGCTGCTCTGGCAGCCAGGGGCGTCGCCGCACCATTGCGTTCCACGCGGCCGCCTGTCACCGGGCCAGCCTGGGCCAGCTTCGCCACTGGCCTTCATCCGGGCCATCACGGCCTCCTGAGCTGGCAGCTCCCGCTCGATGAGCACTTTCAGCGGGCCTGGGTAGACAGCCGGACGGTGGGCCGGCCCTGCCTGTGGGATTGGCTGACCCGGGCCGGGTTGCGCAGCGGGGTGATCGGGCTGCCCGTGACTTACCCTGTCGCGCCCCTCAACGGCATAATGATCAGTGGCATGTTGACACCCGGCCTGGAGAGCCCCTTCATCCATCCGCCTGAGCTGGCCGCTGAGTTCAGGGCCTCTTTCCCGGCCTACCCTTTTGACGTAGACTTACAGGATGTCGAGCGTGACGTCGTCAGCCTGCCGGGCATCCGCCGATACCTGGCCGAGGTGGGCGCTGCGCTGCGTCAACGGGCCGGAGCCGTGAAGTGGCTGTGGGAGCAGGGGCCGTATGACTGCGTAGTCGTGGTGTTCGAGACCCCCGACCGGCTTCAGCACCCGTTCTACCAGTTCGTCTCGGGCCGGCCAGCTTCCCCTCGCGCGGACTGGCAGACAGCGCGGGAGCTGGTCCTCGGCGTGTACAGGGAGTTGGATGCAGCCCTGGGCACCCTGCTGGAGCGAGTGGATTTGGCCCAGACCACAGTGCTGATGGCCTCAGACCACGGATTTGGCCCCCTGCGCCGCGACTTCTACCTGACCAACTGGCTGGTGGAGGCCGGCTACGCGGCCTATGCCGAGGCACGGGTGGCGACTCGAGCCCTGCTTGCCCGGGCGATCAGGCCGTTCAAACGCCTGCTGCCCGCCTCATGGCTGCGCGGTGGCCGCGCCAGCTTCGCGGCCTACCGGCAACTGGATTGGTCGCGCACGGTGGCCTATCCGGGGCTCAGCACCGAGGAGGGGGTGTGGATTAACGTGCGGGGCCGAGAGCCGGCCGGTGTCGTGGAGCCCGGCGCTCAGTACGAGCGCCTGCGCGACGAAATCGGCCAGGCGCTGCTGGCCCTGCGCGACCCTTTGGATGGCCAGCCAGTGATTACGGCGATATGGCGCCGCGAAGAGCTTTACGATGAGCCATTTTGCCGCCGCGCGGCCGACCTGGTCTTCAGGATGGCCGACGGCTATCGGGTGGTGACGGAGCGGGGCGAGGGTGCCCTGACCGCCGACAGGGAAAGGTTGGGCAAAGGGATCCACCGTGACCGCGGCCTGTTCCTGGCTGCCGGCCGGGGTGTGGCGCCCGGCCGGCTGAGAGAAGAAGGCCAGGGCAGACGCGTTGGCGAGTCTCCCCTTATCACGGGCTATGTGCCTCACCTGGTGGACGTAGTGCCTACCGCCCTGGCCTGCCTGGGAGTGCCTGTGGCGAGCCAGGGGCTACAAGGAGCTGAGGCATTGGACGGGCGAGTGCTATATGAGATTTTGCCTGGGTTGGCTGGAGAGCCGACGCGTGGGCAGGAAGTGGAGCCGGAGATCTCGGCTGCAGACACTGGTGCAGCCCCGGCCTACAGCGACGCCGAAGCTGAGGTCGTGCGCCGGCGCCTTGCCGCGCTGGGCTATCTGGACTGAGGGGTATGGCGACCCATAAGAGCACCGCGCGCGTGATGGTCTTGGGCCTCGACGGCGCGACCTGGGACCTGTTGGGGCCATGGTTGGAGGCCGGCTATCTGCCCAACCTGGCAGCATTGCGCGCCAGCGCGGCCTGGGGCCGGTTGCGCTCGACCACGCCTCCTTTCAGCGCCACGGCCTGGACCACTTTTGCCACCGGCGTGAACCCCGGCCGGCATGGCATCTTCGACTTTTGGATCCGCCGGGGCAACGAACGGCAGCCGATCAGCAGCCTGGCTGTAGGAGCTCCTACACTGTGGGATCTCGTGAGCCAGGCCGGCCAGCGGGTGGCGGTGATCAACCTGCCGGTGACCTATCCCCCTCGCCCTGTCAACGGGGTGATGGTGTCGGGGATGATGACACCGGGTGAAAAGGCAACTTACACCTATCCGCCCGAGCTCAAGGAACAGTTGCGCGCGGTGGCAGGCGGTTATCGGGCCGATCCTTATGCAGCCATCACCCAGTCGCGCGCCTTCTTGCGCCAGGCACGCGAGTGGGTCTGCCGACGGGAACGTGCCCATCGCTGGCTGCTGCTGCGTGAGCCGTGGGACCTGTTCATCAACGTTATCCAGGCGCCCGACCCTATTCAGCACTACTTCTGGACCTTCTTGCTGCCCGGCCATCCCGACTACGACACGAGGGAAGGGGAGGTCTTGCGCGGCCTGGCCCTGGACGTCTTCCGAGAGGTTGACACGATCGTGGGCCAACGCCTGAGGTTGTTGGGGCCCTGGGATACCCTGCTGGTCATGTCAGACCATGGCGCGGGTGAGGCCACCCACTGGTTCAACCTCAACCGCTGGCTGGCAGAGGCGGGCTTCCTGGCCTTGAGCGGCCGCGGCCGGCCAGGGGTCCTGGCCGGCCGGCTGGACGGGGGCAGATTGTTCGACCTGCTGCGCCGGCTTGATATCTTGCATCTGCGGCAACGGGTGGGCAACCTGGCCCGGCAGCGCCTGCGCGAGCGAGTGGATCGGCTCATGGCGTCGGATGTGGACTGGACGCGCACGGTCGCTTATGCCGGCAGCCCCTCGGCAGAGGCGATCTATCTGCATACGGCCGGGGGCAGGCTGCAGGGCGCGGCCTATGAGCGGGTGCGGGACGAGATCGCAGAGGGGCTGCTGGCCCTGGCTGGCCCCGATGGCGGCCCGGTGGTGGAGGCAGTCTATCGCCGGGAAGAGTTGTATCACGGCCCCTACCTGGACCAGGCGCCAGACCTGATACTGGAAATCGGGCACCGCCCTTACATCTTGTCCGAAGCCCTCTCGACGCGCGAGCTCTTCACCAGGATCCCGTACCGGGCGGCGCGCGGGCGTCATCGGCCGGAGGGGATCCTGATGATCTACGGCCCATATGTGCGGCAGCCAGGCGAGCGGCCACCCGCCCGCATCGAAGACCTGGCCCCCACCATCCTGGCCCTCCTGGGCCTGCCGGTGCCGGCGGAGATGGATGGTCGGGTTTTGTCGGAGTGGCTGGGCGAAGTGCCAGTGGAGACAGGTCTGCCACAGGCCCCGACGCTACCAACACCCGCCCTCCCGCCATACTCGGAAGAAGAGGCCGCGGCGATCGCGCGCCGGCTGCGCGCCCTGGGGTATCTGGACTGATGGCCGATCAGACTTGCGATTTATCCGTGATTATCGTCAACTGGAATGCGGCGCCCTTTCTGGAGCCATGCCTGCGCTCGGTGCTGGGTGCCGGGGACGGGCTGCGCCTCGAAGTGTGGGTGGTAGACAACGCCTCCACGGACGGCAGCCTGGCCCTGCTACGCCGGCTCTTTCCCCAGGTGCGGCTGATCGCCAACAGCCAGAACCGCGGCTTTGCCGCCGCGAACAACCAGGCCCTGGCTCTGGCCCGCGGCCGCTATGCCATGTTGCTCAATCCCGATACCGAGGTGTGTGACGGTGCGCTGGGCCGTATGGTGGCCTTTCTGGATGAGCACCCCCGGGCGGGGATCGTCGGCCCTCGCCTCACGTTGCGCAGCGGCAAGATCCAGGGTGGCGCGGCGGGTTATGAGCCGTCTCTGTGGACGGTGTTCAACTACAGCTTCTTCCTGTACAAGCTGGCGCCACGCCTCTTCCGCGGCATGTGGCTGGCCCAGAGGCAATATCGGTCGCAAGAGCCGATCCGGGTGGATTGGGTGTCGGGTGCGGCGCTGATGGTGCGCATGGCTGCCGTTAGGGAAGCGGGGCTGTTGGACGAGGACTACTTCATGTATGCCGAGGACATGGAGTGGTGTCGCCGTCTGCGGCAGGGGGGATGGGAGGTCTATTGTCTGCCCGATGTGAGGATCATCCACCACATTGGCCGCAGCATCCGCCAGCGCGGGCCGGAGTTCTTCGCTATCAACGTCCACAGCCTGGACAGCTATTACCGTTCGCACTATGGCCCCGGCCTGGTAAAACTGCTCCACCTTTGTGGCACCGGCGGATTCCTGTTGCGCGCCGCTGCCTATAAGGGATTGCACCTGCTGCATGGCAAAGATGTGTACAGGGAGCTGGCCGCGCAATGGTGGGCCTGTACCAGGGCCGGCCTGAGGCATCTGCTGGGAATGGCTGTACCTGCCGTGGAGCAGAGTGAAGCTGAGCTTGGGCCGCGGGCGGCTGAGACGGGGGGATCGGAGCAGTGAACACAGTGCAGCGGCTGCTCAAGAACACGCTTGCCCTGTCGGCTACCAGTTTCCTGCGCCTGGGCGTGGGGCTGGCCTTGACAGTTTATATCGCGCGCGCACTGGGCCCGGCCTTCCTGGGCAAGTATGCCCTCCTGATCGCCTACATCAACATCTTCCAGCTTCTGGCCGAAGCCGGCATCCCGCGGCTGGTGACCCGTGAAGTGGCCAGGCAGCCCGGGGAAGCCAACCGCTTCTTCTGGAATGCCCTGGCCGTGCAGACCGGATGTAGCCTGGCCGCCGCGGCCGCCATGATCGCAGTGGTGGAGATCCTTCATTACCCGGCCGACACCACCCTGATGCTCTACCTGGCGACGGGTTCTCTGCCGGCTTACGCGGTGCTGGCCGCTGGCGGGGCAATCCTGCAAGCCTACGAGCGCATGGAGTTCAGCACCCTGGCAGAGGTGGTCAGCAGCGTGGGCCAGTTGGTGGCCACGATCTTGTTGCTCCGGGCCGGCTATGGGGTAGTGGGGCTGGCGGTGGTCAAGGTGTTGGGTTTTGCCCTGGTAGCACTGGTGAACCTGCTGGCGGTATGGCAGCTGAAGCTGGTGGGCCGGCCAGAGTTGGACCTGCGCTTCGGCTGGCAGCTCTTGCGGCAGGGGAGCAACCTGCTGCTTATGGCAGTTTTCGGCGCGGTACTGCTGCGGCTCGACGTGTTGATCATCACCCAGCTCTGGGGCGAGGCTGTCACAGGGATCTATAACGCGGCTTACCAGTTGGTGAAGGCTTTTGTGCTTTTGGTGTGGGCCTACGCCGATGCCATCTACCCGGTGCTGAGCCGCTTCTTCCACCAGGCACGGCAGGAGATGCTGGCAGCGGTGGCGGCCTCGCTACAATACGGTGTGCTGCTGATCCTGCCGCTGGCCATCGGTGGCAGCGTGCTGGCCGAACCGGTGATCCGGCTGGTATACGGCGATAGCGGTTACGTTGCAGCAGCCTGGGCGCTGCGCCTGCTCGTCTGGCACCTGTTGCCGTTCTTCGCGCATACCCTTTTGGTACGGGGGATCATCGCCGCGGATCGGCAGAACCTGGCCAGCCGCATCGAGGGATTGGTCTTGCTTGTGGCAGCAGTCTGTGAGCTGGCCTTGATCTACCTTTGGGGCATGATCGGTGCTGCCCTGGCTGCGAATCTTGTTTTCGTGATTGCGGTGGGGCTTAGCGGTCCGGCGCTGACGCGCGTGGTGGGCCGGTTAAGCATGCCGTGGGGCCGGATCGTCCGCCTGGCCGGGGCCGGCCTGGGCATGGCGGTGGCTCTGTGGCTGTTGCGCGGGGTGCCTCTGTGGATCAGCGTCCCGCCGGGTGCGGCAGTCTACATAGGCCTGGCCCTGGGCCTGGGAGCCATCAGCACACGCGATCGTCGGTTGCTGGCCCAGATGGCCCGCTGGGCACGTGTGGAGTAAGATCGCCAGAACATGCCTGAGAGTAACCTAACGGGCCGCTGGCTGAGGCTGGCCATCGAGCACCTGATCCAATCCGTGAAGCGCGATCCCACCTACCACCTGGACCCTGCGCTGTCGGGTGGCGCGCTGTTGCGCATTGCCTGGCGTCGTGGCCGGGCACTGCTGCGCGGGCTGTGGTGGTCGTGGCGGTTGGGCAGTTGCCAGCTTCCCTTATTCGTGGGCCGGCGGGTGCAGATCGTGCACCCCAGGCAGTTGCACGTAGGCCGGGCAGTGACGTTGGGGGACGACGTGTATATTGACGCGCTGTCGAGAAATGGGGTGACCTTGGGGGACAATGTCAGCATTGCCCGGGGAACGGTCATCGAGGCGACCGGGGTGATCTCACGGCTGGGGGAGGGGCTGGAGATCGGTGCCAACTCCAACCTGGGCCACTTCTGTTTTGTAGGCGCGGGCGGCGGCGTACGTATTGGCCGTAATGTGCTGATTGGCCAGCGGGTGAGCTTTCATTCGGAGGATCATGTTTTCGAGCGGACGGATGTGCCGATCAAGGCACAGGGGGTGACCCGTAAGGGGATCGTGGTGGAGGATGATTGCTGGCTGGGGGCGGGGGTTATCCTGCTGGACGGGGTGACTGTGGGCCGCGGCAGCGTGATTGCCGCCGGCAGCGTGGTCACCCGCGATGTGGCCCCGTATAGCGTCATGGCGGGCGTGCCAGCCCGCCTGATCCGCAGCCGGCTGTCGGACAAGGAGAGGCAAGATGCGCAGGAGCCCGTCTGAGGGAAACCCGGCTGCTGGTACGTCTCTCCCTTCCGGGCAGGTGAGGGGAACCTTACGCGGCCTGGGAGAAGAACGCCTCCTGCTGGTGCTCATGGTGGGGGCAGGGATCATCCTGGGCGCCGGCGCAGTGTTCGGCCCGCTGCCCGCCCTGGCCCTGGTGGCCGGGCTGCTGTTCATGTTGCTGCTGTGGCAAACCTGGCCCACCAGCGGCATGGCCCTGCTGATAGCTGCCTCGCTCCTGTCGCATTATAAGGCCGACATAGGGAATATCTCGGTACGCGCCGAGCATGTCGCCATCCTGCTGGTGGGCGCCATGTGGGCGTGGGTCATCCTTGTGCACCGTCGGCCGTTTCGGGTGGGCTGGCCAGGCTTGTTTGCCCTGGCGTGGCTGGGCCTCAACGTCGCAGCCACCATCTTTCATGCGCCCGACCCAGCCGATTCGCTGCGCCACATCATCCGCCTGGGGCTGATGGTGGCCGCCTATCTGGTGGGGGTCAACCTGCTGCGCACCTGGCGCCAGTGGTGGGCCGCGTTCGGGTGGTTCCTGGCCCTGGCCCTGGCCGAGGACCTGTTTGGGTTGCTGGCCCGGGCCCTCTACGAGTCGGGGATCAACCTGGGTGTGCAGGTGGCCTGGAACCTGGCCCATCCGGTGCCCTATGGCACGCTGGAAGAGGGCAACATGTTCGGCAGCCACTCGGCGGCCTGGTTCGTGGTCTTTCTGGCATTGTTCATGGCCCAGCCACGGCTGAGCACGCGCTGGCGACTGCCACTGTTGGCTGCGCTGGCGGTGACGGGCCTCTCTACTGTCCTGAGTTTCAGCCGGGGGGCCTGGGTGGCATTTCTGGTTGGCCTGGGCTTGCTTTACGTGTTCTACGGCGTCCGCAGCCGCGGCCAGTACATCCGGGGTACGGTGTTAGCCCTGGGCGCGCCGTTCCTGGTAATCGGCCTGGTGATGCTGATCCAGGTTTTACCGGCCAGCATGCCCCTGGCAGCCAGGCTGCGCACCTTTACCAATCTGGTCAACGACCCCACCGTCACCGCCCGTCTGGAGGACGCTGCCCTGGGGCTGATGGACTGGGCCGTGCATCCCTGGCTGGGCTGGGGACCAGGCACTTTCTATCAGTTGCATGGCATCCGCAACTGGGAACCGGCCTGGCTGGCCAACCAGACCGTGCGTACCCTGCAGGAGACCGGCGTGTTGGGCCTGCTGGCCCACCTGGGTTTTGTGCTCTCGCTGACCTGGACGGCTGTGCTTGGCATCCGCCGCGCGGCCACCCTGCATGCCCGAGCCGCGCTGTTAGGGTTGCTCATCGGGTTTTGGGTGCTGCAGGTGTCTTTCCAGGCCACCGACGGCACCTGGCTGGCAGCCGTTTGGGTGCACGCGGCGCTGCTGGCATCAGGGGCGCGGTTGGTCGAGGACCGGCAGGGCAGCCGGGCAGCGGGACGGCCAGAGGGCCAGCCGCAGGCAGCAGATGGCCCGGCACCGCGCGCAGCCCAGAACTCAGCTTCTGCCATGACCATTCTCTTCGTCCACAGCAGCGACGAGATGTACGGCTCGGATGTGGTGCTGCTGGAGCTGCTGCGCCGGCTTGATAAGGCGCGGTTCAGACCGCTGGTGGTGTTGCCGGCCGATCTCCCTTATGAGCGCGGCCAGGCCCGGCTCAGCGACGAGCTCGTGAAGCTGGGCATCCCGGTGCGCCACGTGGATTTTGCGGTGCTGAGGCGCCGTTACCTGGGGTGGCCTGGCCTGGTGCGGTTTGCGAGGCGCCTGGTGCGTGGCAGCCGCGAGCTGGCGCGCTGGATCAGGGCTGAGCAGGTGCAACTCGTCCATGCCAATACGGTGGCGGTATGGGGTGCGGCGCTGGCAGCCAGGTTGACGCGCCGGCCGCTGCTGTGGCATGTGCATGAGATCATCACATATCCCCGCTGGCTGCGCTGGCTGGTGGCGCGGGTTGTCACTGCCTCTGCTCAGCGGGTGGTGGCCATCTCCGGGGCGGTGGCAGAACATCTGCTGGCCCTGGGCGCAGTGCAGGATGCCCGGGCCAGGCTGGTGGTGATCCCCGACGCGGTGGACACGGAGCGCTTCAGGCCCGATAATGACCCCGCGCCGGCGCGCAAGGCATGGGGCATCGCGGCCGACCAGGTCCTGGTGGGGACGGTGGGGCGCTTGCACACCTGGAAGGGGCAGGAGGTGCTGGTAGAGGCCGCCGCGCTGCTGCGCGAGCGCTGCCCGCACGTTCGTTTCGTGATCGTGGGCGACATCGTGCCCGGCCAGCCTGGACCTAAGATGGCGCTGGAGGCCGCCATTGCGCGCGCCGGCCTGGGCGATCGAGTGCAGTTGGTGGGCTTCTGGCCCGACGCCGCCGAAGCCATGGCTGCTCTGGACATCATGGTCCTGCCCAGCACCAGCCCCGAGCCGTTTGGGCTGGTGCTATTGGAGGCCATGGCCTCAGGCAAGCCGGTGATTGCGACAGCACATGGCGGCCCGCTGGAGATCGTGGCCGACGGCGAGACCGGATTCCTGGTCCCGCCAGGAGATGCCGCCGCGCTGGCCGAGGCGATCGCGCGGCTGGCGCACGACCCACAGTTGCGCGCGCGGATGGGCGCCGCCAGCCGGGCACGGGCGGAGGCCAGGTTTGGGTTCGCGCCACACGTGGCGGCCTTCGAGGATCTGTATGAACAGCTCATGCAACAGGTAGCGGTATCCCGTTGATCAGCCACTTCTGTAATTTGGTGCTTTTGAAGCAAATACAGATAATTGTTATTACGCAAACCCTTCGGTGCTATGCAAGCAAAGCACTTGTCTTGGCGAGCCACCGTGATAATATGCCTGCTGGCCCTGAGCGGGAGCTGTGCCCATGGCCGTCCTGACACGGCGGAGACCGGCCCCGCCCGGGTGTGGATCCTTGGGGACAGCCTGACCGAGGGACTCTATGCCTCGAGCGAAGCCACGGCTTTCCGCAGCCTGCTCTTCCGGGCCCTGGATGAGCACTATGGCAGTGGCATCACCGAGAAGTACTGGCGGCGCTTCTGCACGCTGGAGACACTGGGCCGGCGCTGGCGTGAGAAAGAAGGCAGCCCAGACCTGGTGTTCATCGAGATCGGGATCAACGACGTGAGCAACACGTACTGTACGCAGGTGCCAGAGGCTGAGTGGCAGGCGCGCTACGTGGCATTGCTGGATGATATACGCGAGCGTTCCCCGGAAGCCCGGATTGTCGTTGGAACGATCCCCTGGTGTGGCTGGTCGGAGGAGGATCTGAATTGGAGACGTGCTTTGCAGTATAATGAGTGGATCCGCGCCGCGGCCAGGGCAAGAGGCGTGGCCGTGGCAGACCTTTGGGCCGCCACCGTCAACCGACCCGACGGCCTGTCCTCGCCCACACAGGCCAGCGTGTTCCCGCCTGCCTACCGGGGAGACAGCTTTCACCCGAACGATGTCGGCCACGCCCGCATCGCCGAGGCGTTCTTCCAGGCCTACGTCGCGTATTACGTACCAGGGGGGCAGGGATGAAGATCGCCATGCTCGGCAGCCGGGGCATCCCGGCCAGCTACAGCGGGTTCGAGACCTACTTCGAGCAACTGGGAGCCCGGCTGGTGGCGCGCGGCCACCAGGTGACCGTCTACTGCCGCTCGCACCACATCACCTATCCTGGCACTACCTACCGGGGCATACGGTTGATCAAGTTGCCCACCGTGCGCAACAAATACCTGGATACCATCGTGCATGCCACCCTCTCCAGCCTGCACGCCCTCACCCAGGGTTACGACGTCGCCCTCTATGTCATCGCCGGCAACAGCCTGGTGACCTGGATTCCTCGCCTGGCCGGCCAGGTGACGGTGCTCAATGTGGACGGCCTGGATTGGAAACGGGCCAAATGGCCGGGGCCGGCCAAGGCCTACATCCGTTTCGCCGAACGGATGGCCACGGTGCTGCCCACGGCTTTTGTCACCGATTCGCGCGTCGTCCAGTCCTACTATCGCGAGAGGTACGGCATTGAGCCCCCTTACATCCCTTACGGTTCGGAAGTGCCCCGCCGGCCGCCAGGGGAAACCCTGGCGCGCTTCGGGCTGGCCCCGCGAGGTTATGTCCTCTTTGTCGGCCGGCTGGTGCCCGAGAACTGCGCCCACCACCTGGTGGAGGCGTTTCAAGGGCTGCAAACCGACATGAAGTGTGCGATCGTGGGCGACGCGCCGTACGCGGAGACATATATTGCTCGCCTGAAGGCGACGGACGATCCGCGCATCATCTTCACCGGCTATCAGTTTGGGGAAGCCTACTACGAGCTGGGGTCCAATGCGGCTGTTTTCGTGGAGACCTCGGGCGTGGGCGGGACGCACCCTGCGCTCCTGGAGGCGATGGCGTTTGGCAACTGCGTGGTGGTGCATAATACGGCTGAAAACCTGGAGACGATGGGGGATGCCGGGCTGAGTTACGATGGTGGGGTGGGTGCTGCCTCGCTACGAGAGGTGCTGGCCAGGCTCCTGGCCGCGCCGGCCCTGATGGCCGAGCTGGGCCGCCGCGCCGCGGCACGCGCCGCAGCGCTCTATAGCTGGGACGCGGTCACTGACCAGTACGAGGCACTCTTCCGGGCCCTGCTGGCGCGCCGGACAAGCACCCGCGCTGGCCATCGTTCGTATGATATCCGTCATTCTGACGGGGGAGGCACCCATGCGCAAAGAGAGTCCTAACTATATTGTCGGCCTGCTGGCGGCCGACATCGGGCTGACCTTGCTGGCCCTCTATCTGGCTGCCCTGGCCAGGCTTCATCTCCCCTATGGCGTCCGCCTGACACCCGACTATGTGGATTTGCCGTGGGCAGTCTATCTGATGGCAGCCATCATCTGGCTGGTGGTGTCAGCCGTGTTGTCGCTTTACACTTTGCTGCAACATCATGGCATCCGAGACGAGCTACGGCTTGTCATGGGGGCCGTTTTCCTGAGCAATTTGAGCTTCGCCGGGCTGCTTTACATTACCTTTCGTGATGTCCCCAGGTTGCTCTTCATCTACTCCCTGATCCTGCAGGCCGCCTTTCTGGTGGGCCTTCGCCTGGCCATTTACCTTTGGAAACGATGGCGGCGCAGCGACGGAAATGTCACGCGGGTGCTGATTATCGGCGCAGGCAGGGTGGGCCGGGAGCTGGGTCGGCGCATCGCCGCGCGCAGTGGCGACCTGACCCTCGCAGGCTATCTGGATGATGACCCGGCCAAACAAGGGCAGGTCTACGAGGGCGCACCTGTGCTGGGCAGGACGGCAGAAGCCCCCCGGGTGGTGGCAGAGCAGCGCGTGGACGAGGTGCTGTTTGCCCTGCCCATGCGCGCCCACCAGTCGCTGGAGACGCTGGTGATGGCGTTGCAGGCGATGCCCGTGCGGGTGCGGGTGGTGCCTGATTTCTTCGACCTGGCCTTCTTCCGGGCAACCATTGACGACTTCGACGGCATCCCGCTCATCGGCCTGCGCGACCCGGCGATTGACGGGTTCAACCGCCTGCTCAAACGCCTGCTGGACCTCGTGCTGGCGACCGTTGGCATCGTCCTGGCAGCGCCGCTCATGCTGGTCATCGCGCTGGCGATACGGCTCGATTCACCGGGGCCGGTGCTTTTCCGGCAGCAACGGGTGGGCGAGAACGGCAGGCTGTTCACCATCTACAAGTTCCGCACTATGACCCCCGACGCCGAGCAGCGCCAGCAGGAGGTGCTGCGCCACGTCGCGGCCAACCAGGTCATCCACAAATGGCCCGATGATCCGCGGGTGACGCGGGTGGGGCGTTTTCTCCGCCGCAGCAGCCTGGATGAGCTTCCCCAGCTCTTCAATGTGCTCAAGGGCGACATGAGCCTGGTGGGGCCCAGGCCCGAGTTGCCGTGGCTGGTCGAGCGCTATGAGCCCTGGCAGCGCAAGCGCTTTGCCGTGCCGCCCGGCATCACTGGCTGGTGGCAGATCAACGGCCGCAGCGATCGTCCCATGCATCTTCACACCGACGACGACCTCTATTACATCCAGCACTACTCCCCGCTTCTAGATCTGCGCATCCTCTGGCGGACGATCGGCGTGGTCTTGCGCGGCAAAGGCGCCTATTGACCAAATAGGTGCCCGTGAGTGGGCAAAAAGGCAAAACCAGAACCACCGGCCGTCATGGGTTACCCAGCGAAGTGCCGTTGGACGCCTGTTCGTAGTAAGGCACGCAGCGCAGCGAAGTGCCGTTACAACGCCACTCCGCTGACGGCTCGTAGTAAGGCACGCAGCGCAGCGGAGTGCCGTTACAACGCCACTCCGCTGACGCTCCGTGGCTTACTACAAATAGTACGCTGAGAGATAGGAGACACTGAATGTACGAGTACCGTAAAATGTCACCCGAGGAACGCCAGCGGGTTCTTGAAGCGCGACGAGCGCGCGGCTTTCCCCTCCACGCGCCACCGCATTATCCAGGCATCAACGGAGCATATCTGATCAGCGCTGCCTGCTACGAACATCGCCCTATCTTCCAAACCCCTGACGACCTCTCACTGCTGGCGGACGAGGTCCTGAGTGCTTTAGCCAAGGCCAGGATGGCGCATCCTGCGTGGGTTTTCCTGCCTAACCACTATCATGTCCTGTTAGAGGCCGAAGATCTCAGGATCATCAGCGAGACGCTGCGGCTTCTACACAGTCGTGTGGCTACCGCTATCAATGGGCGTCATCATCAGCGCGGACGTCGGGTCTGGTATCGCTACACCGATCGCCTCATTCGCAATGAGAGTCATTACTGGGCCACAGTAAACTACATTCATTTCAATCCAGTGAAACACGGATACGTTGACCAGATAGAAGATTGGCCATGGTCAAGCATACACGAGTATCTGGAAACGCAGGGGCGGGATTGGGCTACCCGCCTGTGGAAAGCCTATCCTATCAGGGATTATGGCAAAGGATGGGACTGGTAGTGCTCGTAGTAAGGCACGAAGCGCAGCGAAGTGCCGTTATGACGCCACTCCGCTAACGCTCCGTGGCTCACTACAAACGCAGCTCGTAGTAAGGCACGCAGCGCAGCGAAGTGCCGTTATGACGCCACTCCGCTGACGCTCGTAGTAAGGCACGCAGCGCAGCGAAGTGCCGTTAAGACGCCACTCCGCTGACGCTCGTAGTAAGGCACGAAGCACAGCGAAGTGCCGTTGGACGCCACTCCGCCGGTGAATGCTGCTGGCCCCCTCCTGGCCCTGCCAGGCCTGGCCCTCCTGGCGGCCCTGGGATGGCTTCTGAGACGGCGGCTGCGGCGATAAGGCACTATACGAGTACAGCACAAGGAGCAAGGATCTATGCGCGAGCAATCCATCCGGGTCACGATAGGGCTGATCTTCCTGGCCTTGACGCTGATTGGGACGCTATCGGTGTCGAGCATCTTCTGGATTACGCTAACGCAGGAAAATGACGCACAGATAATAAACCTGATCGGGCGGCAAAGGATGCTCAGTCAGAAGATGACCAAAGAAGCCTGGCTGGGCCTATGGAAAGGGGACCCCAGTTACCAGAAGCAAATGCACACCACCACCCACCAGTTTGAGGAGGGCCTGCGCTCCCTGATGGACGGCGGTCAGATCAGCTATGCCGGCACTCTTGTCTCCATACCCCCGGCCACCGACCCGGCCTTTCGCGCCGCCCTGGACGAGGTCCAGGCTATCTGGCAACCGCTGCACCAAGCGGCCCACGCCGTACTGGATAACCCGTCGGACAGCCCGGCCTTCGCTCAAGGAGTGACAGACCTGGAACGCCTTTCGGAGGCCATCTTGGAGAAGACGGACCAGGCGGTGCGCATCTATCAGAAAAAGGCCGAGACGCGAGTGGCACT
>DAOTZS010000269.1:0-2126 GCA_034434335.1 Anaerolineae bacterium
AGCAGTACCCCGATGCGATTGGTAGCGTTGGCGATGTTGGCCGGCAGACCAATGAAGATCAACAGCGGCAAGGTGATCAACGAGCCACTGCCGGCCAGCACGTTGATGAAGCCGGCCGCCATCCCGGCCAGCACGGTCAGCGGATAGAGATACCAGCCCACAGGCACCCCCTTGGTATGGAAATCAGGAGCGGATTCTAGCACAGGGGTGGGGCAAAGCGCGAATCGTGGTCCACCCGCGTGCTGCTCCGTTTTGCTGTTTGCGCTTTGCCGCCTATAATGCCGGCTATGTCTTCTATCTTTACTCTGGCAGCCAGGCTGCCGCTATACTGGAGCTTTCGCCGTTTCGGCTGGCCCAGGCTCTATCCCTTTTCGTTGGTGGTGAGCGTTAGCTTCCGCTGCAACTCCAGATGTCGCACCTGCGATGTGTGGCGGAAGCCCAACGACGACATGACCGCCGAGGAGTGGGACCAGGTCTTCGCCAGGCTGGGCCGCACACCGTTCTACATCACCTTTACCGGTGGGGAACCATTCCTGCGCCACGATCTGGAGGCCCTGGTGATCAGCGCCTATCGCCACTGCCGGCCGGCGGTGATCACCATTCCCACCAATGGCCTGCTAACCGAGCGCATTGCGGAGCGTGTGGAGCGCATCTGCCGTGAGTGCCCTGCCAGCCAGCTCGGCATCAACCTCAGCCTCGACGGCGTGGGGGATGAGCATGACCACATCCGTGGGGTGCCAGGCAATTGGGGACGTGCCCTGGCCACCTGGGCGAAGCTGAAGTCCCTTCAAAGGGTGTGTCCCAACCTGGTGCTGAGCGTCCACACGGTGATCAGCCGTTTCAACCAGGACCGCTTCCTGCAGATCTATGAGGGGCTGCAATCCCTGCAGCCCGACTCCTATATCACCGAGGTGGCCGAAGAGCGGGTGGAACTGGACACCATGGGCTGGGACATTACGCCGGAACCAGATACCTACGCGCCGATCGCCGATTTCCTCACCCGCCAGGCCCGCACTCAGCCAGCCAGGGGGATCGCCCGCTTCACGCAGGCCTTTCGGGGCCAGTACTACCAGCTTGCCAGCCGCATCCTCCAGGAGCGCACCCAGGTCATCCCTTGCTATGCTGGCTGGGCCAGCGCCCACATCGCGCCCAATGGCGACGTCTGGAGCTGCTGTGTGCGCGCCGAACCGGTGGGCAACCTGCGCGCCACCGGCTACGACCTGGCGCCGATCTGGTTCGGGGAACAGATGGCGAAGCTGCGGCGTTCGATTTACCATAAAGAGTGTGCCTGCCCGATGGCGAACGCCAGCTATGCCAACATGTTGCTCCATCCACCAACCATGCTCCGGGTAGGCAGGGAGGTGATGAGGGCGTATCTGAGAAGTCGTTCGTCATCAGGCGCGCAGCAGTAAGACGAGGGGGTCGAGGAAACCATGCCGATCTACGAGTACCTTTGCCCGGCGTGTCAACACCGTTTCACCCACTTCTTTGCCAGCATCAGGCTGGCACAAGAGAGTGAGCCGCCGGCCTGCCCGCGTTGTGGCCACGCCCTGCCCGAACGCCTCATCTCGCAGGTGGCGGTC
The DNA here is from genome assembly GCA_034434335.1 of Anaerolineae bacterium. Classification (GTDB taxonomy): domain Bacteria; phylum Chloroflexota; class Anaerolineae; order CG2-30-64-16; family CG2-30-64-16; genus DAOTZS01. The sequence continues at coordinate 1,584 of DAOTZS010000269.1, forward strand.
TTGGGCGAGCGGGGACCAGACGCGGCTGAAGTGGCCGCGGAGCGGGCGGCTGAGGAGCGGATGGCTTCCATTACACCCAAGGAGATGATCGAAAAGTTGCGTGCAGGGAAGAAGCCAAAGTCCTGAGGCAGACGGCCAACAAGCCGGCGTGAGGCCCTGGCGCGCTGGCCAAAGCCCAGGGCCTCTGACCCCAGGCGGGGTGTCAGCTTTCGGCCAAGGCCTGTAGCCGCTCTGGATCCAGGATATCAATGCGTTTGCGCCCAATCTGGATCAGGCCGGCGGCTTTCATGTCGTTGAGCACCTGCGTGGCCGTCTCGCGATAGGTGCCAACCGTCTCTGCCAGATCCTGATGGGTGAAGCCGGTGATGGTGTGGGAGCCGCGTTCGGCGGCCAGGCGCAGAAGCAAGGAGGCCAGCCGGGCGGGGATACTCTTGAAGGCCATATCATCCAGCCGTTGTTCTGCCTCCCGCAGCCGCCGGCCGGTGACTTCCAGCATGCGCAATCCGATCACCGGCTTGTCCAGGATCAGGCGCTCAAGGTCGG
>DAOTZS010000270.1:0-3237 GCA_034434335.1 Anaerolineae bacterium
ATGACCAGCTTGCCGCCCGCTTCGGCTATCCGCGCCTGAGTTGCCAGATCACGGTGACCGGCGACCTGACCGCGCGCCTCGTGACCGACAAGCGCATCTGGGGCCGGCGCGACCCGGGGCGACGCTGGCGCCCGCCGGACGGGTGACGGTTGACCTGTCGCCAGTGCAACTGCAATGATCAAAACGCCAGCGAATTCACCGCTACGTGGTACGATCGCCGTCGCAGCGCTGTGCTATGCTGGCGCGCGAGGAGAACGTCACCCTGCCAGGAGGTCGCTATGAACGTGTTCCATGGGCTTGCCTCAGGTCGCTTCTCGCTCCGTGAGGAGAGGTGAGCACGGAGCGCCATAGCGGCCGGTGGTTCACTGCCCATGGGTTCTGTGCGGCCCTTGAGGCTGCCGGCGTTACCTTTGATCAGCCCTGCATGATGACTAACGGGAACATAGGCTCTCGAAGAGGGGCATGGGGAAACCGGGTTTCCCCATGCCCCCACCCGCGGGAGGGTTTGGGAAGGCTGCGCCCTCCCAGGAACACCCGTATGTACATTGCGGCGTTGTGCGGCGCAGCCGCATGAACGGCTGAGGTGACCATCGTGCGCCGCGTTCAGCCCCCCTCCCGGCCTCCTCCCGCTGGGGGGAGGCGCCGGGTTCCCGCCCCCGGCGGGGGAGGGTCCGGGAGGGGGCCGGCGCCGTGCCCGCGGCGCCGTGGCGCGGGCGGGACACCCGCGCTCCCAGGGCATGGGCATCGCGGCGTGGTGCGTCACGCGCATGACCGTCTCACGTGACCATACGCCCTTGGCGAGGGGGGTGGGGAAACCGGGTTGCCCCACGCCACCGCCCCGCAGGGGCATGGGGAAACCGGGTTTCCCCATGCCCCCACCCGCGGGAGGGTTTGGGAGGGCTACGCCCTCCCAGGAACAACCGTATGTTCATTGCGGCGGTGTGCGGCGAAGCCGCATAGAGGGCTGAAGCGTAAGGGCGTTCCCATATCCACCGGCGCGCGCGACGGGGCAATCATCGTCCTGCGGCGCGGCGCCGGCCTGCGCCTGGCCGGGGCCGCGGGGCGTAATTTGACAGACAATGATCCGGAAAGCGGTGGTATGAGCATTTAGAGAGACAAAGGTAATCGGGAGCGTAATTCCATACAGATTGCACCTGTCTCGGTCATACAGGGTAATGGGGTTATTATGGTCATCTGTCAGGATCTCAGGAACGGGACAGGATGTGGCGCTGAGAACCGCGATGGGGCGCAGCACTGCTGGTCCTGTGGCCGCACTCTGCGCTTTGCGCTCACGTTGCGAGACCCTGGGACGTTCGTCGCGCAGTATCGCATCAGTCGCGTCATCGGCCACGGGGGCTTCGGCGTGGTGTACGAGGCCGAGGATCTGCAACAGAACGGACTGGTGGTAGCGCTCAAGGAGACCTTTCATCCGGATAGCATTCGCTCGTTTGCCAACGAGTTCAGGGTTCTCCAGCGGCTCAGTCATCCCAACCTACCCCGCTACTACGCGATGTTCGAGGCCGAGGGCAATGGCTTTCTGGCGATGGAGTATGTCCCGGGCCAGAGCCTGGACGATGTGCTTTCCCGTCGACCAGGCCCACTCCTCGAGTCCCAGGTGATGGGATATGCGCTCCAGGTCTGCGATGCACTGTCTTACCTTCACAGCCAGGCACCGCCGATCATTCACAGGGACGTCAAGCCGGCCAACATCCGCCTGACCCCGGAGGGTCTGGTGAAACTGGTCGATTTCGGGCTCTTGAAGGAAGGCGCTCAGCAAACCCAGAGTTCGCGGCATATCCTATCCCCGGCCTATGCGCCGATCGAGCAGTGGGGCATTGGTGCCCGGGGAACCGATCCACGCAGCGACGTCTACAGCCTGGGCGCAACCCTGTTCCACCTGCTCACCGGTCAGGAGCCACCGCCAGTAACGGACCGTATTGCGGGGCCGGACGACTCGCTACCGCCCATCCTCCAGCTCAACCCGAACATCTCCAGGCATATGGCCCTGGCCATCTCGACGGCGATGGAGATCCAGGCGGACAGGCGGTATGCAGACATTGCGAGCCTGAAGCGTGCTCTTCAGGGAGCGGCGCCAACTCTTGCTCACCAGCCAGATGATCTGCCAATAGCCCGCGCGGGTGTGCGCCCGGGCCGAATGGTGCCGCATGCCGTTTTTCAGCCCCAGCCCGTCGTAGCGGTCGGCGCAAGCCCGGCGCCTGGGAATACGATCCCGCTTGCGCAGCCACAGCCGGTGGCTGGCATGCCAGCCTCTCCGCCAATCCCAACGACACTGACCATACCCGGCCTGAACGCCCTCGGAGCTGCCCTGGCAATCATTGCGCTGATCAGTGGGAGTATGATCGGTGCCATGCCAGAGATGGTCTTCTTGTCCTGGACCGCAAGCGTTCTGGCAAGCTGGTACATCTACTGGCAGCGTGGTGGTAATCCCTGGCCGATCGCCTTTCTTGCTCTGCTGCTGAACGTGGTAGCGCCAGTTGCGATCATCTGGACCCTCTTTCTCTGGCCGAAGCATGCGCGGCCCGCACCGCGCCCGACCTATCGGCCCCGGCTTCAGCTTGTCCTTGGCTTTGGCTCACTGGCCGCCGTTCCCCTGGTGGGCAACGCACCGGACCTGGTCTTCTTCGCCTGGTACGGGTGGATGCTGGTGGCCGAGTATATGTTCGTCAGCAAGGGCCGGCGTAACATCGTCATGGCCTTGACCACCATGCTGACCGGCCCGATCGGCGTGCTGATCGCCTGGCTTGCACCCCCCAGGCGAGTAGTTCCGTAAGTCAGGCTGATTGCGTAATCTGGCATTCCTCAGCGACTTTCGACAAAAGGCGGCGCTGATATTCCTGATGGAGATCTGCGTTGAATAATACTGCTACCAAAGCCACTTTCCGCCCGCGCGCCCGGCTTCTCTCGCTTCTCGGTGAGCAACTGATCAGCGATCAGGCCGTCGGGTTGATCGAGCTGGTGAAAAATAGCTACGACGCCGACGCGACCCGGGTGGAGGTTGCCATCCTGGGATTATCGACGGCAGAGAGTACCCGGATCGAAGTGCGCGATAATGGCATCGGGATGTCACGAGTCGATATCGAGGAGAAGTGGCTGAGCCCGGCGATTGACCATAAGGAGCGTCAAAAGAAGGCGAAGTCGCGATCTTCACGGGGTCGTCTTCCCATTGGCGAGAAAGGCGTGGGCCGCTTTGCAGTGCATCAGCTCGGGCGAAAGTTC
>DAOTZS010000271.1:0-4739 GCA_034434335.1 Anaerolineae bacterium
GGGCTGCTCACAGCAGACTTCGACCCCCTGCGCCTGGCCGACATCTATGCCCACAACGGCGCCACCGCCATCAGCGTCCTGACCGACGAGCGCTTCTTCCAGGGCCACCTGGACCATCTGCGCCTGCTCGCTGGCCACCGGCCCCGCCTGCCGTTGCTGTGCAAGGACTTCCTGTGCGACCCCTATCAGGTGTACGAGGCCCGGGCAGCCGGCGCCGACGCGGTCTTGCTGATCGCGGCTGCCCTACCCCCTGGCCTGCTGCGCGATCTCCACGCCCTGGCCAGGGAGCTGGGGATGGCGACCCTGGTCGAAGTGCATACCGGCCACGAGCTGGAAGCTGCCCTGGCGAACGGCTACCCCCTGATCGGCATCAACAACCGCAACCTGCACGACTTCAGCATCAGCCTCGAAACGACCTGCACCCTGGCCCCACGGGTGCCGGCCGAGATCTGCCTGGTCTCTGAAAGTGGCATCCGGGGGGCGGAAGATGTGGCCAGGCTGGCCTCGGTGCCCCGAGCTGACGGAGAGCCCGGCGTAGACGCCATCCTGGTGGGGGAAGCGCTGGTCACCGCAGCAGATGTGGCTGCGCAGGTGCGCCAGCTAAGCGGCGTGGACAGGAGGACACGAGGATGATTAAGATAAAAATCTGCGGCATCACCACCCTGGATGACGCCCTGGCAGCCGCGGAGGCCGGCGCCGATATGCTGGGCTTCAACTTCTATCCGCCCAGCCCGCGCTACATCGAACCCCTATCGTGTGCCCGCCTGGTAGCCCACCTGCGCGACCGGGGAGCCCGGGTGGTGACGGTTGGCGTGTTCGTCAATGCCCTGCCTCAGGCCGTGGCGGCCATCCTGGATGACTGTGGGCTCGACCTGGCCCAACTTCACGGCGACGAGCCGATCGAAGCGCTGGAGGCCTTGGCCCCACGCGCTTTCAAGGCCATCCGCCCTGCCACGCTGGAAGAGGCGCGCGCGGCAGCCAGATGCTACGGAAGACGGAGCAACCCGCCCGCCTTCCTGGTGGATGCCTCAACCACCCCTGGGCGCTTCGGCGGCACAGGCCAGACAGGGGATTGGGAGCTGGCCCGTGCCCTGGCACAAGATTATCCCCTCCTTTTGGCCGGTGGCCTCTGCCCCGAGAACGTCGCTGCAGCCATCACGCATGTGCGGCCGTGGGGTGTAGACGTGGCATCGGGAGTGGAATCCCATCCTGGCCGCAAGGACCCTGGGCGGCTGGCTGCCTTCGTTCGCCACGCCCGCCACGCCCTGTTGGAGGACTGCCATGCACCCTGAATCACCCACCCTTGCCCCTACGACAGCCCGGCTCCCGCGCAAGTTCGGGCCGTACGGTGGGCAATTCGTGCCCGAAACCCTTATGCCGGCCCTGGCCGAGCTGGAGGCCGCCTACCTGGCCCTGCGCGACAACCCGGCCTTTCGGGCCGAACTCGACGACCTGTTGCACACCTATGCCGGCCGGCCCACCCCGCTGACCCATGCCCGCCGGCTGACCAGCCATCTGGGTGGCGCGCAGATCTATCTCAAACGAGAAGACCTGGCCCACACCGGCGCGCACAAGATCAACAACGCCCTGGGGCAGGCACTGCTGGCGCGGCAGATCGGCAAACGCCGCGTGGTGGCCGAAACCGGTGCCGGGCAACACGGAGTGGCCACCGCCACCGCCGCCGCCCTCCTCGGCCTTGAGTGCGTGATCTACATGGGCACAGTTGACATGGCTCGCCAACAGACCAACGTCCTCCGCATGCGCCTGCTGGGCGCAGAGGTGCGGCCGGTAGACAGCGGCAGCCAGACCTTGAAAGACGCCATCAACGAGGCGATCCGAGACTGGGTCACCAATGTCGAGACAACTCACTATTTGCTTGGGTCGGCTCTTGGCCCCCACCCCTATCCCACCATGGTGCGCGATTTCCAGGCCGTGATTGGCCTGGAAGCTCGCCAACAGATGCTGGCCCGCACAGGCCGGTTGCCCGACGTGTGCATCGCGTGCGTGGGGGGCGGCTCCAATGCCATCGGGCTGTTTCACGCCTTCCGGGATGATCCCCAGGTACGGCTGATCGGGGTCGAGGCCGGCGGGGAGGGGATCGCCACGGGCCGCCACGCGGCTCGCTTCGCCGACCCCCGCCATGGTCGGCCGGGGGTGCTGCACGGCACCTATACCTTCGTGCTGCAAGATGCCGGGGGCCAGATCGCCGCCACCCACTCCATCTCGGCTGGCCTGGACTATCCCGCCATCGGGCCCGAACACGCCTACCTGCGCGACCTGGGCCGGGCAGAGTACACCTGGGCCAGCGACGATGAGGCCCTGGCCGCTTTCCAGCTCCTGGCCCGCACCGAAGGTATCCTGCCCGCGCTGGAATCGGCCCACGCGGTGGCTGGAGCGATCCGCCTGGCGCCCAGCCTGCGGCCAGACCAGGTGATCCTGGTCAATCTGTCAGGGCGCGGGGACAAAGACCTGGACACGGTGATCCGTGCCCTCAAGCTGAACGAGGAGGTGCGTCGGTGAGCAGTTGTCCACTCCTACCTATTGAGGTCAGCCCTGCGGCAAGGCCGGAGCAGCGGGCCGACGGGCCGGCACACATTGCCAGGGCCTTTGCCGCGGCTCGCGCCGAGGGCCGGCCGGCCCTGATGCCTTACTTTACCCTGGGCTACCCCGACCTGGCCACCTCGCGCGCGATCGTCCATGCCCTGGCCGCTGCCGGTGCCGACCTGATCGAGCTGGGCGTGCCCTTCTCGGACCCCCTGGCTGACGGGCCGACCATCCAACGTGCCAGCCATGTGGCCCTGAGCCGCGGTACCACCCTGGCGAGGTGCCTGGAGTTGACCGCCCGGCTACGCGACGATGGAGTACAACAACCCCTCCTGCTGATGAGTTATGTCAATCCTATCCTGGCCTGGGGACTGGCCCGCTTTGTGGCCGACGCGGTTGACGTGGGTGCCGATGGCCTGATCATCCCTGATTTGCCGCCTGAGGAGGCAGAAGAGCTGGAGGGGATGTGTCGCAGCACGGGCCTGGCCCTGGTCTACCTGGCCGCGCCAACCTCGTCGCCGGAACGGCTGGCAATGGCAGCAGCTCGCACACAGGGCTTCCTTTACCTGGTGTCCCTGACGGGGGTCACTGGTGCCAGGGCGGCTCTGCCGGCCGGGCTGGCTGCCTTCGTCCAGCGAGCGCGGCGTGTGGCCAAGACCCCTCTGGCCGTGGGTTTCGGCATCTCCACCCCTGAGCAGGCCAGGGCCGTGGGGCAGGTCGCCGATGGGGTGATCGTCGGTTCGGCGCTGCTCGACGCGGTCAGGGCCAGCGCCGATCCCGTGCGCGCCGCGGGGGACTTCCTGCGCCGCCTGCGCCTGGCCCTGGGGGCAGTTTACCAGATGCCAGGGGAGCGCCTATAATGGCGGTGGTATTCGTTTATCGCATCGAACGCTCAGGTTAACCACCAAGGCACGAAGACACAAAGGGGGGAGAGAAATGAGCTATGCCCCCATTACCGACAAAGAAGAGCACGTCGCCCGTGCAATCGTGGAAGCAGCCTATACTGTTCACAATGCCTTTGGCCCTGGCCTGTTGGAGAATGTCTATGAAGTCTGCTTCTGCCATGAACTGACCAAACGGGGCCTCTCCTATCGCCGACAAGTTGTCGCACCAATCAACTTCAATCGGTGCATCATACTGTCAAGGCGGCTTCTATCCAGCCGGCCACGATGTCTGGGGCCGGCTGCGCCACGTCAGAGCGCAACCAGGCCAGAAATTCCGCGTTGCCGGCCGGGCCAGTGAGCGGTGAGCGGATCAGGCCGGCAGGGGCCAGCCCGATGGCGGCTGCCTCGCTTAGCACGCGCTCCAGCACTTCGCGATGAAGAGCCGGATCGCGCACCACACCCCCCTTGCCAACCCGCCCCTTGCCTACCTCAAACTGCGGCTTGATGAGGGCGATCACCTGACCGCCAGGCATAAGCAGTCGCGCCACGCTGGGCAGCACCAGCTTCAGCCCGATGAAAGATACATCCACCGTTGCCAGGGCCACCGGTTCAGGCAGCCCTTCTAAGTACCTGATGTTGACGCGCTCCAGGGAGATCACGCGTGGGTCCTGGCGCAGCGACCAGGCCAGTTGTCCGTAGCCCACATCCACTGCATACACGCGGGCTGCCCCCCGCCGCAACAGGCAGTCGGTGAACCCCCCCGTCGAGGCGCCAATGTCGGCGCACACCCAACCTCGGGGGTCCAGGCCGAAAGCATCCAGCGCGGCTTCCAGCTTCAGGCCCCCCCGGCTGACATAGGGAAGGCCGCGCTGCAGATGCACCTCCGCATCCTGCGGCACCTGCTGGCCTGGCTTGGCCGCTACCCGCTCCCCCAACCATACCTCACCGGCCATGATGAGGCGCTGAGCCTGCGAGCGCGTCTCAGCCAGGCCCCGCGCTACCAGCAATTCATCGAGGCGCAACCGGGCCACTTTGGGACCTTGGCCCCTGCTCCTGCGTCTTTGCTCATGGGTCGTCATAGCATTGAGACCTTAATCCGGGTCCCGAAGGGGATACCTGGACAAATCAAAATGCCATCGCTGGCGTATCCTAATATTGTCGAGAAGTGAATTCCGCCCGGCGCTGTAGGGGCAGGGCTTGTCCCTGCCCTGGGGCGACCACCAGGATCGCCCCTGCCCTGGGGCGACCACCAGAGTCGCCCCTACCGTGGGGCGACCACCAGGGTCGCCCCTACCGTGGGGCGACCACCAG
>DAOTZS010000272.1:0-5696 GCA_034434335.1 Anaerolineae bacterium
AAGTCTACAATTCTGATGATGACTGCCGGGTTGGAGCCTGTCAGCGAGGGCAGGATCGAGGTGGACGGTCGGTTGGTCAAGGGGCCAGGACCTGACCGGGGGGTGGTCTTCCAATCCTACACGCTGTTCCCCTGGTTGACAGTGAAGGAAAACGTTCGCTTTGCATTGAAGAAGAGCGGCCTGGAGCGGGCACAACAGGATGAACTGGTGCGTCACCACCTTGAGCTGGTTGGCCTGGCGGATTTCGCCCACGCCATGCCCAATCAGCTATCGGGAGGGATGCGTCAGCGGGTGGCGATTGCCCGCGCCCTGGTCTATCGTCCGCAAATCCTGCTCATGGACGAACCGTTCGGCGCCCTGGATGCCCAAACACGGATGTTGATGCAGGAATTGCTCTTGCAGGTGTGGCAGGCTGAGCGGACCACAGTGCTTTTCGTGACCCATGATGTCGAGGAGGCAATCCTGCTCTCGGATCGCATCTATGTGATGACCGCCCGCCCTGGTCGTATCAAGGCTGAAATAACCGTTGACCTGCCGCGGCCGCGCTCGTTGCTGGAGACCGAAGATATGCCCCGTTTTGCCGAGTTGCGCCGCCAGGTGCTGGCCTTGATCCGCACCGAAGTGGCCCAGCAAGTGTAGCTTGACGGTAACTATTCAGGCGGTGACTGGAAGGGCCACGCCGAGGGCTCGCCCGAGGCGTTACCCTTTTAGGGCCTGCGGCCAGCAGTCGGCCTTCGCCGACCTCTCTGGTGCTGCACACATGGAGGGTGTCGGCGGAGGGGCGATCCGGCGGATCGCCCCACCTGGCACGAAGTGCCGAGGGAGGGCGATCTCAATCGGCCTGAATAGTTACGCTTGACGAGTTGGGGTTTGTCCGACCTGCCTCTGCTGCTAGCCTGGCCAAAGCATGGTCGGACGGTTTCAGGGTGATTTGCGTAAATGCCCTGATTCTGGTATGCTGAAATCCTCACCATTGGCTCGCGAAAGGGCACCTCTTCATGGTTAAGTTGCTGATGAGCTGGGATATCAAGGCAGGTTACGAACAGCCGTACTTTGAGTTTGTGATGCAGGAGTTCGCGCCGGGCCTGATGCGGTTGGGGTTGCAGCCGACTGAAGCTTGGTACACGGTCTACGGCAAGGGTCCCCAGATGCTTACCGGCGCTGTAACCCATGATCTGGAGACAATGCGGAGTATCTTGAGAAGCGAGGAGTGGCGTCAGCTTTGCGAACGCTTGAAACAGTTTGTTTCCGGCTTCAGCTATAAGGTCGTGCACGCCACCGGCAGATTCCAGCTCTAGGCGCGGGATCAGCGCTTATCGGTCCCCAGCAGCAAGGGGCCCAGCACATCGAGAACCCCATACACCTCCTGTTCGTCCCGCACATTCTGGGTCAACAGGAACAGGTCCGCCTCGCTGGTATATCCCCAGTCGTGCAACACCCCCTCGATTGAGCCGGTCTTGTGGTAGAAGAGAACGGTGTCGCGGGGTATGTTGCGCAGCCAGAGGCCGGCATCGGTGTTGGCCAGGAACATTGGTTCGACCCAGGCTCGCTCGGCTTCGCTCAGTTCGTCCCGCAGGCGGAAAAGGTGAATGCAGTCGCGGGCTGAAACCCAGTTCTCTCGCCCGGCGGCCCGCGCCTGATAGTCCATCAGCTTGCGCTCTATACGGCTGTCCTGCAGGCCCAGGGGGCCGCGAAAGATGGCATTGAGTCGCTCAATGCCAATGCGCCGGATCACCAGGTTGGTGCACAGATTGTCTGAAAGCGCGATCATGAGTAGAAGCACATCGTGGAATGGCAATCGCCGGCTGCGCAACAGCCACGACAGCCCAGCCCCCTGCACCTGCGGCTCCAGGTCCAGCTCGCAGATTTCATCGCGGTTTACTTTGCCCATCCGCTCGAGGTACACCCACGCGAACAGGATCGGCACCTTGATGAGCGAAGCGGATTTGAACAGCTCACAGTTGTGGAAGAATAGCGGCTCCTGCCCCAACCGGCGGTAGTAAAACGCGTAGTCGCAGGTGAGCCGGGCTAACTGCTCCGCGATAGTTTCCTCGATGGACATGGTCACTCCCAGAAAGCTGCCCCGAGCTGAAGCTCTGGGCTGAAAGGACGAAGCCCTACGGGCTGGTCCTGCCTATGGCCGCTGCCTGTGGCAGCGGCCGCAGGCCCCCCATGACGGGGGGCAGGCTAGCCCCGACAGGGGCTTTGCTCTCTCAGCGCGGGGGGTCAGCCCCGGCCCCCATCGCGGCCTGAGGTGGGCCTGATTGTAGCACGGCTGGCTGGTGCGGGCAAAAGGCAACCAACCACCGAGATACAATGGTAGCGTTGAGCAAGGTTTCGCTGGTGCTGTTGCCTGTGTTATACTTTCTCACAGCTCGGGCTTACCCAGGCCTGGAATCACGGACAGAGGTTCGTCAACGGGCTACGATACAGTGAACAGGACAGCGCGCGGCTACGTGATGGTGCTGGTGGCTGCGACTTTGTGGGCTTCCATCGGCGTCTTCTACAAGTTCCTGATAGATGGCTTCGGGCTGACACCTCTGGCCGCCGCGACGCTGCGAGCCAGCGTAGGGGGGATGATCCTGTTGGTGGGGCTGCTGGCGTTGCAGGTGGACCTGCACGTGCCGCGGCGCGACTGGCCTGGATTCCTGGCCTATGGGCTGTTTGGGGTGGCCACGTTCTTCATCGCCTACGTCAATGCTATCCACCTGACCGGGGTGGCGGTGGCGGCGGTTCTGATGTATACCGCGCCCGCCTGGGTGGCGGTTATCTCGTGGCGCTGGCTGGGTGAACGGCTGCAGCCGCGCGGAGTAATAGCGCTGGGCCTGGCGCTAACGGGCGCGGCGCTGGTGGCGCGCATCTATCGCCCCGGGCTCCTGCGCCTGAACTGGCTGGGAGTCCTGGCCGGCATGGCCGCAGGGCTGACCTATGGGCTATACAGCGTGTTCAATAAGGTGTTGGTGCGACGCAATCGGCCCTGGGTTGTGCAGGTATACGGCCTGCTCATCGGCGCGGGGGTTCTGTTCCTGTTGGTGCCCAAACAGCAGTTGCTGGCCGGCTGGGGGTCGCCCACTGCCATCGCGCTGGTGATCGGCATGGGGATCGTGCCTACGCTGTTGGCCAGCATGGCTTACGCCATTGGGGTGCAATGGGTGCCGGTGAGCCTGGCAGCCATTGTGGCCACCCTGGAGCCGGCAGTGGCCACGGTTTTCGGCTATCTGTTCTTCGGTGAGCGCCTGGAACCACTTCAGTTGGCTGGCGCGGCGTGTATCCTGAGCGCGGTGTTGCTATTACGGCCTGGTGGGGAAGGCCAGGCCGTTGGTGTGCCGGACGAGGAAGTATGACCATCGGAAATGGTGCGGGGGTTACCAGCCGCCTGCGCCCCACCAGCTTGTTGCCATTCATGGTGTGGGCAGGGCTGCTCTTCCTTCACCTGACCAGCCCCTCGCAGGTGTCAAGTGCGCTGTTGGTCGGGCTAAGCGCCATGTTGCTGGTCGCATATGCCTGGGCGCGCTCATTGCGCGACCGGGTGACCGGGCAACGCCGGGTGTTCGGCACCTGGGTGGTGGCGGGGGATCAGTTGCGCGAGCAGTTCACCCTGGTTAACGATGGCTGGCTGCCGGTCCTGTGGGCGCAGGTGCGCGACCATTCCGAGGTGCCAGGCTACCGCGCGGACCGGGTGGAGACGGTGGACAGCCATGGTGAACGGGTCTGGACCCGAACCGGGACGTGCCAGCGCCGTGGGGTATTCCGCCTGGGGCCGTGGGAACTGCATATGGCCGATCCCCTGGGCTTTTTTGAGGTGATCCAGCATTACCCAGAGACGACTACAATCATGGTCTACCCACGTGCGGCACACCTGCCGGAGATCGAGTTGCCGCGCGGGCGGGCCCCAGGTCGCGAGGCCAGCTCGGAACGCTCGGCGATGGAGACTGTGCGGGTGGGCGGGGTGCGACCCTATGTATCGGGCGACAGTTTGAGGCGGGTACACTGGCGGGCAACCGCGCATCACGACAGGTTGATGGTGCGCGAGTTCGACCGCGAGCCGTCTGGGGATGTATGGCTGGTGGTAGACCTGGACGCCGAGGTGCAGGCCGGCCAGGAGGCCGAAGCTACTCAGGAGTACGCGGTGATCCTGGCAGCTTCGCTGGCAGCTCGGTTTGCCCGCGAAGGCGAGCGGCGGGCCGTGGGCCTCTGCCTCTCAGGGCAGAGGCCGGTTTTGCTTTCCCCCGCGCGTGGTCAGGCTCAACTTTGGCGCATCCTGGAAGCTCTGGCCACCGCTGAGCCGGCATCTGGTATCCCGCTCTCTATCCTGCTGGAACAGATCGGCCCCAGCCTGGGCAACGGCCGCACCATAGTCCTGATCACCCCTTCGCAAGATCCGGCCTGGGTTGCACCGCTGTTGCCGCTGATGGCGCGAGGCAACGCGCCCACAGCTATGCTCCTGGATGCGACGACGTTTACCCCTCCGCGCGGGGAACAGGGCGCCCTGGTTGGCCTGCGCGGCCTGCTGGCCCAACAGCGTATTCCCAGCTATGTCATCGCCCAGGGGTTCCCCTTCCAGCCCCTGGACCGCATCCGCCGGCAGCGACGGGTCTTCAAGACGCTGCCCGGCACCGGCCGGGTGATCCAGATGGAAGTGGAAGAGGAAGTGTGACACTGTAGGGCAAGCTGGAAGCTTGCCCTACAGAGAAGACTGTAGGGGCAAACTGGAAGCTTGCCCCCTACGCATCAAGTTAAGGAGACCAGTTAGCTGGTCTCTCCTGGAGGTGGAGGCCCTAACCCTCCCCCGCCAGCCCTGGTAGGGGGCGCGGCAGGGGAGGGTACTCCCACCCGGCCTGCGACCGCCCTCTCCAGTCCTCCCAGCCCTCGCAAGCAGGGCCGGGAGGACAGCGAACGGGAGCTGTGACCGTTAACTTGATGTCTGTGGGGCAAGCTGGAAGCTTGCCCCCTCTTGAGAGGCCAGGTATGCTTGATGTTGATGCGGCCAGCCAGGCAAGCGGGGACGAGGAGTACCTGATCAGCCGCCTGGTGCGTCGCCTCCGGCCCAGGGAGGGCTGGCACGTATTGCTTTTGGGCCTGGTAGCAGTGGGCACCCTGCCGGCTTCGGCCATCGAGGGGCGGTTGGTGCCCGGCCTGGAGCCGGTCCTACTGCTCAGCAGCCTGGGGTTTCTATGCAGTTGGTGGTTTGCTCACCGACGCCTTCCTGGCTGGGGCGCGGCTATCGTGATGGCTGCCCTGGGGGTGCTCGCGGACCTGATATGGGGCGTCCATGCCCTGGCCTTCTGGCCCTTGGTCCGGCAGTCGGCCACCTGGCTGATCTGGCTGGTGGGGAAGCGAGCTATTTCCGCGCCGGCCGTGACCTATTTTGGAGACCAGTGGGCCAGCCTGGCCACCTTTGCCCAGCGAGTGAGTTGGTGGCTGGCTGGCGTGTTCAGTGGCCAGGGGGTGGCCGATAATCTGGTGTTGATTGGCGTGGCTGGCTTGCTCGCCTGGGGTGTGGCGGCCTGGACCGGATGGTGGCTGGTGCGTAGGGGGCAGCCATTTGTCGCGCTGCTGCCGACCGGCCTGCTGCTGGCCCAACTGGTCTTCTACCTGGACCAGGGCGTGCATTGGCTGGTGATCTACCTCGGCAGCATGGTGCTGCTGCTGGGCCTGGCTCGCCTGGAGTTGCTGATGCAACGTTGGGACGCGGC
>DAOTZS010000273.1:0-4308 GCA_034434335.1 Anaerolineae bacterium
ATGTGTGCATGACCAGAGAGGTCGGCGAAGGCCGACCACTGGCCGCAGGCCCAAAAGGGTGACGCCTCGGGCGAGCCCTCGGCGTGGCCCTTCCAGTCACCGCCTGAAGGCCGGTCAAGAGATCGGCCAGATGCCTCTTCCGGACATCCTTCAAACGAACACCATGCTGGCCCATCGCTTTGGCCTGGCTTGCCTGGCGGCATTAACGTTGCTGGCCGCGGTGGTTGCCTCCCTGGAGGCCACCGTTTTCCCGGCACCCCCTTCGCCAGCCCATCCAACACCTGAGCTGCCTCCTCTGGCACCGGCGTTCACCGCGGCCGACGGCCAGCTCACCATCTGGGTGGTTCCCGGGCCGGACGCGGAGGTGTGGACAGCCAGGGCGGGAGAAGCACCGCGCCTGAGGTTGCGGGCGGAAGCCCATCACTTCAGCGTTCCCCATTGGTCGCCCGACGGCCGTTGGGCGGCTGTCCTGGCCGTGCCGACCGGCAGCGAGACGGCCCAGGTGGGCCGGTGGTGGCTGATAGACCTGGCTCAGGACACCGTTACCGGGCCTGGGCCAGAATCTCCTGGCTGGCTTCATCCCCCGCCTGGCCCTCCAGAAACCGGGCTGGAGCATGCCCGCGCTGCAGCCATCTCACACCCCTTGTGGCCCCCGGCCACGATCCGCGTGGCCCATCATCCGGATAACAGTTGTCGCAGCTACCTGCCGGCCTGGACAGTGACGGTCGTCTCCTTCGAGGAATATGTGGCGCGCGTGTTGCCGGCCGAAGTCTACCCTTCATGGCCGGCTGCGGCTCTCCAGGCTCAGGCGATCGCAGCCCGTACCTTTGCCTGGCGCAAGATATTGCTGGCACCACCTGACGCCCCCTATGATATCACCGACTGGGCTGTAGACCAGGTGATGTGCGACGCGCGCTATCCGACCACCGATGCCGCGGTAGCTGCCACGGCCGGCCGCTACCTGGCCTACGGCGACGAGATCATCCTGGCTCAATACAGCGCCGAGAACGGCCACCCCACCCTGGATGGCGGCCTGCCTTACCTGCAACCCGTGCTCGATCCGGTGTCGCTGGGCCGGCCGCGCAGCGGCCATGGCCACGGGCTGTCGCAATGGGGTGCCTACCGCTGGGCCACCTGGCACGGCTGGAACGCCGTGCAGATCCTCACCCACTACTACACGGGAGTGCGCATCTTCGATCCCCTCGGCGGCGATCCCTCCTTGAGCCTTCTGACCCCCTGGCCAGGGAGCTGGCTCACTGGCTCCGCTGCCCGGCTCACTGCCCATGCAGCCTTTGTCCCCACTGCCAGCGTCACGCTGACCTTCCAGGTGCCGGGAGCGCTCCTGGCCGATAACGACCCTGCCGATGGGTGGGAGGCCCTATGGCCGCTGGACAATTCCCTGAGCAGCCCCGTCACCGTCAGCGTCAGTGCGGAGGGCTTCAGCCACACCCTCTTGCTGGCCGGCCAGGATGGCCTGCCCCCACGCGGGATCTTCACCCTGCCCTCAGCCAGCCCCTCGCCCACCGTCACTCTGCACATCTCGGCCACCGACCTGGGCCCCTCTGGCCTGGCCGGCGTGGCCATGGGTGGCGACTGGCAAATCGCGGCAACGGAGTTCAAGCCCGAGGCTGGCGCGGGCATGCTGGTGCCCGATGCTGATGCACTGAGCGGCAGCGCGCTGCGCCTGCCCCAGGGCGTGCTCAGCCGCTGGGCAGGGGAGCTGGCCTCCCCTCTGGCGGTGGACCGCATCTACCAGGCATACGTGCGGCTGCGCATTGCTGGGGGAGCAGGGGAGGGAGAGCAACCCCTGCCGATGGCCGGGCGCGTGGGCCGGGTTGAGCTCTACGACCCGGCCGGCAACCAGCTCCTGGGCTTTGCCGACCTTCATGCAGCCGACTTTCGGCAGCCGGGAACGTATCAGGAGTGCCCGCTGGACTTCTGGCTGGCACCTGAGGCCAGCGGCAGGCTGAGGGTGCGGGTGATGGCCACCGGCGCGCTGACGCTGTGGCTGGATCGGGTGCGGGTCTTGCTGGGACCGCAGCCGTTCCAGCCGGCCATGCCCTACAGCCTGGAGCATCGGGCCGGGCCACAGCCGGTGGTGCTCAAGCTGCTCGACGCGGCCGGCAATCCCTCGGACGACCTGGTGGCCACCAGCGAGCTGTTGGATGTCACCCCGCCGGGAGAGTGGCAACTGCTGGCCCCGCAGGGCTGGGTGACAACTACCGCCTCTCCGGCTGTGGTCGCACGGGTGGCGGACGACCTGAGCGGGATCGCGGCGGGCAGCGGGGAGGCCAGGATTTCGGCAGATGCGGGGGTCACCTGGACCCCCTGGCAGGCGGTGAGCATGACCGTGGGGCCAGGGCTGACGGCGCAGTTGGCAACAACCTGGCCAGCAGGGGAGGGGGCAGGGAACCAGCGGATCCAGTTTCGGGTGGCCGACGTGGCCGGATGGCGGTCCTTCAGCCCGGCGTGGCCGGTATTGGTGGACCTGACCCCGCCGCACGTCCACGCCCGGCTGAGCGCGGGGCCCAACGCGGCCGGCTGGATCACCGAGCCGGTCACCCTGACCCTGTGGGCAGAGGACGCTGCCTCCGGGCTGGCGGGGCTCTGGTACGAGTACAATGGGTGGCATCCTTACCCGGGTCCCCTGGCCTTCGCCGGGGAGGGGACTTTCCGCATCGGCTATCGGGCCGAGGACCGGGCAGGGCTGAGCTCGGCCGTGGGCTGGGTGAGCTGGCAGATGGATACCCTGCCCCCTACGGCTGCAGTGCATGCACCGCGCTGGGCCGCGGCCGAGATTCCTTTCCCTGTGAGCTGGGAGGGATGGGACGGGGTGGGGGTGGCAGGTTTCGATGTGCAGGTAAGCCTGGACCTGGGGCCGTGGAAGGAGTGGCTGACCAGGACGGAGGCCACCGAAGCCTTCTTCCTGGCGCCCCCGGCCGGGACCCTGCGCCTGCGCGTGCGGGCCTACGACCTGGCCGGGAACAGCGGCCCCTGGTCTGCGCCAGCTTATGTCAGCGCAGGGCGGTCTTTCGTGTTCCTGCCGTTGGCCCGTTGAGTCAGGGCGCCCCGAGCTGAAGCTGAAAGGGCAAAGCCCTACGGGCTGCCAGGGGCAGGGCGATGCTCTGCCCTGGCACGACATTGACGCCCCACCTCCCCGGATGCTATAATGTGAGTGCCCGCTCAGCCTGGTTGGAACTGGACTCTGGCCTTTTTTCTTCGTAGTGACGACTTTAGTCGTCCAACCCGGGAAGAGCGGCTGAAGCCGCTACTACGAAGCTGTTTGAAAGCCCACGCCTTTCACTTCCTTCTCCTCTGCCGCTACGGGGGAGCGGGGGGCAAGAGGATAGGGGCTCGAACCGTGACAGATGGCCATTCTGGAGGCCTGCCATGCCCGAAGATAGCACCCGCGACATCTCCTACGCGCAGACTCAACCCGTGACCTGCCCTGCCTGCGGCCGCGGCTTCGACTTCGCCGTCTGGCTGATCGTGGACACGGCCGGCCGGCCCGACCTGCTGGCGCGCATCCGCGCCGGCACCCTCCACGACGTCACCTGCCCCCACTGCGGCGCCGCCGTGGGCCAGGCCGACGCCCCCCTCCTCCTCTACACCCCCTCCCCCTCGCAGGCGGAGGGCCAGGGTGGGGGTTCGGAACGGGCGCACAGCCGTGCGCCCCTACTGTTCTCCCCCGCCCGCGCGACCACCGCCGAACAGGACCGGGAGCACGCCGCCGGCCTGCTGGCCCTGCTGCGCCAACGCCTGGGGGACGAATGGCGGGACGAATGGGTGGCGCGCCTGCAAGTCGTGCCCCGCGACGCCCTGCCCGCGGCGCTGGCCGAGCAAGGCCCCGGAGGGGCACACGGCCGTGCGCCCGCAGAACAGGCCGCGCTGGCCGCGCGCGCAGCCCTGGCGGGGTTGACGCCGGCGGAACGCAGCCGGGCGCTGATCGAGCGGCTGCTGGCAGGGCAACCGGTGGCCCTGGAGGAAGGCGACCTGGAGCCCCTCCTGGCTGCGCTCGAGAAGATGCTCGCCGCCGCGACCGGCGAGCGACGGGAGCAGTTGGCGCAACTGGCAGCTCGGCTCAAACCGCTTCGGGAACAGATGCCCCCGGCATTCCAGGACGATCTCCGACGCGCCCAGGAAGGGGAAGCCCGTTACCGGCAGACCGGCGACGCGACTGCGCTCGACGCCGCCGTGGCCGCCTGGGAGCGCATCCTCCACCACCCCGCCTTTGCCCAGGCCGAGGAGGGCTTCCGCCTGGCCGCCATGAACGCTGCCGGCGGCGCCTTCCTGCGCCGCTATTGGGCG
>DAOTZS010000274.1:0-6152 GCA_034434335.1 Anaerolineae bacterium
GATTACTATACCGCGTGGGGGTTCGCCGGCCATTGTGATGGGCGTGGCGACAAGATCAACATTATCGTTTTTCCTTACTGGCTGGTGACCGCGCTGCAGTGGGCGATGGACACCCGTGACCCCATGGCCAGCGGGCACGGCTACGCCCAGAACATCATGAATTGGTCCCCCATGTGGACCCCCGATGAAGGGCTAGATTGGGAAGCCATCGCCGATGTGGCAGCAAAGGTGTACGGCACCCGGCAGGCGGCGCATCCCCTCTCTGGCTACGAGGCAAAGGCGTGGCCAGCCATCTGGCACGGCCACCGCAGCATCATCAAGGACAGCGTTACGGTGGATGATCAGGCTTACCCGCGCATCTACAGCAACAAGACGGAGGACCACTTTGCCCGCGCTGAGTTCATGGCCCATGGGCGAACTGTCTCCATGCCTGGGCCTTCGTTCGAGTACCACATGTTCCGCCTGGCGACCGGCATGGAGCTGAGCGAGGCCGAATTCGAGCAGATGGCCGAACGGGTGTTCAACCTGGAACGCGCGGTGCTGGTGCGCAACTGGGAACGCTCGCGGGCGGTGGATGAGATGGTGATCCCCCACTTCAGTAAGATAGAGAACTGGGTGAACCCATATATTGGCCATGGCCTCGGGCTGGACCGCGAGAAGTTCGCCAGGCTGCTCGATGAATACTACACCCTGCGCGGTTGGGATCCGCAAACCGGTCGGCCCACATCAGCCCGGTTAGAAGAGCTTGGCCTCTCAGACGTTGCTCAGGAACTTCTCAAACGAGGGTTGATACAGTGAGCCCTTCTTTGCAAAGCCCATATTCTCTCGAAGGCAAACTGGTGCTTGTCACAGGTGCCGGGACCGGCATTGGGCAAGGGGTGGCGCTGGAGGCAGCGCGGCAGGGCGCAGACGTAGCTTTGCACTACGCCACGAATGCCCAGGGCGCACTGGATGCCGTGGCACAGATTGAGGCCATGGGCCGACGGGCCATTGCCATTCAAGGGGACCTGAGCCTGGTGGCCGATTGTCGCCGGGTGGTAGACGAAGCAGCGGCCTTTCTTGGTGGGCTGGATGGGCTGGTGAACAACGCCGGCCTGACGGCAACCATTGACTTCCTGGACGTCACAGAAGAGCAGTTCAATCGTCTCTATAACCTCAACGTCCGCGGGCAGTTCTTTTGCGCCCAGCAGGCAGTGCGCCACATGATCAGACGCCAGCAGGAGTGGAAACGCAGCCATCCCGATAAGCCATGGCCGGGTGGCAGCATCGTCAATATCTCCTCTGTGCATGCCATCCTTGGCTTCCCGGGGCACTCGATCTACGCCGGCACTAAAGGGGCCATCGTTGCCTTCAGCCGCGAGCTGGCCATAGAGTTGATCCCGGCGCGTATTCGCGTGAACGTGCTGGCGCCCGGCACGATCGAGGTGCCCAGCTACTATCGGGCCGACCCGTCCTATACCCGCGAGATCGGCAATGCCATGGTGCCGTGGGGGCGGGTGGGGCTGCCGGTAGATGTTGCGTATGCGGCCGTGTATCTGCTTTCTGACGCCTCCGAATTCATGACCGGGCAGGTGATCTACCTGGATGGCGGATTGACAGCCAAGATGGCCTTGCCGTATCAGCCACCCAAGGGCGAGAGACAGTGAACTGGGCCCGCGGTCTGCGATTCCTGACAGAGGCTGCAATCTACGAGAGCAGATGCTGTCCATCACCTTGAGCGGAGGCCGGGCAAGGCCGAGGCCCTGGCGCCCCGCCTCTCTCCTACGATTCCACGGTTTGCCAGCAAGCATGTGATGAAGGCATAGGAAAAAAAGCTGGTGACAGCCAATGCGAGAGATGGGAGGCGATCGTCATCCTTCATGCGTTGCTGCCTGTCGGTCGAGCAGATAGCAGGTGTGGGTCAGCCATAAGCAGGGGGACGAAGGTGCGAGTTACGATATCCGAGTCGCGATACAAGGACCAGGCGGCGCTTACCCTGGCGTCGGATGAGGTTGCGGTTCAATTCCTGCCTTCTATCGGAGCCAAGATGGCCTCGCTCATCTACAAACCGCTCGGGTTGGAGCTGCTCGTCCAGCGGCCCAACCCCCAGTACAGACTGGCTCCTTACGACGGGGACTATGTGGCCGAGGGTGAGTGTTCCGGTTTCGATGACATGTTTCCCAGCATTGATAGATGCTTCTATGAAAGCTACCCATGGCGCGGGACCCCCATCCCGGATCATGGAGAGGTATGGAGCATCCCTTGGGATAGCGCCGTGGAAGGGGAGCAGTTGCACTTCGCGACATATGGGGTGCGGTTCCCCTACAGGCTGGAGAAGTGGATTTCCTTCACCGACCCAGAGACATTGCACATCGAGTACAGGCTGACCAACCTTTCGCCTTTTGACTTTGACTTCATGTGGGCGGCACATCCCATGTTCTATCTGGAAGAGGGTGCCCGGCTGATCCTCCCGCCGGGGGTCAAGAGCATCGTCACCACTTTGAGCTTCAGCGGCGAACTGGGGCGTTATGGCGACGAGTTCCCCTGGCCGTCTTTCATTTCACCCAGCGGCAAGCCAAGGGACTTGAGCAGATTGAGGCCCAAAGCTGCCCACGATGCGGAAAAATACTTTGTCAAAGGGAAGCTGCCCGAGGGCTGGTGCATGCTGACCTATCCCGCAAGCGGCCTCACCCTGAAGCTGTCCTTTCCGGTAGAGCGGGTGCCCTACCTGGGGATCTTGCCCAATGAAGGCGGGTGGCAAGACCTGTATAACATTTTCCTCGAGCCGGCTACAGCGCCCTTTGACCGGCTGGATGTGGCTCGCTTACACGGGGAGTTCTCGACGGTCAAGGCCCGTTCTACTTTTGAGTGGCATCTGGACATCACGCTGGCCAGGGAAAGCGAGCCTGCCGCGCGATGTGAGAAATGAGGAGATAGAGCAAGGCACGTGCAGTTCGGTAAACTCGTGATAGACCCTGCCCGGAACCCGGCTATCTTGGACACGGCCACGTGGGCGCCTGCTGATGCCTGGAACACAGTCCAGGCGCTGGATGAAAGCTACTGGCAATCATTGCAAGAGGCCGCGGCGAGGGGGATGCTTCTGCCGTCGGGTGGCGGCTTGACCCCCCACGCCTCGTCATGTGTTCGCCATGAGGGCGCGCTCATCTGTCTGGCCAGCCTTGCCGATGGGCAACAGGTCTTCATTGAGATCGGCAGCAACGGCAAAGGGGGTCAATCCGTCCTGGGTACACCTGTGGGCACCAAGCTCCTTTCGTGCGGCGCTCAGATAGCCATGCACAAGACAGATGCGGCGGTTATTGCCCGCTTCTTCCGCTGCGTAGCGCCCCACAAGGGCCCCAGGGCGCTGGGCGCCGTGCCACGGCTGGGCATCGGCACCCGCATGACGACTGCTGTGTGGCCGGCGATCTGGCGAGCGATGGGGCAAGGCGGCTTCATGGCCAATGCAATCCAGAACTCGGTCCGAGAACTGAACCTCCTGGAAGACCTCCTCGCTGGCCGGCCGCCGGAACGCAATGTGGCGTTTGGCTTCGGGACGATCGAGGCAGGCTATACTGGCAGCACCTTCGAGGGATTATGGGTCGCCGGGGTGTTGAGCGCCTTGCAGCACGGCCCATTGCAGCCGTTCGGCGCCGATGCCGATCACATCCAGGTCAAGCGCGGCGCCGATGGCCTGGAACGCGCCAGGCGGATTGTCGCCGCTGCCCGCTATTACTCCTTCTACACCCTGGACGTGTCCGATATTCTGGATTACAAGGCACCGTCGGCGAGAGCAGCAGCGGCCGAGGCTTATCTCGAAGCGAAGATACCCGACTCGGGCCAACGTCGGGCGGTGCTGGCTTACCATGGGCAGCCGCGTCGCATTGGTGGGCAGGGCTATCGGCCGGATAGGGCAGCTCTCGGCTGCCTGGTGGGCAAGTACTGGGATGCTCTGGACGCCGTGCAGGAGTTATACGAGTACATTGCCCATCTCAAGGAGGGCCAGCCTTTTGACCTGGAACTGAGCATAGACGAGCATCCCCCGGAGGTCGCAACGTTTGAGTGCTTGACTACGGAGGTAGAACTCGCCTTTCTGTTGCTGGAGATGCGACGCCGGGGCATCCCCCTAACCCACATCGCGCCGAACTTCGGCATCGAGAAAGGGACGGACTATCGCTGCCCGGACGGCCTGGAAGGCCTGGAGAAGCGTATCTGGTTCCTCTCCCGCATCGCTGAGGAGTTCGGGGTCATGTTGGACTTCCACTCCGGCGATGATCTGAGCCCGGCAACCCGGAAGGTGATCCGCCGGGCTACCGGAGGACGCAACCACTTCAAGATCTCGCCTGGTCTGCAGTTGCTCTACGCCCAGGTGCTGGCCGATTTCTACCCCGAGCTGTTCCAGCGCTGGTGGGATGATGCGGTGGCCTATGCACGGCGGGAGGCGGCCGCCGGCTCAGCTCTGGCTGCAGAGTGCCTGCGCCAGTATGAGACGGCAGATGATCCAGCCCCTTCGCCGCATCATAGCGTGTTTCACCATTTCAGCTTTGCCTTTGTTGGCCGGCGTGATACGGATGGGCAATTCCTCCAGCGGGAGGAATTCTACGCGCTGGCGCCGGCCTTTTACCGTGCTTACCAGGACCGTGTGGTCCTGCACCTGTGCAAACTGGCAGAAGATCTGTTCTGATGTGCGCGGCCTCGGTGGGATGCCTGCCATCCACGGGGCAACAGACCAGAGTAAGGGAGGAGTAACTATTCAGGCGGTGACTGGAAGGGCCACGCCGAGGGCTCGCCCGAGGCGTCACCCTTTTGGGGCCTGCGGCCAGAGGTCGGCCTTCGCCGACCTCTCTTGCGGATGCCCACATGAAGGGTGTTGGCGGAGGCCGACACCCCTCGGGCCGAGGCCTGGCACGGAGTGCCCAGGGAGGGCGATTTCAATCGGCCTGAATAGTTACAGGGAGGAACTGACGTGGAGCTTTTCCTGGATAGCGCCAATCCGCGCGAGATTTGGGAAGCCCGTTCCTGGGGGCTCATCTCGGGGGTCACGACCAATCCGAGCCTGATCGCTGCCGCGGGGCCGGACATGGAGAAGACCCTGGCTGGCGTTGTGGAAGCATCTCCGGGGCCGGTGCTGGTGCAGGTGATCGGCTGGCACGACCCTGAGCCCATGATCCGCCAGGCCCGTTGGCTGCACGCCTTCTCTGACAAGATCGTTGTCAAGTTGCCGGCCAGCATCGCCGGCCTGCAGGCGCTGCAACGGCTCAAGGGCGAGTTGCCTGACCTGCGGCTGGCGGTGACCGCGATCGCTTCCATCGCGCAGGCGTACCTGGCCGGCAAGGCCGGCGCGGATATCGCCGCCATCTTCAATGGCCCCCTCGACCAGGCTGAAGATGTGGCGCACGACATGATCGGGCCTGTGCGCAAGATCTATACCAACTACGGCTTCAGGACCAAGATCCTGGCGTGCGGACGCTACCCACGGCTCTTCGGCGAAGTGGCCGCCGCCGGCGCCGACATCTGCACCATGCGCATGGAGTTCATGCGCCTGCTCTACCAGCACTCCTTCACCGATCTGCGCATGAACGGCTTCCTGAAGGACTGGCGGGCCGTGTTCGGCGAGAGGACGTGGCCGGAGTTGCAGTGAGGGTCTCATGAGCGTGCTTGACCTTTTCAACCTCGTTCACCAGGTTGCCGTTGTCACGGGCGCGGCGCGCGGCCTGGGCCGGCAGGCCGCGCTGGCGCTGGCCGAGGCCGGGGCCGACGTGGCCATCTGCGATCTGTTGGAGGAGGAAGGCCGGCGCACGGAAGCCGAGATCGCCGGCCTGGGCCGGCGTTCCTATTTCGCCAGGGTAGATGTGGCCCGCCCTGAGGAGATCGAACGGTTCGTCCAGGAGGTAATCAGCCGGCTGGGGAAGATTGACATCCTGGTAAACAATGCGGGGATGCCCTCCGACGGCCTCTCCCTGGAAGATGAGCCCGACGAAGCCTGGCAACGCATGATAGAGACAAATCTGTCCAGCATGTTCTATTTCGGGAAACGGGTGGCACAACATATGATCGCCCGGGGCCAGGGGGGTGTCATCATCAACATGGCCTCGATCAACTCGCTGGTGATCAGCAATATCTTCCCGCGCCATAACGTGCCGTACTGCGTGGCCAAAGCCGGCGTTGCCCAGTTG
>DAOTZS010000275.1:0-10230 GCA_034434335.1 Anaerolineae bacterium
TGAGCCTCGCTCCACACCTGGCGCATCTCCGGCGACCCATAGCGCCAGGTGAAAGGCGAGAGGTAGGTTTCATGGGAGAAGAGGAGGTCATCGGTCATAGCACAATCAACTGCTCTCGTTCTGGTCCGACAGAGATATATTGCAGGGGTGCCCCCGCCAGTTCTGCAATGCGGCGCAGGTAGGCTTGCGCGGCCTCGGGCAGATCGTCCCACGTGCGGGCGTGACGTGTGGACTCCTTCCACCCCGGCCAGCTCTCATAAACCGGCTGCACCTGCTCCAGGACAGGGGTGTCGGGCATACGGTCGAGCACAGTGCCGTCGGGCAGGCGGTAGCCGATACAGATCTTGAGCTCGGGCAGGCCATCCAGCACGTCGAGCTTGGTGACCGCCAGGCTGGTGAAGCCATTCAGCCAGGCAGCGTGCCTGATGGCCACCCCATCGAACCAGCCGCACCGTCGCGGTCGGCCGGTGGTGGCCCCATATTCCTGGCCCACCACGCGCAGCCGTTCACCCACTTCATCGCGCAGTTCGGTGGGCAGGGGGCCAGCGCCAACGGCCGTCGTATAGGCTTTGACCACCCCCACCACCCGGGTGATGGCCGTAGGCGGCAACCCTGCTCCAGCACAGGCAGCGCCAGCCAAGGGGTGCGAAGAAGTGACATAAGGATAAGTCCCCCAATCCAGATCGCGCATAGCGCCGAGCTGCCCTTCCAGCAGGATATGTTGGCCGGCTCGTAGCGCCCTCTGGATCAGCGGCAAGGTGTCCACGATGCGCGGGGCCAGCTCGCGACCCCATGCTAACGCCTGCTCCAGGAGCGGCTCCAGTTCCAGCGGGGGCTGGCCAAAGTGTTGCAGGAACAGGTTTTTGTGGGGCAGGGTCAGGGCCAGGCGCTGGCGCAGGTAATCTGGTCGGGTCAGGTCGCCCAGGCGGATCCCGGCACGGGCAGCCTTATCGGCATAGGCGGGCCCGATCCCTCGCCGCGTCGTGCCGAGCTGCGCGCCCCCGCGCGCGGCTTCTTCCAGTCCATCGAGCAGGCGGTGATATGGGAGCACCACTTGAGCCCGCTCGGAGAGCCACAGGTTGTCCAGCCTGACCCCCGCCGCGGCCAGCTCCCGCATCTCCGTCAACAGGGTCTCAGGGTTGACTACGCAGCCCGTGCCTACGATGCAGCAGGTGTGCGGGATGAAGATCCCTGAGGGCACCAGGTGGAGACGGAAGGTGCCGAATCGGTTGACGACGGTGTGGCCGGCGTTATCGCCGCCCTGGAAACGGATCACCATATCCGCTGACTGGGCCAGGTAGTCAATAATGCGTCCCTTGCCCTCGTCGCCCCACTGGGCACCCACCACTGCTGTTACACTCATCGGTTAGCCTTTCGTATTACAACTCAGCAGCATGGCGCACGCCGTTGCGGAAGATTGGCAGCCCCAGCAGGCCGCGCTCACCCCGGTGGTAGCGCGGGTGCTGTTCAGGGATGATGTGGTCCTCGGGATGGGGCATCAGGCCGAGCACGTTGCCGGCAGGATTGCACAGGCCGGCGATGTGGTTCTGGGAGCCGTTCGGGTTCCAGGGGTATCCTGCTGGCCGGCCATCGGGGCCCACGTAGCGCAGCGCAGGCAAGCCGGCGCGCTCCAGCTCAGCCAAAGTCTCGCCGTCGCGGGCCACGAATTTCCCCTCAGCGTGGGCCACCGGACAGTAAATCAGTTCGTCCAGGCCCCTGGTGAACAGGCAGGGGCTGCGCGGGTTTGGCTGCAGGTAAACCCAGCGGCACTCGAAGCGCGCCGAGTCATTGCGGGCCAGGGTGACAGGCTGGGAAAGCAGAGGTTTCTCGGCTGCCATCCCGCTGCCAGCCTGGCTCCCGGGCAAAATGCTGGCTTTGACCAGCGCCTGGAACCCGTTGCAGATGCCCAACACAGGCTTTCCTTCTGCCACAAACGCGGCCAGCTCCTCTGCCAACCGGTAGCGCAAGGTCACAGCCCATACCTTGCCAGCCCCCAGGTCGTCTCCGTAGGAGAAGCCGCCCGGCAAAACCAGCATCTGGAATTCGGCCAGCCGGCGTGCGCCGCTGATGAGCTGGTTGATGTGGACGATCTCCGGCTGGCCACCGGCCAGCTCGCAGGCCCACGCAGCCTCCCGATCACGGTTCGTCCCACTCGCGTGCAGGATCAGGACCCGCGGTTTGCCCATCCCTTCTCCTACTGTATGTGCCCGCGCCAGGCCTGCTCGATGGCGGCCAGAGGGGCCTCAAGGACGAGGTTGCCACCCAGGCCCAGCAGCCACACATATTGTTCAGCCGTGACAAACCCAACCCGGGCCAGCGGCAGCCCTGAGAACAGGGCCTCGAAGGGAGCCACGTCTTCCGGCGCCACCTCTACCACCATCCGGCCCAGTGACTCGCTGAATGCCGCCACATTATCACACAGCACGTCACCGGCGCGGGGCAGATCAGCCAAACGCACTACCGCACCACATCCCCCAGCCAGCGCCATTTCGGCCAGCGCCACTGCCAGCCCCCCTTCTGAGCAATCGTGACAGGCCCGTACCAGCCCCTGCCTCATGGCCTGGTGCAAAGCACGGTAGCAGGCCATGGCCTGGCCCGTCGGCTGGGGCACCGTGCCTGCCCCAGGCACGTCCACTGGGCCATATGTCCGTTCATAGCTGGAGCCACCCAGCTCCGCGCGCGTGACACCGACGACATACAACAAGTTTCCCGGAGATTTCAGGTCCATGGTTACGCTGTGCCGCACATCGGGCACGATTCCCACTGCTGAGATCAGCAGGGTGCCTGGGATGGCACGCCTTGTCCCATCCTGGCCCATGTACTCGTTGTTCAGGCTATCTTTCCCTGAGATAAAGGGCGTCCCGTAAGCAATGGCCGCGTCATGGCATCCCAGGGCACAGCGCACCAGCCCACCCAGGCGGTCGGGCAGGTTCGGGTTGCCCCAACAGAAGTTATCCAGCAAAGCAATATAGTCAGGGTCGGCGCCCACGGCCACGCAGTTGCGCACTGCCTCGTCCACCGCTGCCCAGGCCATGGCATAAGGATCGTACAGGCCATAGTGGGGGTTGATGCCGCAGGCCAGGGCTACACCCCGATGCGTCGCGCGCTCTCCCCCGTCCTCGGCCATGTGGTCCCCTGTAACAAAGGCCAGGTCCAACACCGCGGCATCGGAAGGCCCGGCATTGTTGCGGCCCACAAACGGTTTGACTACCGTTGCGGCCTGCACTTCGTGGTCATAGCGCCGGACGACATCCTCCTTGCTGCGCGTCTCGGGCAAGGCAAGAAGCGTTAGCAGGGCTTCGGCCAAGTCGGGCGCTGGCTGGCCCGCGCGGGGGGAGCAGGGTGCCTGCCATACAGCTCGCAGATGCCGACGGGGGATGCCATGGTGGAGGAAATCGCAGTCCAGCTCGCCCACGACGCGTTGGCCATAGCGCAGAGTCAGCCGGCCATCCCCTGTGAAGTGGCCCAGCACAGTAGCCTCAACGTCCCATCCCTGGCAGATCTCCTGCAAGCGGGGCCAGTTCTCCGCCGGCACCGCCAGCACCATGCGCTCCTGGGCCTCGCTGAGCCAGATCTCCCATGGTTGTAACCCCGCATATTTCAGAGGGACGCGGTCGAGATATACCTCGGCACCCAGCTCGGAGGCCATCTCGCCCACCGCAGATGACAGGCCACCCCCGCCGCAGTCGGTGATGGCGTGGTACAGCCCCTCATCGCGGGCTGCCATGACAGCTTCCAGGAGCTTCTTCTCATTGATCGGGTGGCCGATCTGGACAGCACTGCCCGCCACCTGCTCGGTCTGATGGTCCATCTCCATGGAAGAGAAGGTCGCCCCGCGCAGGCCATCTCGCCCAGTCCGGCCACCGAGCACCACTATCAGGTCACCCGCCTGGGGAGCGCGACGGTGGGCCCCTCTTGGCACCAGGCCCAGGCAACCACAAAAGACGAGAGGGTTGGCGGTGTACCCCGGGTCGTAGAGGATGGCACCGTTGACCGTGGGGATGCCCATCTTATTGCCGTAGTCTTCGATGCCGGCCGTGACCCCCTCAGCGATGCGCCGGGGATGGAGCACTCCGGCCGGCAGCGAAGAGAAGGGCAGGTCGGGCGGGCCAAAGCACAGGACATCGGTATTGGCGATGGGCCAGGCGCTCACACCTATGATGTCGCGGATCACCCCACCCACGCCGGTGTTGGCTCCCCCGAACGGTTCCAGCGCGGAGGGGTGGTTGTGCGTCTCCACTTTGAAAGCCAGGTCGAAGTGTCCATTGAAGGCGATGATGCCGGCATTGTCCACGAAAGCCGAACGCAGCCACGGTTTGCCGACTTTCTCAGTAGCGGCCATCAGGCATGTCTTGAGCAGGCTCTCTATCTGGCGCTCGCTGCCCGGGATGGGCCTGCCCTCTGCGTCCACTTCGATATAGTTGATCGTGGCCCGGAAGGTCTTGTGCACACAGTGCTCGGACCAGGTCTGCGCCAACATTTCGAGCTCGACATCGGTGGGCTCGCGGCCTTGCCGGCGGTAGTAGGCCTGGATGGCCTGCATCTCAGCCAGCTCCAGGGAGAGGCGCCGCGTCCGGCTGAGCGCCTCCAGCTCCTGGTCTCCGGCTCCAGTGAGCGGGATGACCGCCACGGTCTCGTCTACCGCCTGCACAGGCAGGAAGGGAGGAGCCAGGAACTGGTTCACACTATAGCTCTGGATTACCGTGTTGACCAGCAAGTCCTCGGCAAGACGATGGATGGCGGCATCGGTCAGGTGGCCCTGGATTTCGTAACGCCGGCCGGTGGCAGCCCTGGCCAGTCCTGCCACGCCGATCAGGCGTGCGCCTTGCAAAAGGCTTTCGGCCACGCTATCGGTCACGCCAGGCAACAGGGTGACCTCGATGAAGGGAGCATGTGGGGCAGGGTGGGCTGGCTGCCTCTCCGATGAGGGCGGCCAGGGCACGACGTTGGCAACCTCAGCCACGGGATCGTGCAGCAGGGTATCGGCCAGGTGGCACACGGCTGCTTCGTCCAGGGCACCCTCCAGAAAGTAAAGGTCATAAACTACTACGGACTGAAGGCCCTCTATCCCCAGAGCGGCTGCCTGACGCAGGATGCTCTCCCCGCGGCCATCGCGGAGGCCGGGCCTGGTGGTAACCTCGACACGGTAGATCATCGGCGGGATTCGAACAAGCGGGTGACGCCATCACCGGGGCGGCACTTGATAGTTAGGCGCCTCTTTGGTGATGAAAACGCTGTGAGGATGACTTTCGATCAATCCGGCGTTGGTGATGCGGACGAAGCGCGCCTTCTGCTGTAGCTCTTGCAGATTAGCGGCCCCAACATACCCCATCCCCGCGCGCAGGCCGCCCATCAGTTGGTACATGTAGTCGGCCAGCATGCCTTTGTAGGGCACCTGGCCTTCGATCCCTTCCGGCACCAGCTTGCCATCGCTGGCGCCCTCGGCCGAGGCGTAGCGGTCACTGGCACGGCCCTTCATGGCCCCCAGCGAGCCCATGCCGCGATACTCTTTGAACCGCCGGCCCTCGTAGATCACGACCTCGCCCGGGGCCTCCTCAAGCCCGGCCAGGAGCGAGCCAAGCATCACCGCGTCCGCGCCGGCGGCCAACGCCTTGACGATATCTCCGGAATACTTGATCCCGCCGTCGGCGACGATGGGAATGCCACGGCGATGGGCGGCCATGGCGCATTCGGCGATGGCGGTCAGTTGAGGCACGCCCGCGCCCGCCACCACCCGCGTGGTGCAGATCGAGCCGGCACCCACACCGACCTTGACCACATCTGCCCCTGCCTCGATTAGCGCCAGCGTGCCCTCAGCGGTGACGACATTGCCGGCCAGGACAGGCAGCTCAGGGGCCATGGTTTTGATGCGCCGGATGGCCTGCAGCACGCGCAGGGAGTGGCCATGGGCCGTGTCCACGGCGACGGCATCCACGCCGGCGGCCAGGAGCAGTTCCAGCCGCGTCTCGAGATCCGGCCCTACCCCAACGGCCGCGGCGACGAGGAGCCTGCCCCGCGCGTCGCTGGCCGCGTTGGGGAAGTCCTGCTTCTTCAGGATGTCTTTGTACGTGATAAGCCCGCGCAGATGAAAATGCTCATCTACCAGAGGCAGCTTTTCGATGCGGTACCGGTGCAGAATCGCTTTCGCTTCCTCCAGCGAGGTGCCCAGGGGTGCGGTGATCAGGTTCTGCGTGGTCATGTACTGGCGCACCGGCGCATCGGGTTCGGTGGCAAAGCGGATGTCGCGGTTGGTGAGGATGCCCACCAGCCGTCCCCCTTCGGTGATAGGGACACCGGAGATGTGATAGCGCGACATGATCGCCTCAGCCTCGGCCAGGGTGGCATCGGGGCCCAGGGTGATGGGGTCCACGATCATGCCCGATTCCGAGCGTTTGACCTTGTCCACCTCGGCGGCCTGCTCCTCTGGGCTGAGGTTGCGATGGATGACGCCCAGCCCTCCCTGGCGGGCCAGGGCAATTGCCAGCCGCGCTTCGGTGACGGTGTCCATAGCAGCCGAGAGGACCGGGATGTTCAGCCTGAGCCTGTCGTGCAGGCGCGTGCGCAGGTCCACTTCCGCAGGCAAGACAGCAGCATAGCCTGGCACCAACAGCACATCATCGAACGTCAATGCCTCGGCCCCGCACAGGTCAACGAAGTGCATGGCCCCCCTCCTGACGAACAGTTGCCAAAAACATAAAGCCCTACCCTTGAAGCTTCCCAGCCTGGGGTAGGGCGCCAGCGCCTGAGTTTGGTCATCCATGTGAAATTATAGCATGGCCGAGATGGCCAGACAAAACTCTCTGGGGTAACTATTCAGGCCGATTGAAATCGTCCATCCTGGACACTTCACTTCGCGGCGGGTGGGGCGATCCGCTGGATTGCCCCACCGCCGAGACCCTTCATTTACAGGAGTTACGCACTTTAGGGCGTATCGCCCCATCCCCCTGCCCCCTTCCCCGCAGGGCGGGGAAGGGGGATCGGGATAAGGGTATTCTGGGCGGCTTCGCGGGATGGTTCAAAATCGGTTAACACTTTCTGCCCCTCGGACCTTCACTGCCCCTCACCCCCCTTGTCCCCCCCTCTCCCCCTCGGGGCCGAGCCCTCGGGGCGTGGCCCTTGGCCTGCGGCCAGGGGGGAGGGGGCAGGGGGAAGGGTGAGGGCCCTGGGCTGCAATTTTAATGACCGCAAAAAGTGTAAACCAATTTTCTCGGTGAATTGAACCATCGCCCCCGATTGAGGGCGGAGCTAGAGGGTGGGGGTACAGCGTAGTGCAACTGCATAACTGCTGTCATCTATGCATCATGAGAGAGGTCGGCCTTCGCCGACCTCTGGCCGCAGGCCCAAGAAGGTGACCCCCAGTCACCGGTGAAAGTTACCTCTCCAGGTGCCAGAAGCTGGCTTGCGCGACCTGGGTGAGCTTTTTGACAACGACCGTCAGGCTGGGTTAGAATGCCCCTCTGTGTTCTATTGACGGGTGTCAGGGAACCTGAACGCCCGCGCTCAATAACAGGAGTTACGCCCTTTAGAGCGTATCGCCCCATCCTCCTAACCCCCGCCTTACGGGGAAGGGGGATCGAGCTTAGGGGTTTTCTGGCCGGCTTCGCCGGCCAGAAAACCCCTTCCGATTGGGGGTGGGGGGTACAGCGTAGTGCAACTGCGTAACTCCTGTCAATAAGCCAAGGGGAGGTTAGAAAGTCTCATGAGCCAGATTCACTTGACCGCCTTTGAAACCAGCGCGGTCTACGGGGTACTTGTCGTTGCTGTGTTCAGCCTGGTCTATGCCTGGTTGCTCTACCGTAACGTGATGGGGGAGGATACTGGCACTCCGGCCATGGTGCGCATCTGGACCGCTATCAAGGAGGGCGCGGATGCGTACCTGACCCGCCAGGCGAGGACGATTCTGCCCTTCATTGGCATCCTGGTGTTCGCCCTCTTTGGCAGCGTGTGGATCGCCAACCCCAGCCCCGAGGCGCTAGAGATGTTCGGCGATAACGCGCGCATCGTCATCGCCTTTGGCCGGGCAGGGGCCTTCATCCTGGGGGCCTCCTTCTCGCTGATCGTCGGCCAGTTGGGGATGCGCATGGCTGTGCAGGGTAACCTGCGGGTGGCGGCAGCCTCACTGCGCGACTTCGGTGATGCGCTTCGTATCGCATACCGCTCGGGCACGGTGACCGGCATGCTGACCGATGGGCTGGGGCTGTTGGGTGGCACGACCATCTTCATCATCTTCGGCAAGGCAGCCCCCGATGCGCTGCTCGGCTTCGGCTTCGGTGGCACCCTGCTGGCCCTCTTCATGCGCGTGGGCGGCGGCATCTATACCAAGGCCGCGGACGTGGGTGCCGACCTGGTGGGTAAGGTGGAAGAGGGGCTGGAGGAAGATGACCCCCGCAACGCAGCCGTGATCGCCGATCAGGTAGGCGACAATGTGGGGGACTGCGCCGGGATGGCCGCGGACATCTTCGAGTCCTATGAGGTCACCATCGTTTCGGCGCTGATCCTGGGCCTGGCGCTCCTGCGCATCACCGGCAATGTCTACTGGATCATCTTCCCTCTGCTGGTGCGCGCCATCGGCGTCATTAGCTCGATCATCGGTACCTTCTCGGTGCCGATTTGGGAGCGCACAGTGGCCAAGGGGGATGCCTGGCACAGCATGGAGATCGCCTACGAAGTCTCCTCGGTGATCACCATTTCTCTCTCCTTCTTGCTCTCCCTGATCTACATCGGCGACTGGAAGCCGGCGGCGATGGTCTCGAGCGGCGTGATCTTTAACGTCATCGTCAACCGCCTCACCGCGTACTTCACTGCCAAGGAGAAGGCTCCCGTGCAGGAGATTGCCAGGAGCACGCGCTTCGGGCCGGCCACGACGATCCTGAGCGGCCTGGCCGAGGGCTACGAATCGAGCACCTGGGCTGTGGTAGCCATCGCGGGCGCCATCCTGGTCTCTGTGCTGGTCTACGGCAGTTTGGGTGTGCAGTATGTGATCTACGGCGTCGCGCTGATCGGCATTGGCTGGCTGACCCATGCCGGCAACCTGGTGTCCATGGACTCCTTCGGCCCCATCTCGGACAACGCCAACGGCATTGGCGAGATGGCCTCGATGCCGGAACATGCCCGTAAGATCATGACGGATCTCGACGCGGTGGGCAATATGACCAAGGCTATCACCAAGGGTGTGGCAATCGGCTCGGCGGTAATTGCGGCTGTCTCGCTGTTCGGGTCTTTTATTACCGACATCCAACTGGTGGATCCTGGCTTCGGAGACGTGATCAATATTGCCGACCCGCGCGTGTTCATCGGCTTGCTGATCGGAGGTGGGGTGCCGTTGCTATTTGGCTCGCTGCTGGTGAAGGCAGTGGCCCGGGCTGCCAACGGCATGGTGAACGCGGTGCGCAAGGAGTTCGATCGGCCGGGTGTGCGTGAGGGCAGGGTGCTGCCTGACTACCGCACGGCGGTGAGCATCTCGACTCAGGCAGCCCAGCGCGAGCTGTTGCCCGTGGGCATCCTGGTCGTGTTGATCCCCATCGTGGTTGGCTTCCTGTTGAAGGCCGAGGCCCTGGGCGGCTTTCTGGCCGGGGTCATCCTTTCGGGACAACTGCTGGCCGTGTTCATGGCCAACGCCGGCGGCGCCTGGGACAACGCCAAGAAGCTGGTGGAAGACGGCCATTATGGTGGCAAGGGGTCTGATGCCCACAAGGCCAGCGTGGTGGGTGATACGGTAGGTGACCCATTGAAGGACACCTCGGGGCCGGCGCTCAACCCGTTGATCAAGGTCATCAACCTGGTGAGCCTGATCATCGCGCCCATTGTGGTGCGCTACAAGACAACCACCCCGGCCATCTGGGTTTCGATGGCGGTTCTGATCCTGATCATGGCGTGGGCAATCACGCGCAGTAAGCGGCCGGCAGAGTACGGTATTACTGACTGAGTCAGGCTGGTGTGAGCCAGGGAAAGCCCTTCGGGCCTTGCGGGCCCGAAGGGCTTTTTTATCTTGCCCATAGCCCGCTACCTGGTGTATCATTGGCTCATCTTAATAATCAACAGGAGTTACGCAGTTGCACTACGCTGTACCCCCACCCCTGGCCCCGCCTCCAATCGGGGGCGGGGGAATCCTTTGAAAGGGGTATCCTGGGCGGCTTCGCCGCCCAGGATACCCCTCATCTCGACCCTTCTTCCTCGCCTTGCGGAGAAGGAGGGTAGGGGGAGGAGCGATACGCCCTAAAGTGCGTAACT